>NZ_JBQFOU010000008.1:0-214963 GCF_056533845.1 Ruegeria sp. F5 | reverse complement strand
TTCAGCCAGAAAAGGTCGCTCATGTCACCGCTCCGTTTTCCAACTCGTGAATCACGCAGCGCAGCCGAAATCAATGCATCCTGACCCTAACTGTGTGACAGAAGTTCCAGCCTGATAGTACCCTGACCTTTGAAGCGCAGCAAAGTTTCGGGTGACCGCTAAACACCAAGCTCTTGTATGGAATCGCGCGCTCTGACACGGTGAAACCATTGTGAAAGCCCAAATTACCCCTTTGTAATTCGCCTTACGCGTGTTTGGAGGGAAATCTTATTCAGCCCGGCCCGTTCGGCTCTTACAGACCAAAAAGAACACAGGATCAGGTATGTCGAAAAATGTTGATGAGCTTCAGGGGAAGCGCGCGTGGCTCGCGCCGGTATTGGGTTTTTTCGGGGGTATACTTGGCTCTCTTGGAGCCGTCTACACTGGCCTGTTGGATGTTGAGGTTCGAGACCGGGCGGTTGACGTGCAAGAGATGCGCATCGCGTTTGAAATGCTTCAGCTTAGGCGTGAACAGGTTGGTGATACCTATCGCTTGTGGGCTTGTGGTGTGCTGGCAACTCACTCTGAAGCGCCTCTAGATTGCAAGGCATCGGACGCACTAAATGCAGATTTTTCTACTCCTGTAACGCTTTCGAACCTCACAATTGGATCAGTTGACCGAGGCGATCCCTCAAAGACCGACATTGGCCTTTATGTCTGCAGTACGTTGGATCGCACCCTTGCCCAAAAAGCCGCCTCAAGTCTGCGGGACACAGACGGTTTTGGGAATATCTCGCTTGGGCGCTGGAACCTCTTTAATGAAATACCCTTCGAAACCCTTGCGGGAAAAACGACGATTGTCTTTGATTCTGACCATGCTGAGCAAGGCGAGTTGCCCAAAATTCGTGAAGCCCTTGAAAACGCAGATGTAGGCGCAGTGGCCGAATTGCCAAACTCAGCAGGCCTCAGTGAATGGTTCATATCGATAATAATGTGCGACGTAGAAGGCTGACGGCTCATCAGCAACCGAATTTACAGCAGTTTAGCTTGATGTGACGGCGAAGCGATTTACGCCCAATGAGGAAAAACCAGTTTAGCGGGATTAGCGGGCCCAACAGCCGGGCGCAGTTCCCCTTGGAGGGGAACAAAATACTTCGCCGAAGCGGGGTCGTTGACCTAATTTCCCGGCTGCAAGCGAACAATCTCTTGTGGCGACTTTCGAAGCCTAGCGCCCGGCTCTCCACTGTTGAGGAACTCGATGCCTGCGGCACTAAGTGCGTTGTACATCGCAACCTTTGTGGAAAGGTCCGCATTCCGCATTGCCTGTGGCTTGGCTTCAAGACGCTTTACTGTTGAACTTCCGATTCCTGCTTTTTCAGCTAAATCTCCCTGCGACCAACCCAGCAGCATTCGCGCGGCCTTAGTGTGTTGAGGTGTGATATCCGCATAGTGCATGATACTTTGTAGGTCCTATATGGTACTTTTGGTATTGCAATGGGAGCATTACTCCCCATATACTTTTAGTACCACGTACGATACCAAACGGCAACCGGAGGACATAGCAATGCCAGAACAACGCGCCAGCGCGAACGGAGAAGTTTTTTCTTATCCCAGAAAAGGGTGCACTCGTGCCGAATTGCAGCAAGAGGCCTTAATAGTTGAATGCTTACTGGACGCGTCTATCGCGTTGCGCAGCAGCGCTGATGGGCAAGAAGACATGGTGGAAGTCCTGACCATAGCGCAGGAGCGGGCTCACAAGCTCAACGTTGCGCTGGATTCAGTGAACGAACCGGAGTTGGCGTCATGAACGACACACACGAAATCTACGACTCGAAGGTTTCTCGGACGCCTGAGCGTAACTGCTACGACATCTTCAACCTGTGTCGGGTTGGGATTGCCGCCAGTGACTCGGCGATGAATATCGATTTGGTCAACAAGGGTGGCTACGACGCTTTGCTCGAAGCCATCGCGGAACTGGCCGCTGATGCAATCGACCGGTTGGAAACTGCCCATTATCAGAAGAAAGGAGAAACAAACGATAAGGCAGCTTGATCCAACTTCACTTTCGGGCGCGGCATTTCCTGCGCCCGTTTTCATGTTTGAGATTTGATATGAGTTATTACACCGTCAACCGGCACTGGTCGGACCAGTTCCTGCCTGAGATAAAGCGCATCATCGGCGGCCATATCCTGCAGGCCGCGCCTGACCCGCTGGACCACTTCCAAACCACTGACCTTTTGATGCTGGACGCCAAGGACATGCGCATAGCGGCCAGAGTCCGGCGGCATGGGTTTGCCACGAGATACCCGCACCAGTTCACCATCAGAGCCAAGCTGCCAACAGGCGCAGAGACCGAGCTATCCAAGATTGTAAACGGCCACGGAGACTGGATGTTCTACGGCCATGCGGGGGCAGATGGGCAGTTGATTGATAGCTGGTGGCTGATTGACCTACGCGCGTTCAGAGCGGCGCTGATACGACATAGGACGACTGGCGCACACCTTCTGATGGGCGACAAGCGGAATGCAGATGGTACGTGTTTCAAGTGGTTCGATATTCGGTCGTTTCCGAAGGAGCCGCCGTTGGTCTTGGCGAGCTCTCATTCGGAAACTTTTTCTTGAGTAGACGCACCACGTTTTTGCTAACCCATTGAAAGAATCGAGTTTTATCGCCATTTAAGCAATTGGAATCATTCATTGAATCTTTCAGGGAATGTTGCCATAATAAAGTGTGACGAATTAAGAAAACGGACACACGTTTTCCACAAGATGATGTTTACTTGCTTTGGTACGAACACAAAATGGAGGGCTCTATGACTGGAATCAAAACTGACCCGTCCCTTCTAAAGGCGTTGCGGAAGTCCGCTGGCAAGAAGCTATCGGCGGAACAAATGCGCCGACAGAAAGTTTCCTTCATCATGGGCTCCCTCAAAAGTGACAGCTCTATAACCCGTGAATTTGTTGAGAAAGAACTGAAGAAACTAGACGGCGAACCGGCTTAAATTGATACTTTTTGAAATTACGGGGACTGAAAACCACCCCATCTACAAGACACTGGAAGTTTCTAACAGTGAGAGACACTATGGGTTTCTACAATCCATTGTGTCTACAAGCATGGCCACTGGCAGGCCTTTTCTTTCGCAAACGATTGTTAAAGCAATCAATTTTCATGCAATCGCTTGCCTTCATACGAATGCTGGACAATTTCGGCCATGCCAAGTTGAAGTAGGAGACTACCTACCACCAGCGCATCATCGCGTTCCTGACCTCATGGATGACTTTGTTAACTTAGTTAACAGGCAATGGGATACTGCTGACCCCGTGGAGCTGTCTGCTTTCGTTCTTTGGAAACTGAACCACATTCACCCGTTCATCAATGGAAATGGTCGCACAGCCAGAGCGGCTTCATATTTTGTTCTTTGTGTAAAATTAGGTGGGTGGCTGGAAGGCGACACCATTCTCCCAGAACTGCTACGATCCAACCGCGACGAATACGTGCTGGCCTTAAAAGAAGTCGACAAATCACTTGAAAGCGGCAACCTGGACCTGACTCCGCTACACAAAATCATCGCAGGTCATTTAACGACCCAATTAGGCGCCTAATTCTGACTTGTGCAATTCTCAATCGAAATCCTTAAGAAGTGTCCCGGTTGTGAGGTTTTGTCCCCCATGTGTCCCCCAACAGCGCAATGTGTTGCGGCGAGTTCCACCTCATTCCGTGCAGATCAGGACGCAACGTATTATTCTAAAATGGAAAAAAGTGGTGAGCCGTGCAGGATTCGAACCTGCGACCCACTGATTAAAAGTCAGTTGCTCTACCAACTGAGCTAACGGCCCACTCTTTTGATGGATCTTGTCGATCCGTGGCGCTGTCTAAGGCATTTTCCCGATCGGGTTCAAGACCTTATTTTGCACCTCGTTTCGCCGGATATTACCTTATGTCCAGCGCCCCGATAGGCGGCCTAATTAGGTGGGTGGCGCGGGGGGGTCAAGACCTTTTTTCCGGAATCTGCGCTACAGGGTGGATTCATTCAAACGGCAGCGTTATATGCCCGCCATGCAACAAATACCGAACTCTGGTTTGCCCTTTATGAAGATGCACGGGCTGGGCAATGACTTTGTCATTGTGGATGCGCGCGCGCAGCCTGTTGCGGTGACGCCCGCCTTGGCACGGGGAATCGGGCACCGGCAGTTCGGGGTCGGGTTCGACCAGCTTGCGGTGATCGAAAACGGCGAATCGGATGCGCATCTGGTGTTTTACAACGCGGACGGGTCGACCTCGGCCGCGTGCGGGAACGCCACGCGCTGCATCGCGCGGTTTCTGATGGACGAGACCCGCAAATCCGACCTGACCCTGACAACCGAACGCGGTACGCTTTATGCGCGCGACGCGGGTGAGGGGCTGACCTCGGTCAATATGGGCCATCCACAGCTGGACTGGCACGAGATCCCGCTGGCGGAAGAGGTCGATACGCTGGAACTGCCCATCGAGGGCGGCCCGACCGCGACCGGCATGGGCAACCCGCATTGCACCTTTTTCGTCGAGGATGCCGAGGCGATCCCGCTGGCCGAGTTCGGTGCGCGGTATGAATATCATCCACTTTATCCGGAACGCACCAATGTGCAGGTGGCTCAGATCATCGGCGCGGATCATATCCGCATGCGCGTCTGGGAGCGCGGCGTGGGGATCACGCTGGCGTCTGGCTCGTCCTCCTGCGCGACCGCTGTGGCCGCCGCGCGGCGCGGGCTGACCGGGCGCAAGGTGCAGATCGAGTTGGATGGCGGCACGATCCGGATCGACTGGGGCGAGGATGGTGTCTGGATGACCGGACCCACGGCGCATGTGTTTTCCGGCACGCTGACGCCGGAATTTCTGGAGTCGCTGGGATGAACCCGCCGAAGTTTACCACGCTGGGCTGCCGCCTGAACGCCTATGAGACCGAGGCGATGAAAGAACTGTCGCAGCAGGCCGGGCTCAGCAATGCGGTCGTGGTCAACACCTGCGCTGTCACCGCCGAGGCTGTGCGCAAGGCCCGGCAGGAGATTCGCAAACTGCGCCGCGAAAACCCCGATGCGCGCCTGATCGTGACCGGCTGCGCCGCCCAGACGGAACCCGAGACCTTTGCCCGGATGGAAGAGGTCGACGCGGTGATCGGCAACACCGAGAAGATGCAGCCCGAGACCTGGAAAGGCATGGCCGCCGATTTCATCGGCCAGACCGAGGCGGTGCAGGTCGATGACATCATGTCCGTCACGGAAACCGCAGGCCATCTGATCGACGGGTTCGGCACCCGCTCGCGCGCCTATGTGCAGGTTCAGAACGGCTGTGACCATCGCTGTACCTTCTGCATCATCCCCTATGGCCGCGGCAACTCGCGCAGTGTGCCTGCGGGCGTTGTGGTGGACCAGATCAAGCGGCTGGTGGACCGGGGCTATAACGAGGTTGTGCTGACCGGTGTGGACCTGACCTCATGGGGCGCGGATTTGCCGGCGCAGCCCAAGCTGGGCGATCTGGTGATGCGGATACTCAAGCTGGTGCCCGACCTGCCGCGCCTGCGGATCAGTTCAATCGACTCGATCGAGGTGGATGAGAACCTGATTCAGGCCATCGCGACCGAGCCGCGCCTGATGCCGCATCTGCACCTGTCGCTGCAACATGGCGATGACCTGATCCTGAAACGGATGAAGCGCCGCCACCTGCGCGACGATGCCATCCGCTTCACCGAAGAGGCGCGCAAACTGCGCCCCGACATGACCTTTGGAGCGGACATCATCGCGGGATTCCCGACCGAGTCCGAGGCGCATTTCGAGAATTCACTGAAGCTGGTCACAGACTGCGACCTGACCTGGCTGCATGTGTTCCCCTATTCCAAGCGCAACGGCACGCCCGCGGCCCGTATCCCGCAGCAGGTCAACGGGATCATCATCAAGGACCGCGCCGCCCGCCTGCGTGCCGTCGGTGAGGCGCAGATCAGCAAACACCTGTCCGCCCAGATCGGCAAAACCCATCATATCCTGATGGAAAACCCGCATATGGGCCGCACCGAACAATTCACCGAAGTCTGTTTCAAAGCCCCTCAGACCGAAGGGCAGATTGTGCAGGCAAAGGTCTCGGGCCACGCAAACGGGCAGTTGCTCGCCTGACCCACGGGTCTTAGCTGACAGCGGCGGCAACGGCGGCGGTGTCGTATAATTCCTCGTATTCGCAGACCAGACCATCCCGGAAGCGGCAAATGACGACCACGCGGGTCTCGGCCAGTTTTCCGGTGGTCTTGTGGGTCCAGGCCGTGGTTCCGATGCCAACCACCCGGTCGCCCTGTTCCACCGTTTCCATCAGGGTCCAGTGCTGCATTTCGAACGCATCGGTCAGGTCTTTGAGATAGGCGTGCATCTGCGCGCGACCCTGTCGGCGGCAGCTGAACTCCAGACCGTAATCCCCCTCGCCCAGCGAGCACATGCACAGATCGTCGGTTGTGTACTGATCCCACATCGTCAGGTCTGCGCCCTTGCTGTCATTCCATTTGGCATAAGCTTCGCGCAGTTTGTCCGCATTCGACTGAACGCTCATAATTCCCCCTCCTGAAAATGTGCTTGCTCAAAACGACCCGACCGCGGGCGGGCCGAGGGCAGTATAGCACCGATTGGGGCAGACAAAAAAAGCCCGGCGCTGGTGGCCGGGCTTTTGCGTTTTGAGAGATGCGGTTCCGTCAGACCGATTTCTTGCCTTTCACAGGGGCCCACAGGCGCTTGTTCACAAGGTACAGGATCACCGACAGGAAGGTCAGAAACAGAACGCCGACAAAGCCTGCGGTCTTGCGCTCCATCATCTTGGGCTCAGCGGCCCACATCAGGAAGGCCGAAACGTCCTCGGACATGGCTTCAACGGTTGCCGGGTGCCCGTCCGCGAAATCGACCTGATCGTCCGACAGCGGCGGAGCCATCGAAATCCAGCCGCCCGGGAAGGCTTTGTTTTCATAAAGGACAGTGCCTGCCTCTTCCTTTTCTTCCCCGGTGTAGCCGTCCATCAGCGAGGCGATGTATTCCGCGCCGCCCATGCCTTTGACCAACTGGTTGATACCCAGACCGTAAGGGCCATGGAAGCCCGCGCGCGCCTTGGCCATCAGGCTCAGGTCCGGTGCGCCGACGCCGGTATTGGCCGGGAAGTGGTCGGTCGGGATCGCCGGGCGGAAATCGTCCAACTCGGGGTCGAAGACTTCGAAGTTGGTCGCCGCATAAGCGATAACTTCTTCTTCGGAATAACCCAGCGCTTCCAGATCACGCAGGGGGACATATTGCAGGCCGTGGCAGGCGGCACAGACCTCGGTATAGATCTGCAGCCCGCGCTGAAGCTGATGCTCGTCCCAGGTCCCAAAGGGGCCTTCGAACGAGAATGCGAAGTCTTCGATGTGCTGCTCGCCGCCACCTGCCGCGAAGGACGCAGCAGGGGTAACGGCCAGGGCAAACGCGGCACCGATTGCAAGTTTCTTGAACATGTTTCCGGTCCCTCTTCTTACTCGGCCGGCGTGGCGTCGGCGTTCGCCTTGCCATAATGCGCGTTGAAGTCTTCTTCGATGGTTTCCGGCGGAAGCTCGGGCTTTTCGATCACTCCCAGGATCGGCAGGATCACGAAGAAATAGGCGAACCAGTAGGCCGATGCGATCAGCGAGAAGGTCGCATAGGGTTCTTCCGCAGGCATCGCCCCCAGCCACATCAGGGCGAAGAAGTCGATGATCAGCAGGTAGAACCACCATTTGAACATCGGGCGGTACTTGCCCGACCGCACGCTGGATGTGTCCAGCCACGGGGCCAGAGCCATCGCCAGGATCGCACCGAACATCGCGATCACACCAAAGAACTTGGCGTCGATGATGCCGCCGGTGATGAAGCTGGCGAATTGCACCACCCAGACCTCACCGGTGAAGGCGCGCAGGATCGCGTAGAAGGGCAGGAAGTACCATTCGGGCACGATGTGGGCGGGTGTGACCAGCGGGTTGGCCTCGATATAGTTGTCGGGGTGGCCCAGATAGTTCGGCATGTAGCCGACGATGGCCCAGAACACGACCAGAATGACGGCCAGCGCGAACAGGTCCTTGATCACGAAATAGGGCCAGAACGGCAGCGTGTCTTTCTCGGCCTCGGCTTTCGAGCCACGGCGCACTTCAACACCTGTCGGGTTGTTGTTGCCGGTGGTGTGGAAGGCCCAGATATGCACGATCACCAGCGCCGCAATCACGAACGGCAGCAGATAGTGCAGCGAGAAAAAGCGGTTCAGCGTAGCATTGTCCACCGCCGGTCCGCCCAGCAGCCAGGTCTGGATCGCCTCACCTACAAACGGGATCGCGCCAAACAGGCCGGTGATCACGGTCGCACCCCAGAAGGACATCTGACCCCAAGGCAGAACGTAGCCCATGAAGGCGGTGCCCATCATCATCAGGTAGATCAGCATCCCGATGATCCACGTGATCTCACGCGGGGCCTTGTACGAACCGTAGAACAGGCCACGGAAGATGTGGATGTAAACCGCGACAAAGAACAGCGACGCGCCGTTCATGTGCAGATAGCGCAGCATATAGCCGCCATTCACGTTGCGCATGATGTGTTCGATGCTGGCAAAGGCCAGATCGACATGCGGGGTGTAATGCATCACCAGAACGATACCGGTGACGATTTGCAGCGCCAGGCAGAACGCCAGAACGATGCCCCAAATCCACCACCAGTTCAGGTTCTTTGGCGTTGGGATCATGAGGGTGTCATACAGAAGGCCGACAATCGGCAGGCGGCTGTTCAGCCACTTTTCGCCATTTGTCTTCGGCTCGTAATGATCGTGGGGAATTCCGGACATCAGGCTCTCCCTTAGCCGAGTTTGATGGTGCTGTTGTCGACCCACTCAGCGGGCGGGACAGGCAGGTTTTCAGGCGCGGGGCCTTTGCGAATACGACCGGCAAGGTCGTAGTGCGAGCCGTGGCAGGGGCAGAACCAGCCGCCAAAGTCGCCAGCATCGCCCAGCGGCACACAGCCCAGGTGGGTGCAAACGCCCATCTGAACGATCCACGCGCCCGGCGCTTCGCCCTCGGGCGAGGGCATCACGCGGTTGGCGTCGGTCGCGGGGGCATCGGCATTCAGGTTGAAGTTCCGCGCCAGCGGATCAGGCAACGCGCCCACACCTTCGGCATCCTGATCCTGCGCTTTCTGGATCTCGGCACCGGTGCGGTGACGGATGAACACCGGCTTGCCCAGCCATTTCACGGTCAGCTGCGTGCCCGGCTCGACCCCGCTTACGTCCACACGGATCGAGGACAGCGCCTGCACATCCGCCGAGGGGTTCATTTGATTCACCAGGGGCCAAACGGCTGCCCCCGTCGCAACGACACCTGCGCCGCCAGCGACGTAGTACAGGAAATCTCTGCGGGTGCCTTCGTGGTCTTCTGCGTGGGACACGAGGTTATCTCCGATTATCTGGCGCCCGCGGACGGGCAAATAGCTCGCGCACCGCACGAATGCGGTGTCTTAACCGCGCTTACTATCGGGGAGAATAGAGTTCGTCTAGCGGTCATAAACGCGCAATACGCCGCATCTGCGCATATTGCCACAACGTGGCGGGCTTTTTTCATGATTCTCGGGCACAAGTTTTACCGATCCCCCCGGATCGGGCCGATTCGATTCGGCCCCCGTGCCGGGACGGCAGACAGCGCGCAAACCCGCCAGCAGGCACGTCTGCACCGCAACGCAACTGATCCGATTGATGCGGGATCGGACAAGAAGCCCGCCGCCCCTGCGCGTTTGTTCACCGATAAATCACGACTGAGAAATAGATTTTTTCTCAACTCAGGTGAAGCCACGTTTCCGGTTGCACTTTTTACGCGAATACCGGAAAGCCCCGATGACACGTACTCCAATCAGGACCCCCCGATGTTCAAGACCCCCCTGGCCGCCACGCTGTTGCTGGCGGCCCTGTCCACCCAAGCCGCCGCCGCCGGCGATCCGGCAAAAGGCGAAAAACTGTATAACCGCTGCTCATCCTGCCACGCGATCATCAAAGATGGCGAGGTGCTGGTAAAGGGCGGAATCACTGGCCCGAATCTCTATGGCGTCGTGGGCCGCGTTGCGGGTTCTGAAAACGACTACCGCTATGGCAGCGAACGCCTGCCCATCGGCCTGTTCACCGACGACATGATCCGCGCGGGCGACGAAGGTCTGATCTGGACCGAAGAGAACATCGCCACCTATTCCAGGGACCCGATCGGTTTCATCCAGACGTTTCTGGATGACGAAACCGCCCGCCCGAACATGAGCATCAAGCTGAAGAAGGGCGCCGAGGATATCGCCGCCTATCTGGCCACATTCACCGCGCCCTAAACCCGGCAATCACGACGGCGGGCGCGTCGCCACCATGCTGGGCCGCGCGTCAAATTCGGCAAACCATGCAGCAAGGGCGTCATTGCCCTTGCGCCAGCCCCGCGCGTCATGGCGCAGGTCGAGATAGCCCAGCGCGCAGCCCACCGCGATCTGCCCCATGTCCAATGATCCGGACAGATGCGCCATCCAGCGCTGATTCAACGCCGCGCAGGCGCGTTCGATCTTGACCCATTGCGCCTCGGTCCAGTCGTCCCACTGCTTGTCCCCGGGTCGCAGCCGGTCCTCGTAGGTCATCAGCAAGGCGGCATCCAGAATGCCATCGGCCAGCGCCTCCAGCGTCAGCACATCCCAGCGCCCGGACCCGTCGGGATACAGCCCCGCCTGCCCACGCGCATCCAGAAAGGCACAGATCACCCGGCTGTCGAACAGGGTTGGCCCATCGGGCCGCTCCAGCGCCGGAACCTTGGTCAGCGGCGCCTTGCTGATCAGCGGTTCCGCCGGTGATACAGGCGTGCTGGCGACGGTCTGCAGTTCGACATCCTGCAACTGATCGGTTTCATGCAGCAAAACCATGACTTTGCGGACATAGGGCGAGGTCGGGCTGTGATAGAGCTTCATATCCGGTCTCCTTGGCTAAGGGGCACAGTACAGAAGCCGGGGCAAAACAAAACCCGTCAGCCGTCCGTCTGACCCGCCGCGCGCATCAAATCCGCGAGCGCATCCAGTTCCGCCCCAATCCCGCCAGCGACCCGCTCTGCCGCGCGCGTCCGAACCGCGTCGGGCTTGTTCTGGTTCAGCTTCCAGGTTCCCCGAATGTCGTCGATATGCATGCGGCAGGGCACGATCATGCGCATCATCCTCGCCAACGCGTCGTCAGACATCTTCGTGGTGGTCCATGGCGGCTTGGGCAGCAACCGAGCCTCATAGAACGCAGACTGCCGGTCCAGCAGGTCCGGCAAAGACTCCTGGGGCAGCCTCTCAAGCTGCCCGGTCAGATGCACGGCCACATAGTTCCACGTGGGCACCTGATCGCCGATCTCATACCAATCAGGCGACACATACCCGTCCGGCCCGGACACGGCGATTGTGGCGCGGCCAGGCTGTTGCAACATCCGAACGATGGGATTCGACCGCACAAGGTGCAGGTCCGCCACAGCTCCATCCTCATCCAACAGAAAAGGCACATGGCTCAAAGCAGGAGCTTCTGCGGTCGACAGTGCCAGAACACCAAAGGCGCGTTCGCGGGCAAAACCGATATGGCGCGCGCGTTCCTCGGCGCGGAAGGCGGGGTTGGGGTGCATGGCGATCCTCCTACGTTCCTCTTGCAGAACCGCCCGCAGCTTGGCAAGGTCACGCCGTTCTCAGGGCGGGGTGAAATTCCCCACCGGCGGTATGCGGGCCATGACCCGTAAGCCCGCGAGCGGCTTCGGATCATCCGGGGTGACAAGCAGATCTGGTGAGAGGCCAGAGCCGACGGTGAAAGTCCGGATGGAAGAGAACGCGCAGCGCGCCGCTGAACCGGCGCGCCTGCTCGTGATCGCCTTGGGTGCCGTGTCTGTAACTCAGGAGGTCCAAATGACACACACCCGCTATGCTTTCATCAAAGCCAACTGGCATTCCGATATCGTCGACCGTGCGCTGGACGGGTTCCAGCAGCTCATCCCAGCCGAGCAGATTGACGTCTTCGACGTACCCGGCGCGTTCGAGATGCCGCTGCTTGCCCGCGATCTCGCCCAAACCGGGCGCTATGCCGCAGTGGCCTGCGCCGCCTTCGTGGTGGATGGCGGCATCTACCGGCACGACTTTGTGGCGCAGGCGGTCGTCGACGGGCTGATGCGCGCTGGCATGGAGACCGGCGTGCCGGTCCTGTCCGTTTCGCTCACCCCGCACCAATATCAGGAAACCGACCACCACAACGCCATTTACCGCGCCCATTTCGTGGAGAAAGGCCGCGAAGCCGCCCAGGCCGCGCTCAGGATCACCGAAACCCGTGAGGCCCTGAAAGTGCCAACCTGATCCGCTTCATCTTTTTCCAAATACTCCGGGGGTGAATTGAGCCGCAGGCTCAAGAGGGGGCTGGCCCCCTCCCCCCCTTTGCCGAAATCCGCTTGAGGCCCAAGGCACTCCCGGCTAATCACGACCGGCAAAGGAGCATGCCCCATGTCGATGAACAGCTTTGGACACCTCTTCCGCGTCACCACTTGGGGCGAAAGCCACGGGCCCGCTCTGGGCGCCACGGTCGATGGCTGCCCTCCGGGTGTGGCCATCGACGAAGCGATGATCCAGCACTGGCTGGACAAGCGCAAACCGGGGCAGAACAAGTTCACCACCCAGCGGCGCGAGCCCGATCAGGTGAGGATCATGTCCGGCGTGTTCGAAGGCCAGACCACCGGCACACCGGTGCAGCTGATGATCGAGAACACCGATCAGCGCTCGAAAGATTACGGCGACATCAAAGACAAGTTCCGCCCAGGCCATGCCGATATCACCTATTGGCAGAAATACGGCATCCGGGATTACCGCGGCGGCGGGCGCAGTTCCGCCCGGGAAACCGCATCCCGCGTCGCCGCTGGCGGGCTAGCGCGCGAAGCGATCAAACAGATCGCGCCAAATGTGCAGATCACCGGCTATATGGTGCAAATGGGGCCGCGCAAAATTGACCGCGCCAATTTCGACTGGTCGCAAATCGAACAGAACCCGTTCTGGACGCCCGACGCGCAGGCGGCCGAGGACTGGGCCACCTATCTGGACGACCTGCGCAAATCCGGAAACTCGGTCGGCGCGGTCGTTGAGGTCGTGGCGCGCGGCGTCCCCGCCGGGATCGGCGCGCCGGTTTATGCCAAGTTAGACACCGATCTGGCCGCTGCGATGATGTCGATCAACGCCGTCAAAGGCGTGGAGATCGGCGAGGGCATGGCCGCCGCCGAACTGACCGGCGAGGCCAATGCCGATGAGATTTTCATGGGTCAGAACGGCCCGCAATTCAGCTCGAACCACGCGGGCGGCATTCTGGGCGGCATCTCGACCGGGCAGGACATCGTGGTTCGTTTTGCGGTCAAACCGACCTCGTCGATCCTGACCACCCGCAAAACCATCACCAAATCCGGCGAAGAGACCGAGATCATCACCAAGGGCCGTCACGACCCCTGCGTCGGCATCCGCGCCGTGCCGGTGGGTGAGGCGATGATGGCCTGCGTGATCCTCGACCACCTGCTGCTGCATCGCGGCCAGATCGGAGAGAACCGTGGACGGATCGGCTGATCTGCGCAGCCGCCTGCGCGGCATCGTCGCGCAGCGGATGGAGACCGACCCCGCCCATGATCTGGCCCATCTGGACCGGGTCTGGGTCAACGCGCGGGCCATCGCCGATGACCGGACCGACATGCCGGTGCTGCTGGCCGCAAGCTATCTGCACGATCTGGTGAACCTGTCGAAAGTCGACCCCGAACGGCACATGGCCTCGCGCAGATCCGCGTCGGAATCAGAGCCTATTCTGCGGGATCTGGGCTATGACCGGGATCGGATTTCCGCCATCCGGCACGCGATCGAAGCCCATAGTTTCTCGGCCAATATCCCGCCCGAGACCGCCGAGGCCCGCATTTTGCGCGATGCCGACAGGCTGGACGCGCTGGGGGCCATCGGGATTGCCCGGAACTTCTCGGTGTCCGGTGCGCTGGGGCGTATGCTTTACGATCCCGCCGACCCGTATGCGCTGAACCGGCCGCTGGACGATCTGCATTTCTCTCTCGACCATTGGAAGGTCAAACTTCTGAATCTTCCGGGCGACATGCTGACCGAGACCGGCAGACAGATCGCGGAACAGCGCACCGCGCGCATGATCCGCTTTCTGGAAGACTTCGCCGAGGAAATCGGCAATCCTCTGCCTCAATCCTGGGTGACCGGCTGACCCCAGCCGTTGATCTTTGCGCCGCAAAAGCGCAGGGTCGCGCCGATGGCAAAATCGTTAACATCGCATCGACCCGTACTGGCCGTGACGCTGAAACTCAGCGCCCTGTTTCTGTTCACGTCGATGTCAGCCCTTGTCAAAGCCCTGTCCGAGGATTTTCCGCCGGGGGAACTGGTGTTCTTCCGCTCGCTCTTTGCCATACCGGTCATCCTCATCTGGCTGATTTCACGTGGGGAACTGGCGCAGGGCTTTGTCGTCAAAAAGCCGATGGGCCATTTCTGGCGGGGCGTTCTGGGCACCGGTGCCATGGCGCTGACCTTCACCGGCCTCAGCCTGCTGCCCCTGCCCGAGGTCACGGCCATCGGCTATGGCACGCCCATCTTCACGCTGATTCTGGCGGCGGTGATGCTGGGCGAACGCATCCGCATGATCCGCATCGGCGCCGTCGCCCTGGGCCTGCTGGGCGTGCTGATCATGATCTGGCCCCGCCTCGGCAGCACCGATATCGAGGTCGCCGCCACCATCGGCGCGCTCTGCGTGCTGGCGGCCACCATCGCCCGCGCCTTTGTGCAGATCCATATCCGGCAACTGGTTCAGGTCGATCACCCGGCGGCCATCGTGTTCTATTTCTGCGTTACGGGAACGCTGCTGTCGGCTCTGACCGCCTTTTGGGGCTGGGCCATGCCGACATGGGAACAGGCGGCGATTCTGGTCGCAATGGGGCTGACGGGGGGCGTGGCGCAGATTCTGATCACTTCGTCCTACCGGTTCGGGCAGGCCTCGATGCTGGCCCCCTATGATTATACCAGCATGCTGTTCGCCATTGTCATCGGCTATGTCTGGTTTGATGAATGGCCGACGCTGGCCATCCTGATCGGGGCCGCGCTGGTCATCGCGGGCAATGTCGTGGTGATCTGGCGCGAGCATCAGCTGGGGCTCGAGCGCGGCAAGGCCCGGTCGGTCACCGACCCCAAGGGGTGACTTTACCTTTCGCCAAACTCCCCTAGTTTGGGCCGGACAGAGAAAGAGGGTGCCCCCATGAGCGACGCGCAGGATCACAAGGAAAAGATGCAGAAGGTGCAGGCCAAGCACCGCAAGAAAGTGTCCGAGGCAGTCGATCCCGGGCGCGGTCTGGTTCTGATCAATACCGGCAAGGGCAAAGGCAAATCCTCGGCCGCATTTGGCGTGGTGATCCGGGCACTGGGCTGGGGGCAGAAAGTTGCCGTGGTGCAGTTCATCAAGGGTAAATGGAAAACCGGCGAGCGGCGTTTCTTTGAAGAGCGCGACCTCGTGACATGGCACACGATGGGCGAAGGCTTCACCTGGGATACGCAGGATCGCGAGCGCGATATTGCCGCGGCCACCTCGGCCTTTGGCAAGGCCTGCGATCTTATGGCCAGCGGAGACTACGATCTGGTGGTGCTGGACGAGATCAACATCGCCCTGCGCTATGAATATCTGTCCGTGGATCAGGTGATCAAAGGGCTGAACGCGCGGTCCGATAAAACCAGCGTCTTCCTGACAGGCCGCGACGCGCCTCAGGCGCTGCGCGACTATGCCGATCTGGTGACGGAAATGACCGAGGAAAAGCACCCGTTCAAGGCCGGGATCAAGGCCCAGCGCGGTGTCGATTTCTGAAAACTCAGGCGCTTGGCGCCATTTGATGTTCAAATTGATAGCGCAGCGACCTGCGTTGGCTCGCTGCGCTTTGGGGCAGCGTTTCCGCTGCCGTTCCGGCCTCTCGCAAGGCCTGCCGTTTCTGCCGTTCGACATAGGCGCAGTAATCGTCGTCGCAGCAATTGCACCCGCAGGCCGTGGCGGCATCATGCCGCGCCATGATTTCGTCCAGCGAGTCGCTCATTTCAGACCTCATCAACCCTGTACCATCCATGCCCGTCTTCGTTTCCGGGGCGGTGGCTGGCCCTCACCTTACCATACGCTAAGCCCGCAGACCGCCCCGAAAGAAAGTGCTGGATGACCTGCATCTGGCGTTGATGTGTATCTGATTATTTTAGTCGGAATTTTCAAGCCTGAAAACGCCCCGAACGTATCCGGGGCGTGATCCGTGGCTTTTGAGGCTCAGATCGCCTGTTTTTGCGGGTCCAGCGTGACCGACCACAGCTCGGTATCGGCGCGGTCCATCAGTCGCACGGTCATCTGCTGCGTGGCCCCGTCGATATCGACCAGGCCAAAGAACTGAAGCCCGGCGCTAGGGGGCAGGTTGGCGCCCTGATCCTCGGTGGGTGCCTTGACGAACTTCACCTCGGGTCCGAACGTGCCATCCAGCGCGTTGGGCCCGAAAGTACCGGCGTGCAGCGGGCCGGACACGAACTCCCAGAACGGTTCGAAATCCTGAAATCGTGCTTTGTTAGGGTCATAGTAGTGCGCGGCCGTGTAATGCACATCCGCCGTGAACCAGACAGTATTAGTAACGCCAGCCGTCCTGATGAAACGCAGCAGATCGGCAATTTCCAGTTCGCGCCCTTTCGCCGGGCCACTGTCGCCGTTGGAAATGGCCTCGGCCCCGGCTTTTTCCTTCCAGTTGTCCCAGACGATCAGGCCGATCGGCATGTCCGAGGCGATCACCTTCCACGTGGCTTTCGAGCCTGCCAGTTCCTGTTTCAGCCAGGCCAGTTGTTCCGCCCCCAGGATGCGGGACTGATCGGTGATCTCATCCTCCATCGACGCACCGTTCGGGCCGCGATAGCTGCGCAGGTCCAGGAAAAACACGTCCAGCATCGGACCGTATGAGATTTTGCGATAGACGCGGCCCGGCTCTGACGGGGTGATCCGCAGCGGCGTCATCTCGTGAAAGGCGCGCCCGGCGCGGGATTGCAGCACATGCACCGATTTCTCGGCATAGCGGTCATCCGAGATCAGGTCCTTGGCGTCGGACCAGTTGTTGACTACCTCATGGTCATCCCACTGGAAGAAGGTCGGGCAGACGGCATTCATCGCGCGCACATGATCGTCCATCAGGTTGTATTTCCATTGGGCGCGGAATTCGTCCAGCGTTTCGGCCACCTTGCGCTTTTCGTCAATCAGCTTGGTGTTTTTCCAGATCACCTGCCCGTCTTTTTCGACCTCGTCCTTCATCGGACCGTCGGCATAGACGGTGTCGCCCGAGTGAATGAAGAAATCGGGCTTGTGCTGCGCCATGGTCGCATAGGTGCGCATGCCCTCGTCGTCGATGCCCCAGCCCTGACCGGCGGTGTCCCCCGACCAGGCAAAGCGGATATTGCGGCGCGAGGTCGGCGCGGTGCGGAATTGGCCCACAACAGGCTCTGATGTGACATTGATGTCGCTCAGATCGGCGGCCACGAAGCGGTAAAAGATATCCTGATCCGAGGGCAGCCCCGCGACCAGCCGCTTGACCGCGAAGTCGCTGTTCGGGATCGCGTCCATCGGCGACAGTTTACGGGCATCAGCAAAGCTTTCGGTGGTCGAGATTTCCATCATCACCCGCGACGGGCGGTCCGTGCGGGTCCAGATCATGCCCGAATTTGCATCGACATCGCCCGACTGCACCCCGTGCGTAAAAACTGGGCGCGAGGACGCGCGGCTGATCGCAGGGACTGAAAGCGAGGCGGCAAATGCCGTGCTTCCGGCCAGAAAGGCGCGGCGGTTGGGGCGAAGGATTCGGGTCATGGGTGCTCTCCTGTCTGGTGGCCATCGCAGGCCACGCGATTGGTGAGCGGTAGTGAGCCGCCCGTTTGTAAAACAGACGGCTCAGTTTCTTGAAGGTATCACGATGATATTGTGACACCTGTGGACAACATGCTCACGCCGCCGCTGTTTGCTCGGGCGCGCTCAGCGAGATGACGGCCACAACCGCCGCGCCGTTCAGCCAGTAGAACCACGCGTCCAGACCCGAGAACCCAAGCAGGCCAGGGGCCAGCAGGAACACGATGCCGACGGTCAGGTCCACCGCCTGGTGGACCTTGTAGGGCAGCACGCGCCAGATCCCGAGATGGTGATCGGTCAGCACGGTCAGACCAAAGGCCGCGACCCCGGTGACGACCGACAGCCACAGCGCCAGCGGGTTGGACTGGCCCAGACCCAGCACGAAGGGCAGCGTCATCAGGGCAATGGCGACGGGGTAGTCGAGATAGGCGTGGATGTTACGGGTGATAAAACGGACAGACATGAGAATTCCTTTCCTTGCTTGGCATAGCTCTAAGCTAGGAGAAGGTTGCCGAACGTATCAGCCCGGATCGTTCGCAATACCTTGCAGATCGTTCAGATCATCCACCGGATCAGTGCATCGCCCGATACGCCGCTGGGGACAGCCCGATCTGTTTCTTGAACACGCGGGAAAACGCGGCCTCGGATGCATATCCGACCTCGGCGGCGGCATCGGCGACGTTCCAGCGGCTTTCGGTCAGCCCGTGACAGGCGATCTGCATCCGCCAGTCGGTGAGGTATTGCATCGGCGTGGTGCCCATCTTCTCGGCAAAGAGCTGGGCGAAAGCGGTGCGGGACATGCCCGCCTCACGCGCCAGCGCCTCGACGCTCCAGTCATTCGCCGGGGCTTGGTGAAAAGCGGTCAGGGCGCGCGACACGCGCGGGTCGGCAAATCCGGCCAGCGCGGATTCGCTGGGGCTTTGATGCTCCAGATGCGCGCGGATGGCCTGCGCGAACAGCACCTCGGACAGTTTCAGGGCGATCAGATCACCCCCGATCCGCGCGCCGCGCACCTCGGACCCGATCATGCGCAGGGTGGATTCGATCCAGGCCCCGGCCTCTTCGCCGTAATTCTCGATCAGGATATAGGGCGGCAGCCGGTCGATCAGCATATGCCCGGTGCCCTGCCGCCCCGGAGGACCGGTGAACGAGAAATGGCCGCAGATCAGCTGCGTGTCGCGGCTTTTATCCTCGCCACCATAGATCAGAACGCCATCCCCTTTGTATCCGGCCTCGTCCAGCACCTGTTCCAGCGGCAGCGCGTCCAGCGGTTTGACCTCATTGCACAGCAGCGCGTGGGCGGCGCCATGCGGGATCAGGATCAGATCGCCCTGCTTCAGACGCAGCGTTTCGCCTGTGTTAGAGACTGATACCTTCAGTTCTCCCCGCTGAACGAAGTGAAACCGGGCCACGTTTTCAAAGGCCGGAACCTGAATGCCAAAGGGCGGCGTGAACGATGTGCGGAAATAGAACGTCCCGCGCAGGGACAGGCGGGTCAGGATATCGCTGAGAAGGTCTAACATGGCTGTAATCTACACCCGTGCGCGCGCCCGTCCACCAGTCTGAACGATCTGCAAGGTCTTGCGGACGTTCGGCACAAAAAAACCCCCGCGAAAATGCGGGGGTTTCCTGTAGCGTGTTCCGCTGGATCAGGCGCGCACCAGCGCCTCATATTCTTCGGCGATGTCGCGGGTGATGTCGCCGACCTCGAACGTGTAGTCACCGATCTGCCCGACCGGCGTGACCTCGGCGGCGGTGCCGGTCAGCCAGCATTGTTCGAAATCGGCCATTTCCTCGGGCATGATATGGCGCTCGATCACGTTGATACCCTTGTCTTTCAGCATCTGAATCACCGTCTGGCGGGTGATGCCGTTCAGGAAGCAATCGGCCAGCGGCGTATGCACCTCACCATCCTTGACGAAGAACACGTTCGCGCCGGTCGCCTCGGCCACATAGCCGCGATAGTCCATGAACAGCGCGTCCGAGCAGCCCTTGGCCTCGGCCTTGTGCTTCGAGATGGTGCAGATCATGTACAGACCCGCCGCCTTGGCATGGACCGGGATGGTTTCCGGGCTGGGGCGCTTCCACTCGGCGATGTCCAGCTTGGCGCCCTGCATCTTGGCGTCGCCATAGTAAGCGCCCCAGGGCCAGACCGCGACAGCCATGCGCACTGGGTTCTTGGCCGAGGCCACGCCCATATCCTCGCCCGAACCGCGCCAGACCAGCACGCGCACATAGGCGTCCTGCAGCCCGCTGGCTGTCAGCGCCTCTTCCTTTGCCGCCTCGATCTCGTCAATCGAATAGGGCATCGGCATGTCCAGCGCCTCGGCCGAGGCGATCAGGCGTTCGGAATGTGCCCGGCTTTTGAAGATCTTGCCGTTATAGGCGCGCTCGCCCTCGAACACCGACGAGGCATAGTGCATCGCGTGCGACAGAATATGCACATTGGCCTCGCGCCAGGGCACCAGCTTGCCGTCCAACCAGATGACACCATCACGATCGTCATACCCAGCCATGCGAAACCTCCTGATCCGGGTTGATTTTCCGATTGTTGCGCTAGTTAGGTCCGAAGCGGACATAATGTTGCGCAAAAACTGAGAATCGATACCTGTCCGCCCTTGGAATGTCAATAACGCTGACATAAACTCGGCCCGGTGTAATGAATGAGGCATGATATGTCCGAAATCCGCCCCGCCCCGCTGTTTGGCGGCGAGAGCCTGTTGTTTCTAACCGATGAGCAGTTGCGACAAGGGATCGAGGCCATGTTTTTCGCCTATCGCGGCTTCACCGCCGACCCGGACCGCATCCTGTCGGAAATGGCCTATGGGCGGGCGCATCACCGGGCGATCCACTTCATCAACCGCGCGCCCGGCACCACGGTGAACAACCTGCTGGCCATTCTGGGGGTGACGAAACAGTCTCTGAACCGGGTGCTTCGGACATTGATCGACGATGGTCTGGTGCAAAGCCGCGTCGGCACCGCGGACAAGCGCGAGCGGCATCTGTTTCTGACCGAACAGGGCCGCGCGCTTGAGGCGAAACTGTCTGACGCCCAGCGCTCGCGCATGCGGGCGGCGTACAAGGATGCGGGCCCCGAGGCGGTGGCGGGGTTTCGTAAAGTGCTTGAAGCGATGATGGATGCTGATATGCGTCATGCCTACACCAAACTGCGGGACAGCACCTCATGAGCGATATGGACGCCCATCTTCTGATTGTCGACGATGACGAGCGCATTCGCGATCTGCTCAAGAAGTTCCTGATGCGCAACGGATTTCTTGTGACCTCGGCCCGCGATGCGGCGCATGCGCGGCGGGTGCTGTCGGGTCTGGATTTCGACCTGATCGTGCTCGATGTGATGATGCCGGGCGAGGACGGGGTCAGCCTGACCCGCGCGCTGCGGGAAACGCACAGCACACCGATCCTGCTGCTGACCGCCCGGGGCGAGACCGAGCATCGGATTGCCGGGCTTGAGGCCGGGGCGGATGATTATCTGGCCAAGCCGTTCGAGCCCAAGGAATTGCTGCTGCGCATCAACGCGATTCTGCGGCGGATGCCGGAAACACCGGCGCAGGATACGGCGGCGAAAATCCTGACCCTCGGACCGATCCGCTATGATATCGAACGTGGAGAGATGTGGCAGGGCGAGGACCCGGTGCGCCTGACCGCCACCGAAAGCCAGTTGATGAAAATTTTCTCGGCCCAGCCGGGAGAACCGATCAGCCGCGCGAAACTGGTCGAGGATCTGGGCCGCGACAAGGGGCAGGCGCAGGAGCGCGCGGTGGACGTGCAGATCACCCGACTGCGCCGCAAGATCGAACAGGACCCGAAGCAGCCGCGGTATTTGCAGACCGTGCGCGGCGCGGGCTATATGCTGGCGCCGGATTGATTTTGCCGCTGCGCGGCGGTTTTGTGCCTTCGGCGAGGATATTTTTAGACAGATGAAGATGGGATCCCGATGAAGACTGCGCTTTTGACCCATGCCGACTGTCTTGGTCATGTGACGCCGGACGGGCATCCGGAACGGGTGGCGCGGCTGGAGCATATCCTGCATGCGCTTGAAGCTCTGGACCTTAACCGGGTGACAGCCCCACTGGCTGCGGATGATGATCTGTTGCGGGTTCATCCGGACAGCTACATTCGGGACATCAAGGCCACGCGACCTGCGGACGGGTTTGCGCAGATTGACGGGGACACTTTCATGTCCCCCGGTTCCGTCGATGCCGCTTACCGCGCCGCTGGCGCTGTCGTGCGCGCGGTGGATCTGGTGCTGGGGGGCGAGGCCCCGAACGCGTTCTGCGCTGTGCGCCCGCCGGGTCACCATGCGGAAACAGACACTGCAATGGGGTTTTGCCTGTTCGGCAATGCGGCATTGGCCGCGAAACACGCGCTGGATCATCATGGGCTCAGCCGCGTGGCGGTGGTGGATTTCGATGTGCATCACGGCAATGGCACGCAGGACCTGCTGTGGGATGAGAAGCGCGCGCTGGTGATCACCAGCCAGCAGATGCCCTTGTGGCCCGGCTCGGGCCGCCCGGATGAGACCGGGGCTTACGACACTGTTCTGAACATACCGCTGTCGCCGGGCACCGGCGGGGCCGAGATGCGGGCCGTGTATGAAAGCCAGGCCTTTCCGCGATTGCGGGCGTTCCGGCCCGAGTTGATCATCATTTCCGCCGGATTCGACGCGCATCAGGACGACCCGCTGGCCAATCTGAACTGGTCCACCGGCGATTTCGCCTGGATCACGGCTGAGCTGTGCGGGATCGCCGATGAGGTGTGTGAGGGCCGTATCGTCTCGACTCTGGAAGGCGGGTATGATCTGAACGCACTGGCCGATGCTACGCGTGCCCATGTGGAAGAACTGATGAAGGCAGCCCGATGACTGACACTCCCGTTGACCAGATGACATTCGAACAGGCGATGAAAGAGCTTGAGGCCGTAGTCGGCCAGCTGGAACGCGGCGACGTGGCGCTGGATCAGTCCATTGCACTTTACGAACGCGGGGCGGCGCTGAAGAAACGCTGCGAGGATGAGTTGAAGCGGGCCGAGGAAAAAGTGGCCGCCATCACTCTGGATGCCAATGGTCAGCCGACCGGGACCACGCCTGTCGAAGGGCTGTAGATGTTTCGCGAAAAGCTTGCGCAGGATGCGGCGCGGATTCAGGCCCGGTTCGATCTGGTTCTGGGCGCGCTGGACGATCTGGATGTGACCCGTGCGATGGCCTATGCCACCGAAGGCGGCAAGCGGCTGCGCGGGTTTCTGGTGCTGGAAAGCGCCCGTCTGCATGATGTCGATCCGGCCCGCGCGATCTGGCCCGCCACCGCGATTGAGGCGCTGCACGCCTATTCGCTGGTGCATGATGACTTGCCCTGCATGGATGACGACGACCTGCGCCGGGGGCGTCCGACGGTTCATGTGAAATGGGATCAGGGCACCGCTGTGCTGGCCGGGGATGCGTTGCAGACTCTGGCTTTTGAGCTCTGCGCCCGGCCCGAGGTCGGGGATGCGGGAATCCGGGCGGAATTGACTCTAACATTGGCAAAAGCCAGCGGCGCACAGGGCATGGTGCTGGGTCAGGCGCTGGATATCGCGGCAGAGACCAAAGGCCCTCTGACTCTGGCCGAAATCACCCGGCTGCAGGCGGGCAAGACTGGGGCGCTGATCGAATGGTCGGCTTGTGCCGGTGCGCGTCTGGCGCAGGCGGACCCGGGCCCGTCGCGCCAATATGCCCAAGCCCTTGGCCTTGCTTTTCAGATCGCCGATGACATTCTGGATGTTGAGGGGGATGCCGAAAAGGCCGGTAAACGCCTGCAAAAGGATGCCGATGCGGGCAAGGCCACCTTTGTCTCGCTGCTGGGTCTGGATGCCGCCCGCACCCGCGCTGCCGAACTGGTGGATCAGGCTTGTGCCGCGCTGGACGGGTACGGCACACAGGCGGAAACCTTGAAGGACGCCGCCCGCTTCGTTATTGCCCGGGACAGCTAAGCCAGGAACGCGCCACATGTCTGACCGCCCGAACACGCCCTTGCTGGACCTTGTGAACCGCCCCGCGGACCTGCGGCAGTTCTCGGACGCGCAACTGCATCAGGTGGCGCAGGAATTGCGGGCCGAGACGATCTCGGCCGTGTCCGTCACCGGCGGGCATCTGGGCGCGGGTCTGGGTGTGGTGGAACTGACCACCGCTTTGCATGCTGTCTTTGACACCCCGCGCGACAAGATCATCTGGGATGTGGGCCACCAGTGTTACCCGCATAAAATCCTGACCGAACGGCGCGACCGCATTCGCACGTTGCGCATGAAGGATGGCCTGAGCGGCTTCACCAAGCGCAGTGAGAGTCCCTATGACCCGTTTGGGGCCGCACATAGCTCGACCTCGATCAGCGCCGCGCTGGGGTTTGCGGTCGCCCGCGATCTGGGTGGCGTGACGCCCGAGGGGCTGGGTGACGCAATCGCGGTGATCGGCGATGGCTCGATGTCTGCGGGCATGGCGTTCGAGGCGATGAACAACGCGGGCCATCTGAAAAAACGCCTGATCGTCATTCTGAACGACAATGAGATGAGCATCGCGCCGCCCGTGGGTGCCCTGTCGAACTACCTGTCGCGCATCTACGCGGAAGAACCCTTTCACGATCTGAAAGCCGCCGCCAAGGGCGCGGTATCGCTGCTGCCGGAACCGTTCCGCGAAGGCGCCAAGCGCGCCAAGGAAATGCTGAAAGGCATGGCCGTGGGCGGGACATTGTTCGAGGAACTGGGCTTTTCCTATCTCGGCCCCATCGACGGCCACGATCTGGACCAGTTGCTGCCGGTTCTGCGCACGGTCAGGGCGCGGGCGACCGGGCCGATCCTGATCCATGTGCTGACCAAAAAAGGCAAGGGTTACGCCCCCGCCGAGCAAGCCCGCGACAAAGGCCACGCCACGGCGAAATTCGATGTGGTCACGGGCGAGCAGAAAAAGGCGCCGTCAAACGCGCCCTCCTACACCTCGGTCTTTGGCAAAACGCTGGTGGAAGCGGCCGCGCGCGATGACAAGATCGTGGCCGTCACCGCCGCGATGCCCGATGGCACGGGGCTGAACCTGTTTGCGGAACGCTACCCCTCGCGCTGTTTCGACGTGGCAATTGCCGAGCAGCACGGCGTTACGTTTTCCGCCGCGCTGGCGGCGGGCGGGATGAAACCGTTCTGCGCGATGTATTCGACATTCCTGCAGCGCGGTTACGATCAGGTGGTGCATGATGTCGCCATCCAGCGCCTGCCAGTGCGGTTTGCCATCGACCGGGCCGGGTTGGTCGGCGCGGACGGGGCGACCCATGCGGGGTCTTTCGACATCGCATATCTGTCGAACCTGCCCGGCATGGTCGTGATGGCCGCCGCCGATGAGGCCGAGCTGATGCACATGGTCGCCACCGCCGCCGCCCATGACGACGGCCCCATCGCCTTTCGCTATCCGCGCGGCGAAGGCGCGGGCGTCGACCTGCCCGAGCGCGGGGAGGTTCTGGAGATCGGCAAGGGCCGTCTGATCCAGCAAGGGGCTCGCGTGGCGCTGCTGTCCTTCGGCACCCGTCTGGCCGAGGTGCAAAAGGCGGCCGAGGCGCTTTCGGCCAAAGGGATAACGCCGACCATCGCCGATGCCCGCTTTGCCAAACCGCTGGACCGCGACCTGATTCTGGATCTGGCCGCGCACCACGAGGCGCTGATCACCATCGAAGAAGGCGCCATTGGCGGTTTCGGCAGCCATGTCGCGCAGCTATTGGCGGAAGAAGGCGTGTTCGATTCCGGGCTGAAGTATCGCTCGATGGTGTTGCCGGATATCTTCATCGACCAAGCCAGCCCCGCCGATATGTACGCGGTGGCCGGCATGAATGCGGAACAGATCGAAGCCAGAGTGCTGGATGTTCTGGGCGTCACCTCGATCGGCGAAAAACGCGCTTAAGGGCCGTCAAACGTCGGGTAGATCCCAGCGCACCGGGACCGTTTTTGGCCAAGCGGACACCGGACGAAAAAGTAACCGACATTTTGGCAAAATTTCACAATCCCAATTTACCCTGCGCCACGACAATCCGCGCAGGAGAAATTGAATGCCCGGACAGAAAAAGCCAAAAGGATACTGGAACAAGAAGCGCTGCCACGCAGTCGCTCTGACCTACGCCACCCGGGCAGAATTCGCGCGGGGCGACAAGACCGCCTACAACGTCGCAGCCGACGCCAGCTGGCTGGACGAGATTTGCTCTCACATGCCCAAAAACGTCAAACGCAGCGGCAATGCCGATCAGGGAACCCAACGCGGTTGAGGCAAAGCCGGAAATGGCGGGTTCTTGGCAAACCGGGCCTGCGATGCGCTGAACGCATACGCCTCATTCACGAACGTATTGATGTCGGATTGCTGCAGTCTCGTCGGACAAGGCCCCGAGACGATGCAGCGTTTACGCCCCGGATTCAGAGCGCATTCATATGACAGAAATCAGGACGCTTGCAGCCCCGGCAAACCCGGCCAGCGCCACAGCGCCGGCTATGGTGATGCAAAATACTTCCAGTGCGCTCATCTTCATTTTGACCCCCACCAAAATGGTCAGAACGCCTTATAGCAATCCCGATCAGCCGCATAGAGAACGCGTTGGCGCTTTGCGGAAACTCGCTGTGCAACTGGCGCGAATTCGCTCAGGCTATGGGGCGGGCCGCTCGGGCAAGGTCATGACGGAATGGTTTGGGCCTTGACCCGTGTCTGCCTTGCATCACTTCGCGGGCGCATCCGGCACCATCTGTCTTCCTATGGCGGCACGAACATAAGCCGGGGCTTCTGCGCGCACTGGTTTCACAGGAAGTCAGTCTTGGTCAGATTGCCCTTGTGCCAACGCGCTGAGCTTTTTCATCGCGCTGCGCCCGAAGACAAACACCAGCACCACGGCCACAGGTATCAACACCGCGCCTATCAGCGAGACCTGATGCAGAACCTGATGCAGCTGGGAAACGTGCTGCCCGAACTGATAGGCAAGTGTCGTCCAGATCAGAACCCAAAGCGCTGAACCTACCACGTTTGCGATAAAGAACTTTGCCCATGGCATGTTCGCCGAGCCCGCGACCAGCCCGTTGAGCTGCCGCAGCAAGACGAAGAAGCGCGCGCATACCACCACATAGGCACCATATGTCTCGGTCGCGCGTTCTGCGGCCTGATACTTAGACTCGGTGATGCCGAAACGCGCCCCATAGGCCAGAATGACCGCCCGGCCATATCTGCGCCCGATCAGGTAGGCAACGTTGTCGCCCGCAATTGCCGCAAGGGTTGCAACCACAGCAACCGTGATGATGTTCAACGACCCTTTCGCCGCAAGCGCCGAAGTTGCGACCAAGGCGCTTTCACCGGGGAGCGGCAGGCCAAATGTCTCAAGGAAAATCGTGGGAAACAAAATGATCAGCCCATAGGTCTGGACGAGACTTTCGAAATGTTCTGTGAGGGTATGCATCCTGAAAACAGACCCTAACAAAAACGACCGCAAGTTCCAGATGGTTGACCGGACCCTGATGCGGTTCAGAAACCCGAAAAGCTTCGGAAGGTTCGTCAATCGGCTGAGCCCGCGCCGATTGAAAACAGGCGTAAGGGCGGATTAGGGAGCCTTGACTGAAATCGCCCGGAGCGATCTAGTTTTCACAAAACCCAAACAAAGACAGGGAAGCCAATGAAACAGTTACTGTTCATCATCAAGATCGCTTTGTTCGTGCCGCTGCTGGCAACCGCCGCCCTTTCCCAGACACAGGGTTTCACAACCACATCCGTCCACATGCGCGCCGGACCGGGCACCAATTACCCGGTGGTCGCGACATTGCCACAAGATGCGACGATCGAGATTTACGGCTGCCAGACGGGCTATAGCTGGTGCGACACCGGATGGAACAGTGCCCGGGGTTGGATTTCATCCAACTACATTCTGACAGAAAGCGACGGCACGAAGAAAGTCATGAACCCGGTTGTGGCCGCTGCTTTGGGCATTGCCATTGTGGAATTCAGCCAGGCCTATTGGGAAAACCACTATCAGGCTTACCCGTGGTTCGCCTATTGGAACCAATATTACCACCCGTATCACCCCTACCATCCGGTTCCGGGACCCTATTGCTATCACGCGCCTCAGGACCCGGCCTGCCACTATGGCCCGTATTACCCCAATCGCCTCTATCAAGCTGCGCCCCATCAATATCCGCAGGGCAACGGCCACGGGCATCCGCACCATCACGGAGGGCACGGCCATCATCACCATTGATGCAAGGCACTGGATTCCGCAAAGCCCAACGGCTTTCTGGCCGTATCGCTCTTCCCGGCCAATGCGCCCAAAAACAAGGGCGCGCTCAACCACCAGCGCGCCCTGTCTTAGGGTAGGGAGATGAAAAAAACCTGCGCTCGAAACCGAACAAGAGCGCCAACTCTTTAATACACCCAATATGGCCGATTCTGGTGGGGCGGTCAGTGACGTTGGTTACATAGGGTCGCTGAATTTCGCCGGTCGGGGCCGTGGTCTGGTGCAGCTATCCGTCAGTCCTGAAGTCAACGTGAATGTGGTTGCCGTCACTGTCGTGGAGATTGACCTGCACAATCGCCATCCCCGGAACCGCATCAACCGTGTGTGCTATGCCCATCCCATCCAATTTGCCGACAAACTCGTCGAAACCCTCAGCCTTGAAGGCGAAATGCTCCAGCGAGGGATTTCCACCAACGGCGGGCTCATCACTGACGCCGACCAAATGCACCACCGCTACGTCATTCAGGTAAAGCCACGCTCCGGGGAAGGTAAAATCCGGTCGTTTCCCCGGCTTCAAGCCCAGAACCTCTCCATACCACTCAACCATGTCATCCAGATTCGAGGTACGTATGTTTACGTGGTCAAAAGCTGTCAGTGCCATGGCGGGTTTCTAGCAGGTCACCGGGTCGAAATACACCGGGACTACGCTCTTGGGTTTTCCAAAACCATTAGCTGTATCGTCTTCGTCCAGAAACTGGACTCTTTGAGCATCGAGAAGACATTCTGAACGGTTGAAGCTATTCTGCGGCCCTTGCCACTTTGTTCGTTCTGTTTCGGT
The DNA here is from genome assembly GCF_056533845.1 of Ruegeria sp. F5. Lineage (NCBI taxonomy): Bacteria > Pseudomonadati > Pseudomonadota > Alphaproteobacteria > Rhodobacterales > Roseobacteraceae > Ruegeria > Ruegeria sp. F5. The sequence continues at coordinate 185,974 of NZ_JBQFOU010000008.1, read as the reverse complement.
GCAGCCCGGCCATTTCAGCTTTCAGCCAATCGCACTCAAATCCCGCATTCCGGCTTTTGTTGACCTTGGGTCATCCCGCGTGCACTCTATCGAAACTGAATGTTTGATAGTGTTGAGGTTGACGTGCAGTTTCTGTTTCTGATTGCAGCCATATTCATTGGTCTTCCGGCAGTAGCTTCCGCTCAAATGGATAATGAAAGCGAAGCGCAGCTGCATTTCATAAGGGATCAAAACATCCCGGTCATTGCAAAGGAATTGTATCGATTCAGACCGGACGGTTGGATCAAAGGGCGCACAAGGGAAGGCAACACAGCGTATTGGGCTCTGACGGCTCCGCAATCTATCGACAACATCGCGTTTCTCGAACCGGAACTGGCGGAAGATCTCGGGAAAATGGCGCAGCTGCTTGGGCCAGATGGCGCGTATCGAAAGCAAACACTGGCTCTGCTGGCCCAAGCGGGGTTTGCGGGCAGTGACCTGGACAGCGCCCTGGAAGCCGGAAACTTCGTTTGGAGCACCAAAATGGGGCCGGACAATGCCCTTCAGGTGGGTCTTAAGGATGGTCACGTATTTTTTGTGATCTTTTACGGCAAGCATTGCTGTCCGACCGAGGCAACGAATGTGCCCGTTGATGGCGCGATTGTCGTTCATCCGGACTATGCGCGTCCGGAACCAGATCCCATGTTTGTGTCTTCTCCTGAGGCTTTGGAATTCAAAGCAAGCAGAGAGTATGCGCGTTGCGGGCAGCAGGCACTGCTTGATGCCGGGTTCGATCCGAACGGAGTTGACGGTGCTCCGGGCGGGGGCGCGACACGCGCCATTTCCAAATGGGCCGAAGATGTCGGGATCTTCCCGGCACCCGTTTTCACGCGAAGCACCGCATCGCAAGTGTGCCATGTGCTGACCGCAGCAGAGCATAGGTTCACAGGCAGTAAACGGTACGCGGAATGGACACTTTGGCCGCTTTGGTCAGGAGATATAGTCTACAATGAAAACTCTGTGAAAATGACGGCCTTGGAGGATGGCCTCACAGACGCCAAAGCCAACGTCGTTCAGTTTTCTCGTGTCGATTTTGGTGACGGACCACGGTTTGGAGACCGAAACAACGCTGATTTGCCCGCACCGTGGACGCCGGTTGGCAGCACCATCTTACATGGTCAGGATGGAATCGACGGAATTGGCGGCGACCCGGAAGCCTATACGCTTTATGCGACAGAAATGCTTCGGCTGGTTGACGCCGCGTCTGACACTGCCGGTATGAACAGTCTCGAACAGATGTTTTCGACCAGAGGTGACCACTTTCCAAACCTGCGAAAGGCTCTGGGCGCAACGGATATTGGTCGCCCGCTCTCACCGGAATCGCAGGTTTTGTGGACCATCGTAGACGAGACGCCAAACGGAGAGGTTGTGGCGGCAGATGTTCGGTTACATTCGACACAACCAGACAGGCGCCACCTTATCTTCATGGAGTTTGATCCTTCTGGTGAGATGTCGCGCCTTCTGTACGCCTCGGTCGGAGCATTCAGAAACCCCCAGGTTAAGCCCGGAAATCAGTTTCCAACCTTTGACTTGCGCGACCAAATCGTTGTCGGCCTCTTTGACGCCGATTGCCGGGCAACAACAGCTTCGATAAGAAGTCAGGCGATCAGAGCGCACGATGGATTTTCTGGATTCCCTGTTCGGCTCTGCTTCAACGATGCGCAAGTTTTAGAGGTCATTGTCTGGACAAAAACCAGCGAGGGCGGAGATCAGCTGTTCACAACAATTACACTCCCCAATGGCGATCCGCTTCCAGTATTGAGTTCTTACTTTGACGAACAAGACGGTTCGAATGTGATTGAAGTTGGCGGAATCGCGATTGATGGCGTGGACAGGACATGTGTGGTCGTCAAACCCAGCGGGGGAATAGCTGTTTTGGGTGAGGCGCAGTGCAGTTAGGGTATGTTCCCCAAACGATGAACCGCTGACAGTTATCACATAGGTGAAACTTGGTGGTGCCGCTGAAGGGACTCGAACCCCCGACCCCATCATTACGAATGACGTGCTCTACCAGCTGAGCTACAGCGGCACTGTTTGACACCCGGAACTGGCTCTGACCGGGTGCGATGGCTCGTTTAAACTGTCAATCCTGCGCCTGCAAGTCCAGATGCATTCATTTCGGCGCAGGAGAGTGCACCGCCTTCCCATGTCCAACACGTTCAGGTCGCTGTCAGAGCATCGGTCTGTGAATTTTTTGTAACAGCCTTCGGATCAAATTGACTCGGCAAATTTATTTCAATAATTCATGAAACATGATAGAACAGATAACCGATCAACTCGCCATTCTGGGCCATCCGCAGCGTATCACCGTGTTTCGCATGTTGATGCGACGGTTTCCTGACACTGTTCCGGCGGGTGAGCTGGCGTCAGAGCTGGGGATCAAGCCCAGCACGATGTCCAACTACCTGAACGCGCTGCAGCGGTCGGGATTGGTCAGCCAGACGCGGTCGGGGACGTCTCTGCTCTATGCGATTGAAATGAAGAACGTGCAGCAGATGCTCGATTTCCTGATCGTGGATTGCTGCCGTGGCCGCCCTGATCTTTGCATGCCTTTTGACCAAGGAAATGACACCATGACGGACCGGAAGTTCAATGTGCTGTTCATTTGCGTGGGCAACTCTGCCCGCTCGATTTTTGCCGAATCCCTGCTGCGCGAAATCGCCGGGGATCGGTTCAACGTGTATTCGGCGGGGACGAAACACATGTCCGAACTGAACCCCTTTGCACTGCAGGTGCTGAACGACAAGGGGCACGACATCTCGGTCCTGCGGTCCAAGAATGTGTCCGAGTTCTCGGGGCCGGATGCGCCCGATCTGGATTTTGTCTTCACCGTCTGCAATCAGGCCGCGAATGAGGACTGCCCGGCCTGGGAAGGCCAGCCGATCAGCGGACATTGGGGCATGGTCGATCCGGTCAAGGCAACGGGTACGGATGCCGAGAAAAGCCTTGCCTTCCAGAATGCCTATGGCGCGCTGAAGCGCCGGATTGAGGCGTTCACATCGCTGCCGGTCGAAAGCCTCGACCGGATTGCATTGCAAACTGCCGTGGATGACATCGGCAGAACGTCTGACGAGGATCTGACATGACAACATACGCCGTCAACGGGCTGGGCCGGATGGGCAAGCTGGCCCTGAAACCGCTATTGGAAAAGGGCGCGAAGATCGCCTGGATCAACGATGCGGTGGGCGACCCCGAGATGCACGCGCATCTGCTGGAATTCGACACGGTGCACGGGCGCTGGGATGCACGTTTTGAACATGATGCCGACAGCGTGACAATTGACGGCACCCGCCTGCCCTTTTTCGGCGCGCGGGATCTGTCCGATCTGCCGCTGGACGGTGTGGATGTGGTGATCGACTGCACCGGTGTCTTCAAGACCGAGGCCAGGCTGGCGCCCTATTTCGCTGCGGGTGTGAAGAAAGTTGTCGTCTCGGCCCCGGTCAAGGATGGCCCGACCGCCAATATCGTCATGGGCGTGAACGAAGAAACCTATGATCCGGCGGTGCATCAGATCGTGACGGCGGCGTCCTGCACCACCAACTGTCTGGCTCCGGTGGTGAAGGTGATCCATGAAAATCTGGGCATCCGCCACGGCTCGATGACCACGATCCATGATGTGACCAACACGCAAACCATCGTGGACCGTCCGGCTAAGGACCTGCGCCGGGCGCGGTCGGCGCTGAATTCGCTGATCCCGACCACAACCGGCTCGGCCACGGCGATCACGCTGATTTACCCCGAGCTCAAGGGGCGTCTGAACGGCCACGCGGTGCGGGTGCCGCTGCTGAACGCCTCACTGACCGATTGCGTGTTCGAAGTCGAGCGCGAAACCACCGCCGAAGAGGTCAACAGCTATTTCAAAGCCGCCGCCGAGGGCGAGTTGAAGGGCATTCTGGGCTATGAAACCCGGCCGCTGGTCTCGACCGATTACACCAATGACGAACGGTCCTCGATCGTCGATGCGCCCTCGACCATGGTGGTGAACGGGACGCAGGTGAAGATTTACGCGTGGTATGACAACGAGATGGGCTATGCCCACCGTCTGGTCGATGTGGCGCTGATGGTTGAACAATCGCTGTGACGGATCGGCCCGAGGGCCTGTCGGCCTATATCGCGGTCACGGCGGCCTATTGGGCGTTCATGCTGACCGACGGGGCCCTGCGGATGCTGGTGCTGTTGCACTTTCATACGCTGGGGTTCTCGCCGGTCCAGTTGGCTTACCTGTTTGTCCTGTACGAGATCGCGGGCATGGTCACCAATCTGGCCGCAGGCTGGATCGCGGCACGCTTCGGGCTGACCTCGACCCTCTATGCCGGGGTGGGGCTGCAGGTTCTGGCGTTGCTGGCCCTGACCCAACTCGATCCGAATTGGGCGATTGGCATGTCCGTGGCCTTTGTGATGATCGTGCAGGGGGCCAGCGGGGTGGCCAAGGATCTGGCCAAGATGTCGTCGAAATCCGCTGTCAAACTGCTGGCCCCCACGACGGGCGGCGGGCTGTTCCGCTGGGTTGCCGTCCTGACCGGGTCCAAGAACGCCGTCAAGGGTCTGGGCTTCCTGCTGGGTGCGGCCCTGCTGGCGACGCTTGGCTTTGTCTGGGCGGTTCTGGTCATGGCGGTCATACTGGCGGCGATCCTGATTGCCGTTGCCCTGTCGATGCCGCCGGGCCTGCCCAAGGGCCGCAAGGGCGCGAAGTTTTCCGAGGTGTTTTCGAAATCCGCCAATGTGAACTGGCTGTCGGCGGCGCGCGTCTTTCTGTTCGGCGCGCGGGATGTGTGGTTCGTGGTCGGCATCCCGATCTATTTCTACGCGGTCCTGTCTGACGGCACCGAAGACGGCAATCGCGCCGCGTTCTTCATGATCGGCACCTTCATGGCGGTCTGGGTGATCCTTTATGGCGCGGTTCAGGCCAGCGCGCCGAAAATCCTGCGCGCCCCGGACCGGGCCGAGGGCGATTTGATCCGCGCCGCCCGCAGTTGGGCCGCCGCCCTGTTCTGCGTGCCTGCGGCTCTGACACTGGCTGTTTTGCTGTCTTCCGGCCCCGAGACGTGGCTGACCGTTACGCTGGTTCTGGGCCTGCTGGTGTTCGGCGCGATCTTTGCGGTCAATTCCGCGCTGCATTCCTATCTGATTCTGGCCTTCACCAAATCCGAGCGCGTCACGATGGATGTGGGCTTTTACTACATGGCCAACGCGACCGGGCGGCTGGTTGGCACCGTCCTGTCCGGCCTGACCTATCAGCTTGGCGGGCTGGCGCTGGTGCTGGGCACGGCTGCCATCATGGTCGCGCTGGCGGCGCTGACCTCGGGAAAACTGACCGACCAGACGACCGAGGCTTATACATGAGCATTTTCGAACGCTACCTGACCCTCTGGGTCGCTCTTGCGATGATCGGCGGTGTGCTGATCGGCCTTGTCGCGCCCGGTTTGGTCGGACGGGTTGCCGGGGCCGAGATCGCCAGCGTCAATCTGGTGGTGGCGCTGCTGATCTGGGCGATGGTCTATCCGATGATGGTCGGCGTCGATTTCGGCGCAGTTGTGGGGGTGGCGCGCCAGCCGCGCGGGCTGATCGTGACGCTGGTGGTCAACTGGCTGATCAAGCCTTTCACCATGGCGCTGCTGGCGGTGCTGTTCTTCGACTATGTCTTCGCCCCGTGGATTCAGCCCGAGGATGCGGCGCAATACACCGCCGGTCTGATCCTGCTGGGGGCCGCGCCCTGTACGGCGATGGTGTTCGTCTGGTCTCAGCTCACGCGCGGGGACGCGACCTATACGCTGGTGCAGGTCTCGGTGAACGATCTGATCATGGTGGTGGCCTTCGCCCCTATCGTGGCGTTCCTGCTGGGGGTCACCGATATCGCGGTGCCGTGGCAGACACTGGTGCTGGCGACTGTATTGTACGTTGTGCTGCCCCTGATCGCCGGTCTGATCACCCGCCGCAGTCTTGGGTCGCAGCAGGCAATCGACGCCTTTTCCACCCGCGTCAAGCCATGGTCGATCATGGGCCTGATTGCCACGGTAGTCATCCTGTTCGGGCTGCAGGGTCAGACCATTCTGGCCAAGCCGCTGGTCATCGCGCTGATCGCGGTGCCGATCCTGATCCAAAGCTACGGTATCTTCGCGCTGGCCTATGGAGCGGCTTTCGCGCTGAAGGTTCCGCACCGCATCGCCGCCCCCTGCGCCATGATCGGCACCTCGAACTTCTTCGAACTCGCGGTTGCCGTCGCCATCAGCCTGTTTGGCCTGAATTCCGGCGCGGCCCTGGCGACCGTTGTGGGTGTTCTGGTCGAAGTTCCGGTAATGCTGTCGCTGGTCGCCTTTGCCAACCGGACCCGTGACCGGTTCCCGGGCCCGGCCAGACAATCGCCGCCCGTCGGAAATACCTGAGCCCGCGACACCCGCGCCTTACGGCAGGCTGATCCGCGCCACGATGCCCAGATGATCCGAGCCCATGAACGGGCGCAGCTCGGTCGTGCCGGTTGTGCCTTTGGGCAGCAAGAGGTTGTCGATGGGCATCGGCATCATCCAACTGCCCAGATTATGGGTGTTCAGGACCGAGCCAAAGACATGATTGCCCGCCGCCAGCCCGATGCGGCGCACGCTGGCGCCCCAGGACGCCATGTTGAAATCCCCGGCGATCACGACCGGGCCCTGCAATTGTTCGATACGTTCGGCGATGCGTTTGCTCTGCTCAAACTGGTTATAGGGATAGGGCCAGCGCAGGTGAACCGAGACGATCCAGACCGCCTCACCCTTGGGGGTGATCAGCTGAGCGCCGACCAGCCCGTCGCCCGCCGCACAGAACTCGGATCCTTGGACAACCGGCAGGGTGGTCAGAATAGCCACGTTCTGTTCGGGGCGGAACTCGCAGATCGCCGAGTTCGGGTAATGCGCGAACAGGTTGCTCATGTATTTCTGGTTGTGGCGCGAGACCTCTTGCAGCGTCACGATATCCGCGTCCGACAGCAGGATGTCATCCGCCAACCCATAGCGCGGCCAGGCCTGTGACATCAGGTTCTTCTGATAGAGCGTCAGGCACCCGTCCTCACACTCCTTCGGGGCCGAAACCAGCCCCGCAGCAACCGAGCCCACCGCAACCAGTGCAAAAACCAAGGAGGCCAGCGCAAACCCCCAGGCCCGCGCCACCAGCAGGATGAGCGCGAACAGAAGCAGCAACAAGCCGACCTGGGGCCGCAAAAGGGCGATGGAATCACCGGGCGCAAAATAGTGGCCGGTGAACCCGAAGATCACCAATCCCATCAAAAGGGTCGCGCAAACCAGAATCGAGGTTCGCACAAGCCCACTGCCGGTCAGGTAACGCACGCTCTGCCTCTGTTCCTGTTTGGGGCGCATAATGTGAAATTAGGTGCAGGCCCGCAAGATACAAGAAAGGGCCGCTTCTTGCGAAACGGCCCCCGCAATATTCAGCACAAGGCCGATCAACCCTTTTTCAGAACCTCACGGCCCAGAAGCTCGGCGATCTGCACCGCGTTCAGCGCCGCACCCTTGCGCAGGTTGTCCGAGACGCACCACAGGTTCAGACCGTTTTCGAGGGTCGAATCCTGACGGATGCGGCTGATGAAAGTGGCGAAATCGCCGACGCATTCAACCGGCGTCACGTAACCCCCGGCTTCGCGCTTGTCGATCACCATGATACCGGGGCTTTCGCGCAGGATATCGCGGGCCTCGTCTTCGTCGAGGAACTCTTCGAACTCGATGTTCACCGCTTCGGAATGGCCGACAAAGACCGGAACGCGGACGCAGGTGGCCGTGACCTTGATCGACGGATCGACGATCTTCTTGGTCTCGGCGACCATCTTCCATTCCTCCTTGGTCGAGCCGTCTTCCATGAAGACGTCGATATGCGGAATGACGTTAAAGGCGATCTGCTTCTGGAACTTCTTCGGCTCAACCTCGTTGATCGGGTTGTAAACCGCCTTGGTCTGATCCCAGAGCTCGTCCATGCCTTCCTTGCCCGCGCCCGACACCGACTGGTAGGTCGAGACGACAACGCGCTTGATTTTCGCACGGTCATGCAGCGGCTTCAGCGCCACCACCATCTGCGCGGTCGAGCAGTTGGGGTTGGCGATGATGTTCTTGTTCTTGTAGTCGTGGATCGCCTGCGGATTGCACTCGGGCACGATCAGCGGGATCTCGGGATCATAGCGGTAGAGCGACGAGTTATCGATCACCACACAGCCCGCGGCGGCTGCCTTGGGCGCGTAATCCTTGGTCGCGGCGGACCCCACGGCAAACAGTGCCATGTCCCAGCCGGTGAAATCGAAGGTGGCCAGATCCTGGGTCGTCAGTGTCTTATCGCCAAAGCTGACTTCTGTGCCCAGCGAACGACGGCTTGCCAGCACGGCAAGTTCATCGACGGGGAACTGGCGTTCAGCCAGAATGTTCAGCATTTCGCGGCCCACGTTACCCGTGGCGCCGACGACAACGACGCGATAGCCCATTTCCTGGTCTCCTGAATAAAGGACGCGCGTTCATAGCCGCGTTGCAGAAAAGAAAAAAGAGCTTTCGGGGCCGAATATGCCGATTGGCACGAAATTGATGCGGTTCGGTGCGCTAGTTCCGGTTCAACAGCCTTCGGTAGACCCTGACGATGGCCTGCGCCTCGCCTTCGATTCGAAAATTCTGTTCCACATGGGCGCGCGCGGCCTGCCCTGCGGCGGCCAACGCGGCGCGGTCCTGCAGCATGCCGTCCAGCGCTTCGGCCAGCGCGGCGGCGTTGTCCTTTTCGACCAGACGCCCGGTTTCCCCATCCCTGATCTGCGCACTGAACGCCCCGACCCCGTGGCAGGCAATGGCCGGCACGCCCGAGGCCATCGCCTCGAGCGGGGTCAGCCCGAAGCCTTCGTGCCGCGCCGGGGCGACGAACAGATCAAGCGCGCGGTAGGTCTCGACGATTTCCTCCCACGGGCGTTCGCCAAGGAACTGCACCCGATCCGCCAGCCCCGCCTCTTGCAGCTTCTGTTCCTGCTCGCGCTGGAACGCTTCGAACTCAGCCGTCGCGCGGCCGGTAAAGATGATGCTGGCATCGGGATGCGCGGGCAGCACCTTGATCGCGGCATCCACAAGCAGATCAACGCCTTTCTGCGGGCGGATGCGGCCAAAACAGCCAATCAATACACCACCGGGCAGGCCCAGCTTTTGCCGCAGCGCGGATTTGTCTTTTGCGGGATGAAACAACCCGGTGTTCACGCCATGCATGATAACGGTCGACGGATGTTCAAGGAACGAGGCCGCCTGCGGCGTCGTGGCGATCAACGCGTCCATTTGCGAGATCAGCCATTTCGTGAACCCCGAATGATCCCGCTGCGCAGCCGAGGTGAACAGCAGCCGGAAATTCCGCCGCAGGATCTTGCGCAGAAACAGCCCCATCAGCATCTCGGTGTTGCGGCGCGCATGCCAGACGCGACGGGTGCGGTTCGGCAGGAAAGGGACCCGGATCAGCGGGATATGCGGCAGATCATCCGGCAGGCCGGGGCCGGTGGCCACGATCCCGATCATCTGCTTCTGAATCGGCAACAGGCGGATGACCGTAGTGGTCACGCCGGACAGGCTGTGTTTCAGGTTGGGTGCGATCACCTCGATCTCCGGCACGGCGCTCTCCGTTGTCCAAGTCAGTCCACGCTGAATAGATAGATCACCCCGTCGATGGCAAGAGTTCGTCCAGTACCGCCCGGCATGGCACAACGCAAAAGCGCGTGTGGATCGTTGCAGAGCGCACCTTTTGGGCTATCGTTTTCATAAGCAGATTTTTTGAGAGAGATAATGAAAGACCTTCATTCCGGGTTTTACGAAAACCTGCCCCTGCTGACCGAGTTCAACCGGCTGGCAAATCCGGCGGAATTTGCCGCCGTGCCGGATGACTGGTTGCTGGGCGTGGCCGATATCGTCGATTCCACCGGACAGATCGCGCAGGGCCGCTACAAGACCGTGAACACGGTGGGCGCGGCGGTGATCTCGGCCATGATCAACACGCTGGACGGCACGCTGTTTCCCTATGTGTTCGGCGGGGACGGGGCGGGGTTTGCCGTGCCCCCAAGCGCCGCCGATGCCGCCCGCACGTCGCTTGCGGATTTGCGGCGCTGGGCGGAAGAGGAATTCGCGATGCCCCTGCGCGCGGCGCTGGTTCCGGTGGCCGAGATTCGCAAGGCAGGCAAGGATCTGCGCGTTGCGCGCTATGCGCCCTCAAAGGGCGTGGACTACGCCATGTTCTCGGGCGGCGGCCTGGCCTGGGCCGAGGCGCAGATGAAAGCAGGCACGTTCGAAATACCTATATCCGCCCCCGGCGCGCAGCCGGACCTGACCGGCCTGTCCTGCCGCTGGTCCAACAGCAAGGCGCAGTTGGGCCGGATCGTGTCGGTCGTGGTGCAGCCGACATCGACTGCGACCGAAAGCGACTTTGCCGATCTTGCGCAATCGGTCCTGTCCGCCTCGGACGGGTTGGATCGTGGGGGCCATCCGGTACCAGATAACGGCCCGCCGATGACATGGCCGCCGCCGGGCATCGACATCGACGCCCATGTGTCGCGCGGAGGGCGCGGGCTGTGGCTGCAAAAGCTGCTGCTTCTGGGCCAGAACCTAATGATCGCGCTGCTGTTCAAAACGGGCAAGCGGCTGGGACAGTTCGAGCCCGAGCATTACCGGCGCATGGTCAGCCGCAACGCCGATTTCCGGAAATTCGACGACGGGTTGAAAATGACGCTGGATTGCGACCCGGCGACACAGTCGCAGATCGAACAGATTCTGGAAGGGGCCCGCACGCGCGGCAAAATCCGCTATGGGCTGCACGCGCAGGACGAGGCGATGATGACCTGTTTCGTTCCCTCCGCCATGCGCGACGATCACGTGCATTTCGTCGATGGGGCGTCGGGCGGCTACGCGCAGGCGGCAGCCGCCATGCGCGGCTGACGGGTCACGTCGATTTCCATTTGGCAGACAACGCCCGGGCAGCGTTGACCAGCACCATTACATCGATGCCAACCGCCAGAAACTGCGCGTCCATATCCAGATAGGCCTGAATCGCTTCGTCACTTGTGCCCAGAATCCCCGGCGCCTTGCCCGCCGCGCGGATCCGCGCCAGCGCGTCGGCGATCACGCTGCGCACCTCGGGCGCGGCGCTGTTGCCCTGAAACCCCATATCGGTGGACAGGTCCGCAGGGCCAATAAAGACGCCATCAACCCCGCCGACACTCAGAATGTCATCCAGCGCCGCCATCCCGGCGCGGTTTTCGACCTGAAGCAACAGGCAGATTTCCTGATCTGCGGTCTGGATGTATTCACTTGCCGTTCCGTACATCGTCGCCCGCGAGGCGGCTGCCCCGACCCCGCGCACGCCCTCGGGCGGGTAACGGCAGGCGCGCACAAGCTCCCGCGCCTGATCGGCGGTTTCGACCATGGGCACCAGGATGGTCTGCGCCCCGGCGTCCAGCACCATCTTGATCAGCGAGGTCTCACCCACGGGAACCCGCACCACCGGATGCGACGCGCTGGCCGCCAGCGCCGTCAGCTGATCGCGGATCGAGCGGATGTCGTTCGGCGCATGTTCCCCATCGATCACCAGCCAGTCGAACCCGGCGGTGCCCATGGCCTCGGCCGTGACCGCCTCGGCAAAGCTCAACCAGCAACCGATCTGCCGTTTGCCCTGTTTCAGAGCCTGTTTGAACGTGTTTGTCGGGGCGGGCATGGGCGGTCTCCTGTGCTGGTGCGTCGGCGGGCGGATGAAATCGCTGCCTGCACCCAACAGTGATAGGTAAACCGCCGGTGGGGTCAATTCTGTTTGTTTCGGTCAGCCCGGCGCGACCGGAAGACAGGTCTTTAACATGTAACAAACCGGCGTAACCGATAACTAATCCGTGCGTTTGCTTGCACAAAACCTTGTTTTGAGCGAAGATTCCCTATGTCTGAGGACCTTCCCCTGACGTCGCGATCTTTACCCATTGCGCTGTTAAGGGCGCGGGAAAAGGTAATGGGACCCATACGTGCGCTGCTTGCCGATGCCGGCGTGACCGAGCAGCAGTGGCGTGTTTTGCGCGTTCTGGACGAAGAAGGCCCCCAGGAACCCACCCATATCGCCGAGCGTGCCTGCCTGCTGCTGCCAAGCCTGACGCGCATTCTGCAAAAGCTGGAACAAAAAGGGTTGATCGTGCGGCAACTCCACCCGGCGGACCGGCGGCGTCAGATCGTGAAAATCAACCAGCAGGGCGTGCAGATCATCCAGAACAATCTGACGGTCAGCCTGGAACTGGCCGAAGGGATCAAAACCCGCCTGGGTGCCGAAAAGCACGAGCTTCTGCTGGATCTTCTGAACGAGTTGAGCGAACGAGAAGGCTGATACCAACCATCTGATAGCCTTTTGCGCAGGGTCCCGCCGGAGGGTTCCGGGGGAACCTCCGGCGGGATGGCCAGACTGAAAACTGAATTATGCGCCTGGCCCGGGGCCGGTTGCGCCTCGTCTCTTCAGACGGTCCGACCCACGCTTCGGAGCATTGCGGAACCCGAAATTGGGTTAACGATCAGATCGGAACGGTCCAAGGGGGATGGGCCCTTCCGTCTGCGCACTCCGAACTTGCCGCGACCCGTTGCCCGGCAGGGGGTGTCGTTGCAGAGGCCGGGTTCAGGTCAATATGATCTTGCTGTTCTGTCCCGGCGATCCGTCGCGCCGGGCGGGTGTTTCCGGCCCAAGTCACCGCGTCGCGCGGCGGGCCTGTCTGTTCACGTACCGCAGGACATAGCGCAACCTGCGATTAAGCCAAGGCGGCCCGATGCAATATTTGCGAGTGGCCCGGTCCGGCTCTGCCCCTGCTGACGGTATTTATGCGGACCAGGGCGCTGCAGAAAACGGGCCATGCCCGCGCCAACGGAATTCAGCGACTTCGCGCCGAAACACGGCGGGGACATTGGCAGAAACTGGCGTGGAGGGGATGCGTGTGGACAGTGCAGGGTTCACCAAGACGCACCCGGTCAATACCATTGTCGGGCCGGACCCGATCCGACTGACGCTGACAGGGGTGGATTAGACCCTATTTAGGGTCTTTCAGCCAGTCCTGGGCAAATTCCACCCGGTCCAGACCGGCAAAGCGGCACACCCGGTCCAGTTCGGTCTGCAATCGGCGACTGCGCGCGTCCGACCAGCGCGTGGACCGTTCCGGCCACAGCGCCCGGACCCGCAAGGCACCGCTGTCGCGATGCGCTTTCATGTCGATGCGCCCGATCAGCTTGTCGCCTTCCAGCAGAGGGAACACGTAATAGCCATAGGTCCGCTTGGCCTCGGGGACAAACACCTCGATCCGGTAGTGGAAGCCGAACAGCCGCTCGGCCCGCTTGCGGTCGCGCAGCATCGGGTCAAACGGGCTGAGCACCCGGATACGTCCGGGCGCAGGGGCCAGTGCCTGCGCCTGATCCGCCAGACCGGGGCGGGCCATGACCTTGCGCGCGCGCCCATCGGCGCAGGTGACTTCGATTTCCCCGACGTCGCCGCGATCCAAAGCCCGCACGCACCACGCTTTTGCCTCAGCCGGGCTGACCGTGTCCCAGAACGCCGCCAGCTCGCCCGAGGTGGCAAAGCCCAGACGGTCCAGCGCGGCGTTGCACAGCCAATCCACCGTCACCTCTGCATCGCAGGGGGACTGGCCGGGGCACAGATGTGCCTCGATCACCCGTTCGGTCAGGTCATAGCGTTTCTGAAACCCGTCACGTCCCGTCACCGTCAGGGCACCGGAGCGCCACAGAAACTCCAGCGCGGTTTTGGACGGGTGCCAGTCCCACCAGCCGCCCGACCCCTTCTTTTCGTCCTTGCCCACATCCGAAGACGACACCGGGCCATGATCGCGGATATGCTGCAAAACGGTGGCAAACCGCTGCTCGTACCCGTCGCGCCGCCAGTTCTTCCACCGCGCTTTCAGCAGGTCAGCGTCGCGCAAAAAGCGCAGATGCCAGTGGTGGTAGAACTCCATCGGGATGACCGCTGCGTCATGGGTCCAGTGTTCGAACAGCGCCCGGTCGCGTTCATACAGACGTTTCAGGTTCTGACTGCGGTACGAGGGCCTGCGCGCAAACAGGATCATGTCATGGGCGCGGGCGACGGTGTTGATGCTGTCGAGCTGCACAAACCCCAGCCGCCGGATCAGGTCCAGAAGATCTACGCCCCTGGCCCCGCCCGCAGGCGGTTCACCCAGCGCATGGCGGTGCATGAACACCGCCCTTGCCGCGCGGTTGTCAAGCTGCGGCAGCGCCACCTGTTCAGCGCCGTTTCAGCGTGTCGCCAAAGCTGATTTTCGGGGTCAGAGTGACCCGGGTTTCGATCTCGGAACTGGGGTCATTCAACCGGTCGGTGATGATCTCGGCAGCCTTGCGGCCGATCTCGAGCCGGCAGGCATCCATCGTGGCCAGTTTGCGCGGCAGGCCCTGCAGAAGTTCGACATTGTTGAACCCGGCCAGGCCGATCTGGCCCGGAACGTCGATACCCTGTTCCAGCAGGTAGAGCAGCCCGCCCGCCCCGATCATATCGTTGGAATAATACAGAAAATCCAGCTCAGGCGAGCGTTCCAGCATTGTCTGCGTCATCTCGCGGCCCTTGGCCAGCGCTGATCCGCCCGAATAAAACTCGCGGTCTTCGATTTCGATACCTTGTTTGCCCAGCACTTCCGTGAAGCCTTCGAACCGCTTCCGCGCGCGGTGATCCAGCGGCATTTTGGTACCCATGAACCCGATATGTTCGTACCCCGCCTTCAGGATCGCCTGTGCCATCTCGCGCCCGGCGCGGCGGTGCGAGATCCCCACCATCGCATCCACCGGCTTGCCGTCGGTGTCCATGATCTCGACCACCGGAATCCCCGCCGAATCCAGCATGGCGCGGGCCGCATCCGTATGTTCGAGCCCCGCAATGATCACGCCCGAGGGCCGCCAAGAGAGCATCTCGTACAGAACCTTTTCTTCCTTTTCAGGCAGATAGTCGGTGACGCCAACAACCGGCTGCAGCTCGGTATCTTCCAGAACCTGATTGACGCCTGTCAGAACCTCGGGGAAGACCATGTTCGACAGCGACGGGATGATCACCGCCACCAGATTCACCCGGCTCGACGCCAGGGCGCCCGCAATCTTGTTGGGCACATATCCAAGCTCTTTCGCCGCCGCCAGAACACGGGTGCGGGTCGCGTCTGACACATCACCCCGGTTGCGCAGGACCCGGCTGACCGTCATCTCGGACACTCCGGACGCTTCTGAGACATCGCGGAGGGTAAGCGGGCGTTTGGTATCAGTATTCACGAAGGGCACCTGCGTTGTTGTTTTGCCCGATGGTAGCGTGAACAGGGCGGCGTGTACAACAATTGTGCAAAGGTCATGACAACCCGAAAAATCCACGGTACAGAGAGCCTTGCGCGGCCCCGTGGCTCAACTGGATAGAGCAGCCCCCTCCTAAGGGGCAGGTTGCAGGTTCGAATCCTGCCGGGGTCGCCAGAAAAACCTTTTAAAGTTAAAGGTTGCGCGATCCCGATCCAGAATCAAAACAGCGTAACTTGCAGAACTTTGCAGGAACATACGCCCCAAAACGCAAACTGTCCGTACAAATCCCGTACACGTCCTGCTGTCACCCCTGCGCTTCGACCACGGTTTTCAGATTGTCCAGCCCGCGCTCATAATCGCCGCCGACCCAGCTGTCCATCATCAGCCCCATCCAGCGGGCCATCGGGTTGAGCCCGAGGTCCGAGTCAAACCCCCATGTGACCTCTGTCTGCGCGCCCTCTGGCTGCAAGGTAAAAAACGCGGTTGCGGTGCCCATCGAACCGAAATCCAGTGCGGTTTTGACGGATTGGTTTTCGACGCTGTCGATGATTTCCTGCGTGCCGGACCCGACCTGATCGTTATCGGAACTCCAGCTCAGCGTATTGCCGACACCCGCGTCGGGGCCGGAATAGCTGAGCTTGGTTTCGGGATCACGCTCCAGCCAGGGCGACCATTTTTCGGTCTCCTGCATCGAGTTCACATAGGGAAAGATGGCCTCGGGCGGGGCGTCGATCAGGACGCTGCGCGAGACCTCGGCCTTGCCGGGCAGCAGGTAGGAGACGCCGACCAGAATCAGAACAATGACGATCAGGCCGCCGAAAATGCGTTTTAGAAAAGTCATGGGGTGCTCCGAACATAAACGAATGTTCAGAGCTTACACCAAAACGGCAGGGCACAAGACCCCAAATGGCGCGGGTTCAGACCGGGACGAACTTCTTTTGATGCGGGTCGTAACATTCCAGCCCGCCCTCGCCGATATCCGTCCACAGCCCATGCACGCTAAGCGCATCCTGTTCCACCGCCGCCGAAACGAATGGAAAGCTCATCAGGTTCTCAAGCGAGGCCACAACCGCCTGACGCTCGAACAGGCGCGCCTGTTCCACGCTGTCTTCGACATCCGCGACCAGTTCGTATTTGGGTTTCAGGATGTCCATCCAGCGGCCCACAAAACTTTCTTTTGCTTCCAGTTGCGGCGCCTGACCCTTGCACATGTCGATACAGCCCTGCACGCCGCCGCATTGCGAATGCCCCAGCACGATCAGATGCGCCACTTTCAGCGCGGTGACGGCATATTCGATCGCGGCGCTGGTGCCGTGGTGGTCGCCATCGGGCGCATAAGGCGGCACCAGGTTCGCGATATTGCGGTGAATGAAGAAATCGCCCTGATCCGCGCCGAACATCGATGTCACATGCACCCGGCTGTCGCAGCACGAAATCACCATTGCGCGCGGGCGCTGGCCTTCGGTCGCAAGCCGCCGGTACCAGACCTGATTTTCTGAATAAGTGGTGGCCTTCCAGCCGTGATAGCGCTTTACCAGATAGGTCGGTAGAGGTTTGGCTAAGTCCATTTCGGCGTCCCTGTTCTTTATGCTGCCGGTTGCTCTATACCGAATTCGCGAAAAATTCGAGCCATTATCCAAACTCGGCGCAAGGTTTTGCAAAGGAATTGCACCGCAGTATCTGACTGCGCCGTGGGGGCGTGACGATTGGGGTGAATGTGGTGGATAAGATACTTACACTGGAACACACGGAATCCGTGCGTCTGGATTCCGAGCGGCTGAATGGGCTTTACCGGCAACTGGGCGACAAGAACGCGCTGGACGTCTTGTGCCGCACGGTCGAAGAACTGGCGGTGCGCCTGTCAAACTGCGAACGCTTCTGGCGGCAGCGCGACTGGGTTGACCTGCGCAAATGCGCCAGATCGCTGGTGGCGATATCGGACCAGATCGGCATGACCGCGCTGGCCCGCGTGGCAGGCGACGTGGCGCAGACGGTGGATGCCGGTGACGTGGTGGCCACGGGCGCAACGCTGGGTCGGCTGATCCGCGTGGGCGAACGGTCGCTGACGGCGGTCTGGGATCAGCAGGACATGTCAGTCTGACGGGGGTTGCGGGCAGATGGTGGGCCGCTAGTCTGGGGACGAATTGACCAAGCCCGAGACGCCTATGCCCCTGACCTTTGCCTCGCCCTCTGACCCGTCCTTGCCGCTTTATGTGATCGCGCAGCCCGATCTGGACGGGTGGCTGCAGGATCAGCCGGACCGCGTGCAAAGTTGGGTGGGCAGCAACGGGTTTACCGGCGCGATGGGTCAAACGCTGTTGGTGCCCGGCACGGATGGCACGCCGCAGATGGCGTTGGCCGGATACGGGACCACGACCAAACGGGCGCGCAAGCGGTTCCCGCTGGCCGCAGCGGCCGAGGCTTTGCCCAAGGCCACCTATCACATCGCGTCAGGCATTCCCGCCGATCGGTTGGAGGTGGAGTGTCTCGGCTGGCTGATGACCGGCTATGCCTATGACCGTTATGCCAGCCAATCGCCCGCCAAGGCCGCTCTGATCGCGCCCGACGGCGTCGATGCCGCCCGGATCGAGGTCATGGCGCAGGCCGAGGCGCTGACCCGCGATCTGGTCAACACGCCTGCTTCGGATATGGGGCCGGACCAGTTGCAGGCGGCGGCGGAAGAGCTTGCACAGGAATATGGTGCGTACTGCGAGGTGGTGCGCGGCGATGCGCTACAACAGGATTTCCCCATGATCCACGCGGTCGGGCGCGCGGCGGCGCAAGCGCCTCGGCTGATCGACATGAACTGGGGCGAAAGCGGGCCGAAGCTGACGCTGGTGGGCAAGGGGGTTTGCTTTGACACCGGTGGCCTGAACCTGAAGCCCGGCAATTCGATGGGCCTGATGAAAAAGGACATGGGCGGGGCCGCTAACGTGCTGGGGCTGGCACGGATGATCATGGCGCTGGACCTACCGCTGCAATTGCGGGTGCTGATCCCGGCGGTTGAAAACGCGGTCGCAGGCAACGCCTTCCGGCCCGGCGATATCCTGACCTCGCGCAAGGGTCTGGTGGTCGAGATCAACAATACCGATGCCGAGGGGCGGCTGGTGCTGGCCGACGCGCTGGCGCTGGCGGATGAGGGGCAGCCCGATCTGCTGATCTCGATGGCCACCCTGACCGGCGCCGCGCGGGTGGCCGTGGGCCCCGATCTGGCCCCGTTCTACACCGATGACGACACCACCGCCGCAGCGTTGGCGGCAAGCGCCCCTCGGGCCGCCGATCCGGTCTGGCGGATGCCGTTTCATGAACCATACGAGGCGATGATCGAACCCGGCATCGCCGATCTGGACAACGCGCCCTCTGGCGGGTTTGCCGGGTCGATCACCGCAGCGCTGTTCCTGCGCCGTTTTGTGGAAACCAGCGCCTACATGCATTTCGACATCTACTCCTGGCAGCCCAGCAAAGCTCCCGGGCGCAGCAAAGGCGGCCTCGGGCAAGGGCCACGCGCGATCCTGACCGCATTGCCCAAGGTATTGGGCCTGTGACCCGCAAGCGCATCATCCAACCGGTCGTCGACCTGCTGCGCAGCCCGGACGGGCCGCGCGACCGGCAATTGATCTTTGGGGATACGGTGCAGGTCACGCAGGACAACGAGGGGTGGAGCCGGATCACCGCAGACAAGGATGGCTATCCCGGTTGGGTATCCTCCGCGCATCTGGGTGAAGACGCCGAGGCGACACACTGGATCACCGCGCCATCAACCCATGCTTACACGCAGGCGAATATAAAAAGCCCCGATCTGGCCGCGCTGAGTTTTGGCAGCAGGGTCCGGGCCACCTCGGAACAGGGCAAGTTTCTGGAAACCGAACTGGGGTTCGTTCCAACCATTCACACCGCGCCCATCGCAGACAAAATGAACGATCCGGTCGCGGTGGCCGAATTGTTTCTGGGCACGCCCTACCTGTGGGGCGGCAACAGCCGCTTTGGAATCGACTGTTCCGGTATCGTGCAGGCCGGGCTGTTGGCCTGTGGCATCCCCTGCCCCGGCGACAGCGACGATCAGGAACGCGCATTAGGCACGGCCCTGCCCGAACGGGCAAAAGCCGAACGGGGTGATCTTCTGTTCTGGAAAGGGCATGTGGCGTGGGTCTATGGCGACAACCTGATCCTGCATGCCAATGCCCATGACATGGCCGTTGCATTTGAACCGATGGATCAGGCCATCGCGCGCATTGAGGCGCAGGGCGACGGGCCCGTGACCGCGCATAAGCGGCTCTAATCCGGGTTGACCGCCCGGATCAGCTTGCGTTCCAGCACCCGCAGCACCGTGCGCAGGTCCTGCCCGCGTTTCAGGATGCGCCCGTCCATGCCCACCACCGAGTACATGCCCTGTTTCGACCGCAGCCGCGGGTCTTTTTCGACCCGGTAGATCGGGTGTTCCGCGGTCCGTCGGAAAATGGAAAACACCGCCATGTCGCGCAGGTTGGAAATGCCGTAATCGCGCCATTCTCCGGCGGCGACCATCCGGCCGTAAACGGACATGATCTGGGACATCTCGCGCCGGTCGAACGCGACGGGCATCTGGGCCGAGTTTGCAGAGAACCGGCTGGGAGGCTGCATGTTCATACCCCAAGCCTTGCCGGAAATCGCATTCGAATCAAGCCCGATGCGCGTTTGCACACGAATTGCGGCGCGAGTGTTACCTGCGCCCGACCTGACGGCAGATCAGGATCACCGGCAGCAATCCAACCGCCAGAATGACCAAGGACGGCACTGCAGCCCCCTCCAACCGCTCGTCCGAGGCCAGCCGATAGGCCTGCACCGCCAGCGTGTCAAAATTGAAGGGCCGCATGATCAGCGTCGCGGGCAGTTCTTTCATCACATCGACAAACACGATCAGCAACGCGGTCAGCAGCGATGGGGTCAGGATCGGCAGATGCACCCGCCGCAACGTCCCAAGCGGGGTCTGCCCCAATGACCGCGCGGCAGCGTCCATATTGGCGTGCACCGTGCTCTGCCCGCCCTCGTAAGCGCTGAGGGCGGCGGCCAGAAACCGCACCATGTAAGCCGCCACCAGCAGCCAGATCGAACCCGTCACCAGCAGCCCGGTCGAGACATCGAAGGTCTCACGCATCCACGCGTCCAGCGCGTTGTCGAACCCGGCAAACGGCACGATCAGCCCCACCGCGATCACCCCGCCCGGCACCGCATAGCCCAGCCGCGCGATATAGGCGGTGGCAGACGAGGCGCGACCAGGCCGCAGCCGCTGGAAAAACCCGACGCTGATGGCCGCGCAGACGGTGATGACCGCCGCAGTGCCCGCAAGGATCAGCGAATTCTGGATGAAGTCCAGATACCGCTGCGACAGCAGGTTCTGTTCCGACTCCAGCCCCATCTCGACCAGAATGATCACCGGCAGCAGAAACCCGAACAGCACCGGAATTGCGCAGAGCAGGAACGCGCCAAGCGCCTTCCAGCCGGACAAATTCGCCGCCGGTTGCGCTGCATGTTGCTTGCCCGCCTGATAGTATTTCGCCTTGCCGCGCTGGGTGCGTTCGGCCACCGCCATGACCAGCGCAAAGACCAGCAGGCACAGGGCAAGCTGCGCCGCTGCCGCCCGGTCCGCCATGGAAAACCAGCTGGTATAGATGCCGGTGGCAAAGGTCTGCACGCCGAAATAGGACACGGTGCCGAAATCGGCGATGGTCTCCATGATCGCCAGCAGCACCCCTCCGGCAATCGCCGGGCGCGCCATCGGCAGCGAGACGCGCCGGAAGGCCAGCCACGGGTTGTTGCCCAGCGCCCGCGCGGCCAGAAAGGCCGTGGCGCTTTGCTGCAGGAACGCCGCCCGCGCCAGCAGGTAGACATAGGGGTAGAGGACAAGGATCAACATCACCGCCGCGCCCTCGGTCGAGCGGATTTCCGGGAACCAGTAGTCGCGCGGCCCCCACCCGGTCACGTCGCGCAGGGTGGACTGAACGATCCCGGGATGATCCAGAATGAACGTATAGGCATAAGCCAGCACATAGGCCGGAAAGGCCAGCGGCAGGACCAGCGCAATCTCCAGCAGCCGCACGCCGGGAAAGCGGGTCATCGTCACCAGCCAGGCGGCCCCTGTTCCGATGGAAAACGTGCCCGCCGCCACCAGAACCACAAGGATCAACGTGGTCGCGGTGTAGCGCGGCAGTACCGTGTCCATCAGATGAGCGATCGTATCCGTCCCGCCGGTCAGCGCCGCCAGCACAACCGCAACCATCGGCAACAGGCAGGCCGCCGAGACAAAATACGCCACCCCGGCCAGCAGGCGGGTGCCGCGCACGCCGCGATTTCGCGATCCGTTCTGAGAATAGTCGATGTGGGCCATCATCCCGGCTTGTGACTGGCAAAGGCGAAAATGCCCGCCTTTAATCGACCAAAACGCTAAGAAACACCAGTGGGCCGGGCAACAAATCTGCGGCACTACCTGCCGCAGTAAGGGGTTTTGTCACTCGTAAACCCGCTGATCCTCGATCACCAGACCGTCCTTGGGCAGGGAGCCGGGGGCGACAATCTCGATCGCGCCTTTCAATTTCAGCACCTCGGCCACCGACCGGGCATAGGTCATATCATCCCCGCCCCGGCTTTCGATCTGAACGGTCATCGTGTCCATTTCGCCCTGACGGGCGGCGATGACGCGAGCCTTGACGATTTCATCATGCTTGTCGACCAGCGCGGCCACCTGTTCGGGGCGCACGAACATGCCCTTGATCTTGGTGGTCTGATCGGCCCGGCCCATCCAGCCCTTGATCCGCAGGTTGGTGCGGCCACAGGGCGAAACGCCCGGCATGATCGCCGACAGATCGCCGGTGGCGAAACGGATCAGCGGATAGTCGGGGTTCAGCGAGGTTACAACGACCTCGCCCACCTCACCCGGCGCAACCGGGGTCCCGGTGCCGGGGGTAACGATCTCGACAATCACGTGCTCGTCGATGATCATCCCCTCCATCGCCGGGCTTTCATAAGCGATATTGCCCAGATCGGCGGTGGCATAGCATTGCAGGCAGGAAATCCCCCGATCCGCGTAGTCCTGACGCAGCGAGGGGAACAGCGCGCCGCCGCCCACAACAGCCGAGGTGAAGCCCAGCGCAACGCCCATCTCATCCGCCTTGTCCAGAATCACCTTCAAATAATCCGGCGTCCCGGCATAGGCGGTGCAGCCCACATCACGCGCGGCGGTCGCCTGCAGCTCGGTCTGGCCGGTGCCCGCAGGCAGGACCGAGGCCCCAACGGCCCGCGCGCCGCTTTCAAAAATCATGCCCGCGGGGGTCAGATGGTACCCGAAACAATTGTGCACGATGTCACCCGGACCAACCCCCGCCGCATGCAGGAACCGCCCCATGCGCCACCAGTCGGGATCGGTGCTGCCGGGTTCATAGATCGGCCCCGGAGACTGAAACACATGCTGAAAATGCCGCGCCGGTTTCACGGTGAAGCCGCCAAAGGGCGGGCGCGATGCCTGCGCCTGTGCCAGATCGGATTTGCGCAGCACCGGCAGTTGCACCAGATCCTCGACCGAGGTAACGGCGCCCGCCTCGACCCCGGCCAGATGCGCCTGAAACCCCGGGGCAGATCTGGCCCGGTCAAGCTGTACGCGCAATGCCTGCGCCTGATCTGCGGCGCGCTGGTCGGCGGACCGGGTTTCGAGCGTATCGTAATATTTGGTCATCACCTGATCCTCCTTCCGCTTACAGCCACCGTTTGCGGCGGCGGTACGAGCGCACGTCCCGGAAGCTTTTGCGCCCCTCTTCGGACATGCCGAGATAGAATTCCTTGACGTCCGGGTTCTCGCGCAGTTCGGCGGCGGGGCCGTCCATCACCACCCGGCCCGATTCCAGAATATAGCCGTAATGGGCAAACCTTAGAGCCACATTTGTGTTCTGCTCGGCCAGCAGGAACGAGACGCCCTCTTTCTCGTTCAAATCCTTCACGATGCCGAAAATCTCTTCGACCAGCTGCGGCGCCAGCCCCATCGAAGGCTCATCCAGCAGGATCGTCTCGGGCCGCGACATCAGCGCCCGGCCAATCGCCACCATCTGCTGTTCCCCGCCCGAGGTATAGCCCGCCTGGCTCCGGCGGCGTTCCTTCAGACGCGGGAAATAATTGTAGACCAGTTCCAGATCCTGCTGAATCGCGGCTGAGCCATCCTTGCAGGTATAGGCTCCGGTCAGCAGGTTTTCCTCGACCGTCAGATGTTCGAAACAGTGGCGGCCTTCCATCACCTGAATGACGCCTTTTTCCACCAGATCGGCGGGGTCGCTTTCATGCACGCTGGTGCCGCGATACTTGATCGAGCCTTTGGTGACCTCGCCCCGTTCCGAATGCAGCAGGTTCGACACCGCCTTGAGCGTGGTGGTCTTGCCCGCCCCGTTGCCGCCCAGCAGCGCGGTGATGCCGCCCTTGGGCACCGTCAGGCTGACACCTTTCAGCACGAGGATGACGTGGTTATAGATCACCTCGATATTGTTCACTTCAAGCAGGGTTTCGGCCTGCACGTCGGTGGTTTGTGCCGCATCCAGCATCAGCGCGTGTCCTCATGCCTTGTGTTTGGGTCGGGGCGGCAACGCACCACCGCCCCGGATATCAAAGCGCCTTAGCTGCAGCGCCCTTCGATGTTGTTTTCTGCGGCATAGGCTGCAGAATCCTCGGCGATCAGCGCCCCGATAACTTCGGTGTCAGTCGGTTTGAAATCCGAAATGACATTCCACTCTTGCGCGGTTGCGTCCCATTGGGTGACGGCAACCAGTCCCGGACCGCCGTGGTTTTCACAGCTGACATCGAATGTCGGACCAAACCCGCTCATCCCCAGCTCGGCCATGCGCTCATCGGTGATGCTCAGAGCTTCCATACCGTCGCGCATCATGGCAGGCGTGATATCTGCAACGCCGTGGATTTCCTGCGCTTTCCGTATGGCCTCGGCAGCAAGCATCGCCGAATAGACGGCGCGGTTATACTGCACCGTTCCAACCTTGTCGCCCGCACCGGCGGCTTTGTCGGCATCGTGGACATATTTCTTGATGTCCTCAAAGACAGGGAAGTTGTCCCCGGTCGCTGTAAAGGCCAGCGCCTTGTAGCCATTCGATGCTTCGCCAGACGGCAACACGTCCGGCTCGGCCCCGGACCACCAGACACCGATGAAGTTCTCCATCGGGAAGCGGATGTTGGCAGCCTCCTGAATGGCGACCTGGTTCATCACGCCCCAGCCCCAGAGAACCACATAATCCGGCCGGTCACGTCGGATTTGCAGCCATTGCGACTTCTGTTCCTGACCGGGGGAATCGACAGGCAGCAAGGCAAGTTCGAACCCGTGTTTCTTGGACAGTTCTTCCAGCGTACGGATCGGCTCTTTGCCATAGGCCGAGTTGTGATAGACCAGCGCCACTTTCTTGCCGCTGATGTCACCGCCGTTTTCCTCAAGAATGTGGTTCACCGCACCCGACGCACCGTTCCAGTAATTCGCAGGGTAGTTGAATACCCATTTGAAAACGTCACCATTGGCCGCCGAGGTCCGTCCGTAGCCAACGGTCTGCAATGGAATGCCATCGGCAGAGACCTTTGGGATCAACTGATAGGTGATGCCCGTCGACAGCGGCTGATACACCAGTGAGCCTTCATTCTTGGTGGACTCGTAGCATTCAACGCCCTTTTCCGTTGTATAGCCGGTCTCACATTCGATCAGACGGATCGGAACGCCACCGATGCCGCCATCCCGTTCATTCAGCATGGTGAAATAGTCCGCATACCCATCTGCAAACGGAATACCACCCGCTGCGAAAGGCCCGGTGCGATAGCTGAGCGACGGGATAACCAGATCCGCCAGTGCGGGACCTGCAGCCATCAGGGCGCCCAGCGCCATGGTTGCCAGTTTCTTCTTCATCGGGTGTCTCCTCCCTTGATTGATCCGATGTTGGGTTTCGGGCTTGCCACCCGTCTTTTGATTGGGCCGGCCCTAATGCGGGAACGGCCAGAGTCTGAGTTTCTCTTTCGCGACGCGCCACAGCTGCGCCAGCCCGTGCGGTTCCAGGATCAGGAACATCACGATCAACGCGCCGACGACTACAAGTTGCAGATGCGCCACGATATCGGTGGGCCAGCCCAGCACATCGACGCCGATCAGCTTCAGCACCACCGGCAGCAGCACCAGAAACGCCGCGCCGGCAAAGGACCCGAAAATAGACCCTAATCCGCCGATAATGATCATGAACAACACCAGGAACGATTTCTGGATGCCGAACACCTCGCCGACTTCGACCGCGCCCAGATAGACCGCAAAGAACAACGCGCCCGAGACGCCGACGAAGAAGGAGCTGACCGCAAAGGCCGTCAGCTTGGCCTTCAGCGGGTTCACCCCGATGATCTCGGCGGCGATGTCCATGTCGCGGATCGCCATCCATTTCCGGCCCGTGGTGCCGCGCGTCAGGTTGCGCGCAATCAGGGCGCAGAGGGTCAGGAAGATCAGGCAGAACAGGTAGGTGGCCCATGCGGGCGCGTTGGGGCCGGTGATGATGATGCCGAACACATCGCGCTCTGGCGCGTTGATTTGGCCCGAGGCCGAATAGTTGTAGAACCACGGCACCCGGTTGAACAGCCACACAAGGAAGAACTGCGCCGCAAGCGTCGCCACCGCCAGATAGAACCCCTTGATCCGCAGGGACGGCAGGCCGAACAACACGCCGACAATGGCCGTGATGCCTCCGGCAAGGATGATATGGATGAACATGCTGACATCCGGAAAGGCAGTCATCAGCTTATAACAGGCATAGGCCCCCACGGCCATGAACCCGCCGGTGCCCAAGGACACCTGCCCGCAATAGCCCACCAGAATGTTCAGCCCGATCGCGGCGATGGCATAGATCAGGAACGGCAGCAGCAGGGCGTTGGCCCAGTAATCGTTGATGATGAAGGGGATGATCCCGAACGCCACCGCCAGAACGACATAATAACGATACCGGTCAAATTTGATCGGGAAGGTCTGGCTGTCATCCACGTAAGAGACTTTGAAGTCCCCGGCCTCACGATAGAACATGTCTTACTTTCCCCATTCTTCCTGCGCCCGGTTGCGGGCCTCAGTGTCGAGTTGGTTGGAGCCTTTGGCGTATCCGGTGGCCTCGGACGCGCGCACCAGTTTCAGATAGGCCAGAACCCCCATGATCAGCCCGGCAAAGGCCAGAACCGCCGCGACGGTCAGTTGGCCTACGCTCAGATCATCCGAGGTGAGCGCGATATAGCCAAAGGCCCAGAACCCCGCCCATGCGATCACGTTGATGATGGCGAGCAGCTTGGTCATGCCCTACACCCTCTCAATGATCTTCTCGCCGAACAGGCCCTGCGGCCGGAACACCAGAAAGATCAGCGCCAGCACGTAGGCAAACCAGTTCTCGGTCGCGCCGCCGACCATCGGGCCGATGGCAAACTCGAACAGCTTCTCGCCCACACCGATGATCAGCCCGCCGACGATGGCGCCGGGGATCGAGGTGAACCCGCCCAGCATCAGCACCGGCAACGCCTTGAGCGCGATCAGCGACAGCGAAAACTGCACGCCCGATTTGGTGCCCCACATGATGCCCGCGACCAGCGCGACAAACCCTGCCACCGACCAGACCATGATCCAGATGAAGTTCAGCGAGATTCCCACCGACAAAGCCGCCTGATGGTCATCGGCCACCGCGCGCATCGCCCGGCCCTGTTTGGTGTATTGGCTGAACGCCACCAGCGCCGCCACCAGAAGCGCCGCAATCACCGTCGCCACGATATCCAGATTGTCGATAAAGAAGCCGTAGCCGAAGATGTTGAACGTGCTTTCATCAATCCACAGGTTGATGCCCTGCGGCAGGCCCACATCCAGCGTCTTGATCTCGGACCCCCACATCAGATCGGCCACGCCCTCAAGGAAATAGGCCAGCCCGATGGTCGCCATGAACAGGATGATCGGCTCCTGCCCGACCAGATGCCGCATCACGAACCGCTGCACCGCCCAGGCCAGCAGAACCATCACCGCCATGGTCAGGATGATTGCCAGCAGCGCCGGAACGTTCCAGCCGAAATAATGCACATGGGTGCCGAAGATCGCGTTGATCAGATGCGCAAAGGGCACCTGTCCGTTCATGATCCCGACCAACGTCATCGCCGCAAACAGCGCCATAACCCCTTGGGCATAATTGAAAATCCCCGAGGCCTTGTAGATCAGCACAAAGCCCAGCGCGACCAGCGCATACAGCACCCCGGCCATCAGACCGTTGAGGATGACCTCCATCGCGAATACGAGTTGTTCAGGCATAGGTGCCTCCCCAGATTTCTGCCCGGATATCAGTCATGGCTGACCCCCAGATAGGCGTCGATGACTTCCTGGTTGCTGCGCACCTCATCCGGAGTGCCGTCACCGATCTTCTTGCCGTAGTCCATCACGACCACCCGGTCGCTCAGGTCCATGACCACGCCCATATCGTGTTCGATCAGGGCAATCGTCGTGCCGAATTCGTCATTCACGTCGAGGATAAAGCGGCTCATGTCCTCTTTCTCTTCGACATTCATCCCGGCCATCGGCTCGTCCAGCAGCAGCAGCTTGGGCTCCGCCGCCAAGGCCCGCGCCAGTTCGACGCGTTTTTTCAGGCCGTAGGGCAGGCGCGAGACAGGCGTCTTGCGGATGTGCTGGATTTCGAGAAAGTCGATGATCTTCTCGACCGCCTCACGGTTCTCGGTCTCTTCCGCCTCGGCTTTGCCCTTCCACCAGGCCTGCTGCAGGATGTTGGTCTTCATGAAACCCAACCGCCCGGTCATCACGTTGTCCAGAACGCTCATCCCTTCGAACAGGGCGATGTTTTGAAACGTCCGCGCAATGCCCTGCTGCGCCACCTCAAAGGGCCGCATCGGCGGGCGTTTGGCCCCGTGAAACCAGACCTCGCCTTCCTGCGGGACATAAAAGCCCGAGATCACGTTCAGCATCGAGGACTTGCCCGCCCCGTTCGGCCCGATAATGGCCCGAATTTCACCCTCGCGGATGTCGAACGAGATATCCTTGATCGCCACCACACCGCCGAACCGCAGGGTGATGTTCTTCATCTCCATCACCACACCGCCGATCTTGCGGCCGTCTTCGGTGACATATCCTTCGGAGTTATCCAGCATATCTTTAACGTCCCTCCTCGCAGGAATGGGGTGTCGGACCGGATTCTGCTGCTACAATGAAGAAGTTCCGGGGATCATCAAACACTGCCATGAAAACTTTCACATAGTTTCCGTCAGGATTCGGCACGCGTGTTTCCAACACCCTCTGATAGGCCGTCGGCGGTTCCGAACAGAGCGGCACGTCGGAAAAAACGCTCTGAGTCTTTTGCGCATCTGCCCATTCATCAAACCGATGCTGCAGCTCGGTTAGAACCCCGGGTGATGGTCGTTCAGGGGACGCAGCCGTGGGAACCGGCTCAATTTGACAGCCGCGATATCCGTTGGGCGTTTTCAGTTCTTTCAGAAGGCTGAACGGGCTGGCCCACCACGCATTGACGATCCGCTTCTGCGATGGATCATGTTCCGCCGGGTCAAGATCCGGGCGCAACCCGCCATCATTAACCAAGGCCGGAACGCAGTAGCGATCAAAAACGTCTACCGAGGTTTCAAGAGCAGCATCTTGTCCATTCTGCGTCTCCGCCGCGCAAGCCGCACCCGCCAATACTGTCGCAACCATCCCAGCCAAAAAACGGGACGGCGGGCGGGGCGATGACCGCGGGTCGAGCGGCGCTCGAACGGCCCTCATTCCGCTGCCACCTTATGCTGCGCCACCGACACAACCGGCGCATCGACAATCTCGAGCGTTGCGGAAATCGAGCCCTTGCGGCCATCCTCATAGGTCACTTCCGTGGTGGTAGAGACGCTGGGCGACCCATCATAAAGGGCATCGATAATGTCGTGGAACTTCTCCTCGACAAAGCCGCGCCGCACCTTGCGGGTCCGGGTCATCTCGCCATCATCGGCGTCCAACTCCTTGTGCAGAACCACAAAGCGGTGCACCTGACAGCCCGACAGCATCTCGTCCGCGGCAACCGACTTGTTCACCTCTTCCACATGGGCCCTGATCGTCTCTAACACACGCGGATTGGCCGTCAGCTCCTGATAAGACGCATAGGCCACATTGTTGCGCTCGGCCCAATTTCCCACCGCCGTCAGGTCGATATTGATGAAAGCTACGCAGCGATCCTTGCCGTTGCCGAACAGCACGACCTCAAGGATGTCAGGATAGAATTTCAGCTTGTTCTCGACATATTTCGGCGCAAACATCGAGCCATCGGCCATCTTGCCCACATCCTTGGCCCGGTCGATGATCCGCAGATGGCCCGAGCCTTCTTCGATGAACCCGGCATCGCCGGTGGCCACCCAACCCTCGGCATCCTTGGTCGAGGCGGTCGAGTCCGGGTTGTTGTAATACTCGACAAACACACCGGGCGAGCGGTAGTGAATCTCGCCCTTGTCGTCGATCCTCAGCTCAACATCCGGCGCCGGAACGCCAACCGTATCCGCGCGCACCTCACCATCGGGCTGCACGGTGATGAACACCGTGGCTTCGGTCTGGCCGTAAAGCTGTTTCAGGTTGATGCCCAGAGAGCGATAAAAGTCAAAGATTTCCGGGCCGATCGCCTCCCCCGCGGTATATCCCACGCGGAACCGTCCATAGCCCAGCGTGTCCTTGAGCGGACCGTAGACCAGCAGATTTCCCAGCGCGTATTTCAGCTTGTCGCCAAAGCCCACCGGCTTGCCATCCAGCAGCAACCCGCCGACCTTCTTGGCATGGGCCATGAAGTGGTGGAACATCCGCTGCTTCAGCTTGCCCGCATCCTCCATCCGGATCATCACATTGGTCAGCTGAGTCTCGAACACGCGCGGCGGCGCGAAAAAGTATGTCGGCCCGATCTCGCGCAGGTCGGTCATCATCGTGTCGGCGCTTTCGGGGCAGTTCACGCAGAAACCACACCAATAGGCCTGACCGATGGAAAAGATGAAGTCCCCCACCCAGGCCATCGGCAGGTAGGACAGGATATCCTCGTTCCGGGTCAGGTGATCGAACTCGGCCGAATTCTTGGCGCTTTCGATGACATTCCGGTTCGACAGCACCACGCCCTTGGGCTTTCCGGTCGTGCCCGAGGTATAGAGCATCACGCAGGTATCGTCATAGGTGATCGCGGCGATACGCTTGTCCAGTTCCGCATCGAACCGCGCGTGCCCGGCGCTGCCCTCGGCCATGATGTCCTCGAGCGCGTTCATCTGGGAATGGTCGTATTTCCGCATCCCCCGCTTGTCGGTATAGAGGATGTGCTTGACCTGATGCAGGTTTTCCTGAATCTCGATGACCTTGTCGACCTGCTCCTGATCGCCGCAGACGACATATTTCGCGCCGCAATGTTCCAGCACATAAGCCATCTCTTCCGCGACCGAGTCCTGATACAGCGGCACCGGCACCGCGCCGACCATCTGCGCCGCCACCATCGACCAGTAATGCGCCGGACGGTTGCGGCCTATGACGGCGATATGGTCGCCCTTCTCAACGCCCAGTTCCAGAAAACCGAGCGCAATCGCGCGGATTTCCCTGGCCGTCTCGGCCCAGGACCAGCATTGCCAGATGCCGAATTCCTTTTCCCGATACGCCGGAGCATCCCCGAACTGCGTCGCATTGCGGTGTAACAGCGCCGGAAGGGAGGCCATCCCTTCAGCGCTTGACTGCATCTGAGCCAATCTTCCTCTCCTCCCCATCCGGCCCCTCCCCGGGCCGGAAATGGCGGGTTCGGGTCAGACCCGAACGCCAATGCCCCGATTACGGGGTGCCTGCACGATCAGCATCAAGTTTTGCCTGATGTTTTCTCAATTCTTACGAATTGTAACAGGGGTGGAGGAGGGTTTTTCCTATTTTTCGCAAGACAACTTAGCCGCAGAAAAAACTTGTCTTTCAAAGTTCTTCCTTGCAACGTCCTTTCTCAGCCTCTCTCATCGTCACGATTTTCATATCTTGTTCTTGTTTCTTTTTGGCCTCTTCGAACTGACTTAACTCAAACTCAAGTTGTCGAGCAAAAGCGATCCTTCTCGACCCGATCAAGCCATGGATTGAAGCGATGACAATAGCCAAAAGTGCCGCCAACAAAACCCACGTAACCGTAGGGCGTATCTGCAAAAATTCGGCTAAAGGTAAGAATGTAAGGTCACCAAACCAAAACAATGCGACCATCAGCACGGCAAAACCAGCAGACAGAATAAGGGTGATCTCAGAGCCGATATTGCGACGCGCCCGCTTTGCGATTTTACTGCGTTCAGCGACAGTTAATTGGGAAAAATTGACCTTAGACATTCCAGCAAAGCTCTCCAATGCACCCGATCTGAGTTTTCGGCAAACGCAGCACTAGGCCATCTTTACGCTCCGCATTCACAACCAATCCCGCAATATCGGGATCAACGGCACATCCGCCGCCGGCATCGGATAGTTCCGCAGATCGTTCGCCCGCACCCATTTCAACGCCTGTCCTTCTTTCGACTGCGGAATGCCCTCCCATTTGCGGCAGGCGAATAGCGGCATCAGCAGGTGGAACTCATCATAGCTGTGGCTGGCAAATGTCAGCGGTGCGAGGCAGGAGGCCCAGGTGTCGATGCCCAATTCCTCGTGCAATTCGCGGATCAGGGCGGCTTCGGGGGTTTCGCCGGGCTCGATCTTGCCGCCGGGGAATTCCCAGAGACCGGCCATCGACTTGCCCTCGGGGCGTTGCCCAAGCAGCACCCGGCCCTCGACATCGATCAGAGCCACCGCAGACACCAGAACTGTCTTCATGGTCGCAATCCCGGACGCAAAACCGGGCTCCACTTTTGCTGGAATTGCTCCGGCTTCACGAGCGATAATCCGCGTTGATCTCGATATAGCCATGGGTCAGGTCGCAGGTCCAGACGGTGGATTTCCCCTCGCCCAGTCCAAGATCGACCGCGATGATAAGGTCCTGACCTTTCATGTAGGCAGCAGCATCTTCTTCGCGGTAATCGGGACTGACCCAGCCTTTTTCGGCCACCAGGATGTCTCCGAAGGAAATGCTCAGCAGGTCGCGGTCCGCAGCTGCGCCGGATTTGCCGATGGCCATGACGATGCGGCCCCAGTTCGGATCCTCGCCCGCGATGGCGGTTTTGACCAGCGGCGAATTGGCGATGGCCAGCCCGTGGGTCTTGGCATCGGCGTCCGTCGCCGCCCCGGTCACGCGGATTTCCACGAATTTCGTGGCCCCTTCCCCATCGCGCACCACCTGTTGCGCGAGGTCCAGCATGACCGTTTCCAAAGCTTCGGCAAAAGCCGCGTTGCCGGTGGCATCGACGCCCGAAGCCCCGGTCGCGCACAAAAGCAGGCTGTCCGAGGTCGAGGTATCGCTGTCCACGGTGATGCAGTTGATCGTGCGGTCCGTCTGCGCGCCCAGCATCGCCTGCAGGGCGGATTGATCGACCTGCGCATCGGTGAAGATATAGACCAGCATCGTCGCCATATCGGGCGCGATCATGCCCGACCCCTTGGCAATCCCCGCAACAGAGACTGTTTTGCTGTCAATCTCGACCTGTGCAGACGCGCCCTTGGGGAAGGTATCGGTGGTCATGATCGCCCGCGCCGCATCCTCGATGGCATGGCGACTGAGGCCCGTTTTCAGCGCTTCAAGCTGCGCCACGATCCGGTCATGCGGCAG
This sequence comes from Ruegeria sp. F5, assembly GCF_056533845.1. Taxonomy (NCBI): domain Bacteria; kingdom Pseudomonadati; phylum Pseudomonadota; class Alphaproteobacteria; order Rhodobacterales; family Roseobacteraceae; genus Ruegeria; species Ruegeria sp. F5. Next base: position 152,913 of record NZ_JBQFOU010000008.1, on the reverse strand, counting down.
CGGTTCGCCGATCACCCCGGTGGACGAGGTAAAGACCCGTTCCACCGGTACACCGGTGGCCTCGGCAACCGCCTGCGTCACCTCGGCGACCGAGGTCTGGCCATAATGGCCGGTAAACGCATTGGCATTGCCCGAATTCACCAGGATCGCCGCAGGCCCGTCGCTGGGTCCGCCGATCTTGTCCTGACAGTTCAGCACCGGTGCCGCGCGGGTGGCCGAACGGGTGAAAACACCCGCCACGGACGTGCCCGGATCCAGCACGGCCAGCATCACATCGGTCCGGCCCTGATAGCGCACGCCCGCCTCGACGGTGGCAAAGCGCACACCGTCAATCGCGGGCAGTTCTGGAAAGGCCGCCGGGGCCAGCGGGGAAACTTTGGTAATCGTGGCCACGGGGTTACTCCTGAATCAGGTCCAGTTGCCGCATGATCTCGGGGCCCGCGCCGTCCAGGGCCGGGCGCTCGATCTGCGCCTGCTGGGTCAGTTCGTCGATGCGGGCCTGAACCGCCTCTTGCTGCAGGGTCTGAACCAGCTCACCCCGCACGTCGGCCAACTCGGGCGCTTCGGTTTTGCGGGTGTCGTTCAGGATGACGAGGTGCCAGCCGAACTGGGTCTGCACCGGGTCCGAGACCTGACCCTTTTCCAGCCCCAGCACGGCCGCTTCGAACTCTGGCACCATCTGGCCCTTGCCGAACCAGCCCAGCGCGCCGCCGCTGGGACCCGACGGACCGGTGGATTTCTCGCGCGCCAGTTCTGCAAAATCCGCACCGTCATCCAGTTGCGTCTTGATGTCTTTGGCCTCGTCCTCGGTCTCGACCAGAATGTGGCTGGCGTCGAACTCATCCTCGCCCACAAAATCGGCGAATTGCGCGTCATAGGCGGCCTGGACCGTCTCATCCGTCACGGCCTCGTCCGTCACGGTGTTGACGGTCTGAACCGCCAGCAGGGACCGTTTTTCGTTGTCCAGCGTCAGCGCGCCCTGTGTTGACAGATCGTCCTGCTGCTGGCTCAGCAGCTCCTGCTGGATCAGCTGTTCGAGGATGAAATCATACAGAACGTCATCTTCCAGTTGCTGGTATTGCGCCGGCAGGGCCGATGCGGTGGCGATGATGTGACCCAATGTGATCTCATCCCCGTTCACTCGGGCGACAACCGTGGCGGCATCGGGCGCGGTCTGGGCGGCCAGCGGCAGCGCCATCACGGCGGTCAGCGCCAGCGATGGCAGAAAAGTGAGGCCTTTGGGCATGGAATCATCCTATTTCTTTGCCGCGACAGGGCGCGGCGTTGACACTTCAGAACCTGCCGCTTACATCGCCTTGAAGCCTTGGACAGGGCCGCCTTTCACCCCCCGTATCTATGGGTTGCGCGCAAGGTGGGCAAGTCTGTCGCAACCAAGACAAGAACAGATCCGCTGGAGTGAACATGCTGGGACTCGGAACGCTCGCCAAAAAGGTGTTCGGAACACCGAACGACCGCAAGATCAAGGCGACCCGCCCCCTGATCGAAAAGATCAACGCGCTGGAGCCCGAGTTCGAGAATCTGCCGGATGAGGCGCTGACCGAAAAGACCGCCGAGCTGCGCCAGCGGGCGCTGGACGGGGAAAGCCTGGATAGCCTGTTGCCCGAAGCCTTTGCCAATGTCCGCGAAGGGGCCAAACGCGCGCTGGGTCTGCGCGCCTTTGACGTGCAACTGATGGGCGGCGTGTTCCTGCACCAGGGCAACATCTCGGAAATGAAGACGGGTGAGGGCAAGACGCTGGTCGCCACCTTCCCCGCCTATCTGAACGCGCTGACCGGCAAGGGCGTGCATATCGTCACCGTCAACGAATACCTGGCCAAGCGTGACGCGGAATGGATGGGCAAGGTGTTTGGTGCCGTGGGTATGACCACCGGCGTGATCTGGTCCGGTCAGGCGGATGCCGAAAAGATGGCCGCCTATTCCAGCGATATCACCTATGCCACCAATAACGAGCTTGGCTTCGACTATCTGCGCGACAACATGAAGGCCGATCTGGAGCAGGTTTATCAGAAGCACCACAATTTCGCGATTGTGGACGAGGTCGACTCGATCCTGATTGATGAGGCGCGGACGCCGCTGATCATCTCGGGGCCGTCGCAGGACCGGTCCGAGCTGTATACCGCCATCGATGCGCTGATCCCATCGCTGGGCGACGATCACTTCACGCTGGACGAGAAATCGCGCAACGTGACCTTCACCGACGAAGGCAACGAATTCCTGGAACAGCAATTGCTGGCCAACGGCCTGATCCCCGAAGGCCACTCGCTGTACGATCCCGAAAGCACCACGGTCGTGCACCACGTCAATCAGGGCCTGCGCGCGCATAAGCTGTTCCAGCGCGACAAGGATTACATCGTCCGCGACGGCAACGTTGTCCTGATCGACGAATTCACCGGCCGGATGATGCCGGGCCGCCGCCTGTCCGAGGGTCTGCATCAGGCCATCGAAGCCAAGGAAGGCGTGCAGATTCAGCCGGAAAACGTGACGCTGGCCAGTGTCACCTTCCAGAACTACTTCCGCCTGTATGACAAGCTGGGCGGCATGACCGGCACCGCGCTGACCGAGGCCGAGGAATTTGCCGAAATCTACGGCCTCGGCGTGGTCGAGGTTCCGACCAACAAGCCGATTGCCCGCGAAGACAAGGACGATCAGGTCTATCGCACCGCTGCCGAGAAATACGGCGCGATGATCGAACAAACCAAAAAGGCGCAGGAAACCGGCCAGCCGGTTCTGCTGGGCACCACCTCGATCGAGAAATCGGAACTGCTGAGCCAGCTTCTGCAGAAAGAGGGCATCGAGCATAACGTTCTGAACGCCCGCCAGCACGAGCAGGAAGCGCAGATCGTGGCCGATGCGGGCCGTCTGGGCGCGGTGACCATCGCCACCAACATGGCAGGGCGCGGCACCGACATTCAGCTGGGCGGCAACGTGGAAATGAAGGTGCTGCAGGCGCTGGCCGAAAACCCCGAGGCCGACCCCGCCGACCTGCGCGCCGCGGAAGAGGCGCGCCATTCGGAAGAAAAGCAAAAAGTGCTCGAGGCCGGCGGACTGTACGTCATGGCCTCGGAACGGCACGAAAGCCGCCGCATCGACAACCAGCTGCGGGGCCGCTCGGGCCGTCAGGGCGACCCGGGCCGCACCGTGTTCTACCTGAGCCTCGAAGACGACCTGATGCGCATCTTCGGCTCGGAACGGCTGGACAAGGTGCTGACCACGCTGGGCATGAAAGAGGGCGAGGCGATCATCCACCCCTGGGTTAACAAATCGCTGGAACGCGCCCAGTCCAAGGTCGAAGGGCGCAACTTTGACATGCGCAAGAACGTTCTGAAATTCGACGACGTGATGAACGATCAGCGGAAAGTGGTGTTCAGCCAGCGGCGCGAGATCATGTCGGCGGATGACCTGTCCGAGATCGTCTCGGACATGCGCGAGCAGGTGATCGACGATCTGATCGACGAATATATGCCGCCGAAATCTTATGCCGATCAGTGGGATACCGATGGCCTGCACGAAGCGGTCAAGGACAAGCTGACCATCGACGCCCCGGTTCAGGACTGGGCCGCCGAGGAAGGCGTCGATGACGAACAGATGCGCGAGCGTCTGGTCAAGGCGGCTGATGAGATGATGGCGCAGAAGGCCGTCGCCTTCGGCCCCGAGAACATGCGCAACATCGAAAAACAGGTGCTGCTGCAGACCATCGACGGCAAATGGCGCGAGCATCTGCTGACGCTGGAACATCTGCGCTCGGTCGTGGGTTTCCGGGGCTATGCCCAGCGCGACCCGCTGAATGAATACAAGAATGAAAGCTTCCAGCTGTTCGAAAGCATGCTGGATTCCTTGCGCGAAACCGTGACCCAGCAATTGTCACGCGTGCGCCCGCTGACCGAGGAAGAGCAAAAGGAAATGCTGGCCCAGATGGCCGCGCAACAGGCGCAGGCGCAAAAGGCTGTCGATCAGGCGGCGGATCGGGCCGAAGCGGTGGCCGAGGCCGAAGCTTCGGGCGACGCCCTGCCCGGCTTTGACGAAAACGATCCGTCGACCTGGGGCAACCCGTCGCGCAACGACAAATGCCCCTGCGGATCGGGCAAGAAGTTCAAGCACTGCCATGGCAGGCTGACCTAACGTCACCCTCTTTCAACCACAATCACTCCGTCTCGCGGCCACAAATTGGCCGCGATTTTTAACGACAGTGCGACTCGCTCCTTCAACTGGGGAGGGTGTTTTGTTTGTAGTCCGAAACTATGTGACCATGTGCGGCACAGTCGCCTGTGCCCTGGCCATCGGTTACATAATGCAGAATGGAACCGCCGCGCAACCTGATGCTGCGCAGGAGGGTATTTCTGTCGCCTCCGCCCAACAGGCCTCGGTCCTGGCGGGGCTGGACAGTTTCGCGCTGACCTCTTCCCCGTCCCCAACGGCCACCCCGGCCAGTGTTGCCCCCAAAACCCGCAGTATTCAGATCACCCCCGGCGCGCAGCGCAAACGCGGCAATTGCGCGCTCAGCGCCCGGGCGACCGCGCTACCCGGTGCCGCCGCGCGCCTTGCGATCAAAGCGCCCTGCCACGGCAATGAACGGGTCGAGATTCATCACAGCGGCCTGACCGTCACGCAGATGACGGATGACAGGGGCGCGCTGTCCCTGACCATCCCGGCGCTGTCGGAATACGCGATCTTTTTGGTGTCCTTCGCGGATCAAACCGGAACCGTCGCCACCACACATGTCACCGATATCGCCCAATATGACCGCGTGGCGCTGCAATGGCAGGGCGATACAAGCCTGCAGATCCACGCGCTGGAATTTGGCGCCAGCTACGGCGCCAAAGGCCATGTCTGGGCGGATGAAAAGGCCGATGGCGCCGGCACGGTGGTGCATCTGGGCCATGCGGGTTTTGGCGACGCCAAGAATATCGAGGTCTATTCCTTCCCCGCAGGCCAGTCCGACCAGTCCGGCTTGATCGCTCTGACGGTCGAAGCGGAAGTGACCGAAGCCAATTGCGGGCGCGACCTGAACGTGCAGTCGCTGGAATTGCGCGCCGACCGCCGCCTGCGGTCCCGCGACCTGACACTGGCCCTGCCCGACTGTTCGCAGGCCGGTGAGTTTCTGGTGTTGAATAATCTGTTCCAAGACCTGACAATCGCGGCAAAGTAAACCGCAGGCAGGCTCAACACTCTCATGACAATTCTTCGTGCTGCGATGGCTGCAGTGTTCTGGCTTGCGCTGACCTTTGGGGCCGTGGCGCAGGACATCACGCTGACCTCGCATGACGGCAAGGTCGAGGTCACCGGCACCTTTCTGAGTTTTGACGGAGAGTTCTACCGCGTCGATACCCAGTTCGGAGAGTTGACCGTAGACGGCTCGGGCGTCACCTGCGACGGCCCCGCCTGCCCCAACCTGACCGATTTCGTGGCCGAGCTGCGGTTTTCCGGCTCATCCGTCATGGCCGAAACCGTCCTGCCCGCCCTGATCGTGGGCTTCGCCCGGCACGAGGGGCTGACCGCCACGCCCGAACGCGTCAGCCCCGACACATTCATGTACGAATTGCATCAGCCCGAGCGGCCCGCCCCCCTGGCGCGGCTGTTCTTTCGCGTCGGCACCACGGATCAGGGCTTTGCCGACCTGACGGCGAACGTCACGGACATCGTGATGGCCCTGCGCGAGATTCGCGAGGCCGAGCGTGATGCCGCGGCGGCGGCGGGGCTGGGCGATCTGACACAGGCGCGCCGGTCCCGGGTTGTGGCGCTGGATGCGATGGTGCCGGTGGTGGCACCCGACAACATCCTGCGGCAGATATCGCCATCGGATCTGGCGCTGGTTCTGTCGGGCCAGATCACCGACTGGTCCGGGCTGGGCGGACCCGCTGCGCCGATAACGCTGCACATGCCGGATCAGGGGTCCGGGCTGGCGCAGGCCGTCACCGATCAGCTTCTGGACCCTGCGGGCGTGTCTCTGACCGACGATGTGATCCGCCACACCCGAAGCAGCGATCTGGTCCGCGCGGTTGCCAAAGACCCGTTTGCCATCGGCATCGCCTCTCAGGCCTCAGCCGATGCGGCGCGGATGTTGCCTCTGACCGGCGGCTGCGGCCATGCTCTGGCCGCGACGCGTCAGTCGATCAAGACCGAGGATTACCCGCTGACCGCGCCGATGTTTCTGTACCTGCCCGCCCGCAGGCTACCCCGGATCGGGCGGCAATTCCTGGCCTATAGCCAAAGCGCGGATGCGCAGATGGCGATCCGTCAGGCAGGTTATGTGGACCAGTCGCCCGAGGTGATGCGGATCGGTCTGCAAGGTGACCGTCTGTCCAATGCCATCGTCAATGGCGGCGCCGAGGTCGGGCTGGAGGAACTGCAGCGGATGATCGAAACGCTGCGGCCCATGTCCCGCCTGTCGCTGTCGTTCCGTTTTGAAACAGGCTCGTCGCGCCCGGATGCGCAATCGCGCTCGAACATCCAGCAATTGGCGCAGGCGCTCGAATCCGGGGCGATCGACGCGCGCAAGCTGGTCTTTGCCGGTTTCAGCGATGGCGACGGCGCGGCATCAGCCAATTCCAGAATTGCCCTGCGCCGGGCGCAGACCGTGCGCAACGCCGTGCTGGCCGCGGTTGAAACCGACATCCCCGACAGTATCGAAATCGCGGTCGAGGGCTTTGGCGAAGCCATGCCAATGGCCTGCGACGACACCGAATGGGGCCGCAAGGTCAACCGCCGCGTCGAGGTTTGGGTGCAATAACCCCCTTCGCCTAGTTCCAAATACGATGGGGTTGCAGAGGGGCAACGCCCCTACAAATACCCCTGCGACCGAAAACTCAGCTCGGTCGATTTGCCGATGATCAGATGATCATGCAAGGTCAGGCCCAGCGCCGAACACGCATCCTGAATCCGGTTGGTCATATCGATATCCGATTGCGACGGCGTCGGATCGCCCGACGGGTGATTATGCACCAGTATCAGGGCCGAGGCGTTCAGTTCCAGCGCCCGCTTCGCCACTTCGCGCGGATAGACCGGGACGTGATCTACCGTACCCTTGGCCTGCTCCTCATCCGCGATCAGGACGTTCTTGCGGTCCAGAAAGAACACGCGGAACTGCTCGGTCTCGCGATGGGCCATCGTCGTGTGACAGTAATCCACCAGCGCGTCCCAACCCGAGATCACGTGCCGCTGCATCACCCGCGCGCGGGCCATGCGATGGGCGCACGCCTCGAGGATTTTCAGGTCGGTGATCACCGTATCGCCCACCCCCTTGATCTGCCGCAGCCGGTCCACGGGCGCGGTCAGCACCCGGTTGAAATCGCCGAACGTATCCATCAGCGCCCGTGCCAGGGGTTTCACGTCCTGCCGGGGAATGGATCGGAACAGGACCAGCTCCAGCAACTCGTAATCCGGCATCGCCGCCGAGCCGCCCGCCATGAACCGTTCGCGCAGCCGCTTGCGATGGTCTTTGATGTACGAGGGTAACCGACCCGTCGGCAGCGGCTGCGCGGGCGCTTCGTCCGTTTCAAACAGCATCGGGGCTTCGGCAAAGGCGTCCTGTGTCATGCGCCCACCCTGCCCCGGATTCGGTTTCCGAATGGTTAACGCGCCTCACCCGCCATGCGCGCGGTGGCGCGGCGGATAATCATGTGCAGCACAATCGAGAACACGCCCAGCGTCAGCATCGCCGCAAACATCAGATCGGTCTTGGCGCGGCCATTGGCCAGCAGCATCAGATAGCCCAACCCTTGCGACGAACCCACCCATTCGCCAATCACCGCCCCGATCGGCGCGTAGACGGCGGCCAGCCGCATCCCCGAGGCCAACGAGGGCAAGGCCGTCGGAATGCGGATATGCCACAACACCGTCCGCTTGCTGGCCTGCATCGTGCGGGCAAGATCCAGATAACCGGTCGGGGTGCGCATCAGCCCGTCGAAAAAGGACGAGGTGATCGGGAAATAAATGATCAGCACCGCCATCGCCACTTTGGACCACAGCCCATAGCCCAGCCACAACGTCAGCAGCGGGGCCAGCGCAAAGACCGGCAGAGCCTGCGTAAAGACCAGCATCGGTTGCACCAGCACCCGCGCGGCGCGGGAATTGGCCAGTTGCAGCGCCGTCACCACGCCCAGCACGGTGCCGACGGCCAGACCGATGACCACCTCGACCGCCGTGATCCATGTGTGTTCCGCAATCAGCCAGCGGTTTTGCCACCAGGTCTCGGCCACCAGCGCGGGGCCCGGCAGGATGAATTTCGGCAAGCCGGTCAGGCTGACAATCGCCTGCCAGACCGCCAGCGCAAAAACCGTTGCTGCAAGGGCCGAAACGAACTTCATGCCGCTTCCCTCAGCAGCTTCAGCAGCGCGCCTTGGGTTTCCAGCGTTTCCAGATCGTCGACATGGCGCGGCGCCGGGGCCCGTGGCGGATCGCACGGCGTCAGACCCTGCTGCGTCATCACCACGATGGATTGACCCAACCGCGCGGCCTCGCCCGGATCATGGGTTACCAGCAGAACGGTGCGGCCCTGCAGCGCCTCGGCCGCCAGATCCTGCATGTCGGCGCGGGTGCGCGCGTCGAGGGCCGAGAACGGCTCGTCCAGCAGCACGATGGGGCGATCCTCCATCAGCGTGCGGGCAAGGGCCACGCGCTGACGCTGACCGCCCGACAATTCGGCGGGCTTCTTGGTCAGGTGATCCTGCAACCGCATCCGTTCGATCAGCCGGTCCCGGCGGTTCAGATCGACCGTTTCACCCCGCAGCCGCGCGCCCAGCGAGACATTCCGCGCCACCGTCGCCCAGGGCAGCAGCAGATCGTCCTGCGCCATATAAGCCACCCGATCCGGCACCGGTTGGCCGTCGCTGGCGGTGATCTGACCGCTGAAATCGGCCCCGGTTTCAAGCCCTGCAATCAGCCGCAAAACGGTGGTCTTGCCAACGCCCGATCCGCCCAGCAGACAGGTCCACTGCCCGGCCCCAAGGGTCAGGGTCAACGGTGCGAACAGGGTCGCGCCGTCGATTGTGGCCGTGCCGCTGATGGTCAGATCGGGCGCAGGCGTCATGGGGTCAGGCCCATCTGCCAGAAATTGACCTCAAGCTTCGTTGCCATCTCGAAGGTCTTGCAGAGATCCGACCAGATCGGCAACGCGGTATAGTCCGGACCCAGCCTGCGGATCAGGGCGCTGTCCATCAGCGCGCCGATGTCATGGCAGTAGCTTTGGTACTGATCACCCGCATAGGTGTCGATCCACGGGCGGTAGGTCTCGGAACTGGCCTCTTGCGCCAAACGCGCGCCGATCTCGGCATAGCCGATGACACAGGGCAACAGCGCCGCCAGCAGGGTCAGGTAGTCACCCGAATACCCGGCCTCGAGCACGAAGCGGGTATAGGCCAGGTTCTCGGGCCGTTCCGGCGTCGCCATCAGCTCGTCGCGGGAAATGCCCTCGGCCTCGCAGACGCCGACATGCAACATCATTTCTTCCTGCATCAGCCCGTTCACCGTGGCGGCGGCGACCTGCATTTCCTCATGGGTCTGCGCCTTGACCACGGCCAATGCCCAGGCCCGCGAGAAATGGGTCAGGAACACGTAGTCCTGCCGCAGATAATGCAGGAACGATTCCCGCGGCAGTGTTCCGTCCTTTAGCCCCTCGACAAAACCGTGGCGGGTGTACTCCCGCCACGGGCCCTGTGCGGCATCCCGCATCAGGGTGAAGGCTGTGCCATACCCGCTCATTGCGCGGTCACATCGATGGCGATATCGCTGACCGGGTTGATGCTGTCGATCATGCCGCTGTCTTTCAGAAATGCCTCGAACCGCGCATAGCGACCGGCCTCGAGCCCCGCCGGGCGCAGCGCAAACCGCGGCAGCGTATCGACCCAGGCGCGGGCGTTCAGCTCATCCTGCAATTCGGGCGAGGTGCCCGAGAAGATTTCCCAGCTTTTTTCCGGGTTGTTGACGATATACTGCGTCGCCTTTTCAGTCGCGGCCAGGAAACGGGCCACCTTGTCGGTATCCATGGTCTCGGGGTTGGCGACATAGATCAGTTCGTCATAGGGCGGCACGCCTTCTTCCTCGATATAGAAACAGGTGCCGGGGACGCCTTCGATGTCCATCTGGTTCAGCTCAAAGTTCCGATACGCGCCGATCACCGCATCCACCTGACCCGTCATCAGCGAGGGCGACAGCGAGAAATTGACGTTGATCAGCTCGACCTCATCCAGCTTGACGCCGTACTTGCCCAGAACGGTGCTGAGCACCGCCTCTTCCACTCCAGCGACGGAAAAGCCGATCTTCTTACCCTTTAGATCGGCGGGCGATTTGATCGGGCCGTCTTTCAGCACCAGCAGGCAGTTCAGCGGCGTCGCGACCAGCGTGCCGACGCGTTTCAGGGGCAGGCCCTCGTGGATTTGCAGGTGCAACTGCGGCTGGTAGGACACGGCCAGATCGGCCTGACCTGCCGCCACCAGACGCGGCGGGGCGGACGGGTCGGCGGGCGGAACGATCTCGACCTCAAGCCCCTGCTCGGCGAAATAACCGTTTTCCTGCGCCACGATGATGGGACCGTGGTCGGGGTTGATGAACCAGTCCAGCAGGACGGTCATCTTGTCCTCGGCCCAGGCGGGCGCGGCGGCCAGCAGGGCGATTGCAGCGATCAGTTTTTTCATGTCTCGCGTTTCCTTCTGTTCACGAGGTTGAGGCCGCGACGAGGACGATCTCGCCCGGCCAATCCGGTTTGATTTGCTCGGCCGCGCGCCATGCGCGCAGGCCGGTGGCGCAGCACAGCGCCAGCCTTTTGCCTTTGTTTGGGTCTATTTCGCGCAGTTTGTCGGGTGAGACACGCGCTGCGCCGGGGTGCGCCGGAACGGGCGCTTCGTCCGGGCCGCGCAGTTCGACAATCTGGTCATCCGCCGTTAGTTGCCCGACCGAAAGAAAGCGGAAACAACTGCTGGGCTCGGGCGCGTCGTCAAAGCGAAACCCGCTGCTGCGCAGGGTCCGGCCATCATATTGCACCATCTGACCCAGCGGCGACGGGTCGATGCCCAAAATCAGGTTCATCGCCATCTGCGCCTGCATTGCCCCGATCATGCCTACGACCGGACCCAGAACGCCCGCAGTGGCGCAACTGGCGCCGCTGTCCGGCGCATTTGGGAACAGGGCGCGCAGCGAGGGTGCTCCGCCACAGAAACCGCCCACATAACCCGACAGACCCAGAACCGAGGCGCTGATCAACGGCTTGCCCTGCGCCAGACAGGTGTCCGAAAGGATATAGCTGGCCGCATAGCTGTCGGCGCAGTCCAGAACCACATCCGCCTGCGCCACCAGATTAGGCGCATTTTCACTTGTCAGAGCCTGTTTTCGAGCGGTGATTTCGATCTGACCGTTCAAGGCACGACAGCGATCCCCGGCAATCTCGGCCTTGGGCTGGCCGCAATCCGCCTCGGTGAACAAGGTCTGCCGGTGCAGGTTCGACAGCGCGACCGTATCGCCATCCACAATCGTGATCCGCCCCACTCCGGCCCCGGCCAGCAAGGGCAGAACCGGAGCCGCCAGACCACCTGCCCCCACCACCAGAACGCGGGCCGAGGCCAAACGCGCCTGGCCATCCGCCCCGACCTCGGGCAGCAGGGTTTGGCGCATATAGCGGCTCATCTGGTGACCCCGATCCATTGGCGCACGCGCGCTTCGGGGTCGGTGTTCAGGGTGATATCCGTGACGACCGAGACGATATCCGCCCCGGCCTGCAACACACCCGGCGCGCGTTCCACGCTCATTCCGCCGATCCCGACCAGAGGGATCTCGCCCACCCGCGCCTTCCATTCGGTGACGCGGGGCAGGCCCTGCTGATGCCATTTCATCTTTTTCAGGATGGTGGGATAGACAGGCCCCAGCGCGACATAATCCGGGTCCATGGCCAGCACCCGCTCAAGCTCATCATCGTCATGGGTCGAAACACCCAGTTTCAGACCCGCTTTTCGGATGGCCGTCAGATCGGCGTCGTCCAGATCCTCCTGCCCCAGATGAATCCAGTCGCAGCCCAGATCAATCGCCTGCTGCCAATAGTCGTTCACCACCAGCACCGCGCCATGGTCCCGGCACAGGTCGCGCGACACGGCGATCTGGTCGCGTACCACATCCTCGGGCTGGTCCTTTACGCGCAACTGCACCAGCTTCACGCCCAGCGGCAGCATCCGGCGCAACCAATCGGAGTGGTCGAAGATCGGGTAAAACCGGTCGAGCGTCATGACAGAAAGGCCTTTCCGATCACGGGGGTTGAGGGTTCGGCCATGTCGCGCGCCTCGATCGGGTCGGCCTGATGGGCCAGTTGCCCGGCCTCAATCGCGCGCATCATGGCGCGGGCCATCTTGGCCGGATCGCCGGCCCGTGCCACGGCGGTGTTCAGCAGCACGGCATCATAGCCCAGTTCCATCGCATGGGCCGCGTGGCTGGGCAGGCCGATACCTGCATCGATCACCAGCGGCACATCGGGAAATTCCGCCCGCATGGCCCGCAAGGCGTATTCGTTGTTCAGCCCGCGCCCCGATCCGATGGGCGCGCCCCAGGGCATCAGCACCTCACACCCGGCGGCGAGCAGACGTTCGCCGACGATCAGGTCGTCGGTGGTATAGGGGAACACGTGAAACCCGTCTTCGGTCAGGATGCGCGCAGCCTCGACCAGCTGGAACACATCCGGCTGCAGGCTGTCGGTGTGGCCGATCAATTCCAACTTGATCCAGCTGGTATCGAACACCTCGCGCGCCATATGGGCAGTTGTCACGGCCTCTTTGACGGTATGGCACCCGGCGGTGTTTGGCAGAACCAGAACACCCAGATCGCGGATCATCTGCCAGAATGTCTGCCCCGCACCGGATTCGCGGCGCAGGGACACGGTGGCGACCGCTGCCCCGCTGTCGCGAAACGCCTGCTCCAGTATCGCCGGGCTGGGGTATTGCGCGGTGCCCAGCATCAGCGGGTTGGGCAGTTCGGTACCATAAAACTCCTTCATCCTCAGCCCCCCTGCATCGGTGCCACGACTTCAACGCGGTCGCCATCGGCCAATTTGTGGGCGACGCGCAGGCTGGAGGGCACGAAATCTTCGTTCACCGCCGTCGCGACACGGCCCGAGAACCCGCATTCCGCCAGCAGGTCTGCCAAAGTTTCGGCCCGCACCTCGCGCGGTGCGCCGTTAAGCACGATCTTCATCGACCATCTCCGAATGTTTGTTTTCCAGCGCCAGATCGGCCACGCCCTGCGCCAGCGCCGGGGCCAGCAGATAGCCGTGGCGGTAGAGCCCGTTGGCATAAATGACCCGCCCCAGCCGCCGGATGCGGGGCAGGTTGTCCGGGAAGGCCGGGCGCAGATCGACGCCGATTTCCAGCACCTCGGCCTCGCCAAAGGCCGGGTTCAGCGCGTAAGCGGCACTGAGCAGTTCCAGCATCGAGCGCGCGGTGATCCGGCTGCTGTCCTCGGATTCGATCATCGTCGCGCCCAGCATGTAGATACCGTCGCCGCGCGGCACGATGTAAAGCGGCATGCGCGGGTGCAGCAGGCGCACCGGGCGCGTCAGCGTTACATCCGGGCAGCGGATCACCAGCATCTCACCCTTCACGCCGCGCAGGTCATGCAGGTATTCCCGCGCGTGCAGGCCCCGGCAGTCGATGACGTTGTCCAGCTGCGCCGGGGCGAGCGCGCGGTGGAACGCAACACCCGCCTTGTCAAGCTGGCGGTGGACATCCCGCAAGGCCTGACGCGGATCGATATGCGCCTCGGACCGAAAGTGGAGACCTTTGCCGAACCCGTGCAAATCAGGTTCTAAACAAGCGATTTCATCGCGATTGACCTCAGAATAACCCTCCGTGCGACGGGCAAACCGGCGTAGATCAGGCAGGTCACGGGTATTGGCGACCACCAGTGTTCCCCGCCGGTGAACCCGGGTTCGGTCTGCCCACCAGTCGATCGCCTGCTGCCCCAGCCGCAGCACTGGTTCCTCGGCGTTTTCATACTCGCACCACGGCGCCAGCATGCCCCCGGCCCACCAAGAACATCCATGCGGGCCCGGAGGCCCCCCGGGGTCGAACACCTGAACCTTCGCCCCGCGCGCGACAAGCTCGGACGCAACCGCCAGACCAGCCACGCCGGCCCCTATGACGGACCAGACCGTCACGCCGCCCAGACCCGGTGGAAATGATGCACCGGTCCATGGCCCTGACCGATCTTCAGAGCGTCGGCCTGCGCGATGGCTTCCTGAAGGTACACGTGCGCCTGATCCACGGCATCGGTCAAAGACAGCCCCTTGGCCAGACCGGCCGCGATGGAGGAAGACAGCGTGCAGCCGGTGCCATGGGTGTTTCGGGTGCACTGGCGCTGCGCTGTAAACTCGGCCACAAAGCCCGAGGCGTCAACCAGCAGATCGTGGCAGACCTCGCCCGTGCCGTGCCCGCCCTTCATCAACACGGCCTGTGCGCCCAGTTCGCATAGATCGAGACCCTGCTCGATCATCTCCTTTGGGCTGGCGGCATCCGACCGACCCAACAAACAAGCCGCTTCGGGCAGGTTCGGGGTCAGCACCGTGGCGCGGGGCAAAAGGACATCGCGCAGGGTCGCCACCGCCTCTGCGGCCAGCAGAGCATCGCCCGATTTGGCGATCATCACCGGGTCCAGAACAACAGGACCTTTGAAACCGGCAATGCCCTCGGCGACGGTTCGGATGATTTCGGGCGTGGCAAGCATGCCGATCTTGATCGCGCCGACATCCAGATCGGTCAGAACCGCGTCGATCTGGGCCGCAATCACATCCAGCGGAATGCCATGCACCGCCGTCACGGCCCTGGTGTTCTGCGCCGTCACCGCGGTGATCACGCTGGCCCCATAGACACCCAGCGCGGACATGGCCTTGAGATCAGCCTGAATTCCGGCGCCGCCGCCGCTGTCCGATCCCGCGATTGTTAAGGCGATAGGTGCCATATCGTTGCTCCAACTCGGTTTTGGGCAACGGTGGCGTGGAAAACGTCTGCGTATCGTAAGACCGTTCCCTCCGCCGGTATTGCCCGGATCAGGTTCGATGGGTTGATGCCACAGCACCTCTCAGCCCGCGCAAGCGGGCACCCCAACGGTTGGCGCGGAACATCTCAGGAGACGCTTTGAAAATCAAGGGTCAATTGGCCCGGTTTAAGGCCAATTGCGGCGCGTTGGTAAGGCCAAAACGACGTTTCGCAGATAGATGTTGTGCGAGGCTCTGCCTCGCGCTCCGGGATATTTGTGGCCAGATGAAGAACGGATCCCCTGCTTCATCTGGCTATAAATATCCCGGGGGAGTCGCCCGAAGGGCGGCGGGGGCAGAGCCCCCAATTGCACCGGGTCAGCCTTTCATACCGTCCCAGAAGGATTTGACCGACGAGAAGAAGCTTTTTGATTCCGGATGGTTGTCTTCGCCCAGATCGTCAAATTCGCGCAACAATTCTTTCTGACGGGCAGTCAGGTTGACCGGCGTTTCCACGGCGAGTTCGATGAACATGTCACCAACGCCGCCGCCGCGCAGGGCGGGCATGCCCTTGCCGCGCAGGCGCATCTGGCGGCCCGATTGGCTGCCTGCGGGAATCTGTACCCGGCCACGGCCACCGTCGATGGTGGGCACTTCGATGGAACCGCCAAGTGCTGCCTTGGCCATGCTGACCGGAACCCGGCAGTAGAGATTCACGCTGTCGCGTTCGAACAGTTTGTGGTCCGAGACCTCGACAAAGATATAGAGATCGCCCGGAGGGCCTCCACGCATCCCGGCCTCACCCTCGCCCGCCAGACGGATGCGGGTTCCGGTTTCGACACCGGCGGGGATGTTGACGGAAAGGGCGCGCTCTTTTTCAACGCGGCCTGCGCCGTTGCAGGATTTGCAGGGGTTCTTGATGATCTGACCCAGACCGGAACAGGTCGGGCAGGTCCGTTCAACGGTGAAGAAGCCCTGCTGCGCACGCACCTTGCCCATGCCGGAACAGGTCGGGCAGGTTGTCGGTTCAACGCCGCCTTCGGCGCCCGAGCCGTCACAGGCCGAACAGGCCACGGCGGCAGGAACGTTGATGGTTTTCTGCAGGCCCGAAAACGCTTCTTCCAGCGTCACGCGCAGGTTGTAGCGCAGGTCAGACCCGCGGGCGGCGCGACGTCCACCGCCACCGCGTTGCTGGCCGCCCATGAAATCGCCGAACAAATCGTCGAACACGTCCGAAAAGGCGCTGGAGAAGTCTCCCTGACCAAAGCCGCCACCGGGACGGCCACCGCCACCCATGCCGTTTTCGAATGCGGCGTGGCCAAAGCGGTCATAAGCCGCCTTTTTGTCGGCATCGCGCAGCACGTCATAAGCCTCGTTGGCCTCTTTGAACTGCGCCTCGGCATCCGGGTTGTCCTTGTTGCGGTCGGGATGCAATTCCTTGGCTTTCTTGCGAAAACCCTTCTTGATCTCATCCGCTGATGCGCCCTTGGCTACGCCGAGCACATCATAGTAGTCGCGTTTTGACATCAGTATTTCCTTCTGCCTCAACGTAATCGGGCCGGCCCGGGATGCGGACCGGCCCGACTTGGCCCGGTTACCGGTTAGTTACGCTTGTCGTCGTCCAGATCTTCGAACTCGGCGTCGACAATGTCATCATCGCCCGGCGCGGCATCTGCCGCCGCAGGCTCATCTTCACCCTCTTCGGCTTGCGCCTTGTAGATCGCCTCGCCCAGCTTCATGGCGGCTTCGGTGACGTTCTGGATGCCCGACTTGATCTTGTCGGCATTTTCGGTTTCCAGCTCGTCCTTCAGCGCGGCAATGGCCAGTTCGATCGCCTCGATGGTGGTCGGGTCGACCTTGTCGGAATGCTCTTCCATCGACTTTTCGGTCGAATGGATCAGGCTTTCCGCCTGGTTCTTGGCGTCGACCAGTTCGCGGCGTTCCTTGTCGGCTTCCGCGTTCTCTTCGGCGTCCTTGACCATCTTTTCGATGTCCTCGTCGGACAGACCGCCCGAGGCTTGGATGGTGATCTTCTGTTCCTTGCCGGTGCCCTTGTCCTTGGCCGAAACTGAGACAATGCCGTTGGCGTCGATATCAAACGTCACCTCGATCTGCGGCATGCCGCGCGGTGCCGGCGGGATGTCTTCGAGGTTGAACTGACCCAGGATCTTGTTGTCCGTGGCCATTTCACGTTCGCCCTGGAACACGCGGATGGTAACGGCGTTCTGGTTGTCCTCGGCGGTCGAGAAGACCTGAGACTTCTTGGTCGGAATGGTCGTGTTGCGGTCGATCAGGCGGGTGAACACGCCACCCAGCGTCTCGATCCCCAACGACAGCGGGGTTACGTCCAGCAGAACTACGTCTTTGACATCGCCCTGCAGAACACCGGCCTGAATGGCGGCGCCCATGGCAACCACTTCGTCCGGGTTCACACCCTTGTGGGGCTCTTTGCCGAAGAATTTGGTGACCTCTTCGATCACTTTCGGCATCCGGGTCATACCACCGACCAGAACAACCTCATCCACGTCGCCAGCCGACAGGCCCGCGTCTTTCAGGGCCGCCTGACAGGGCTTCATCGACTTCTTGATCAGGTCGCCAACCAGAGATTCCAGCTTGGCACGGGTCAGCTTCATGACCATGTGCAGCGGCTGGCCGTTCGAGCCCATCGAGATGAACGGCTGGTTGATCTCGGTCTGCGAGGTCGAGCTGAGCTCGATCTTGGCTTTCTCGGCGGCTTCTTTCAGACGCTGCAGCGCCATCTTGTCAGCCGACAGATCGACGCCGTGTTCCTTTTTGAACTCGTCCGCCAGGTAGTTGACGATGCGCATGTCAAAGTCTTCACCACCCAGGAAGGTGTCGCCGTTGGTCGATTTGACTTCGAACAGACCATCATCGATTTCCAGGATGGTCACGTCGAAGGTACCGCCACCCAGGTCATAGACCGCGATGGTTTGGGTGTCTTCCTTGTCCAGACCATAGGCCAGCGCGGCGGCTGTCGGTTCGTTGATGATCCGCAGCACTTCCAGACCGGCGATTTTACCGGCGTCTTTGGTGGCCTGACGCTGGGCGTCGTTGAAATAGGCCGGAACGGTGATGACCGCCTGCGTGACATCCTCACCCAGATAGCTTTCGGCGGTTTCCTTCATCTTGCCCAGCGTGAAGGCCGAGATCTGGCTGGGCGAGTATTTCTCACCACGGGCTTCGACCCATGCGTCGCCATTGCCGCCATCGACGATGGCATAGGGCACCATTTTCTTGTCTTTTTCGACTTCTGCATCATCCACGCGACGACCGATCAGACGCTTGACGCCAAAGATCGTGTTGTCGGGGTTGGTGACCGCCTGACGTTTTGCAGGCTGACCGACCAGTCGCTCATCTTCGGTGAAGGCGACGATCGAGGGCGTGGTCCGCGCCCCTTCGGCATTTTCGATGACCTTCGGCTGCGAGCCGTCCATGATGGCCACACACGAGTTGGTGGTCCCGAGGTCAATCCCGATGACTTTTCCCATTTTTGCAATCCCTTTCTCTTCAAGGCGATGTCCCGAGGGCCGGACCCGTTATGGCATCCTGTCCCCGATCTGATGTGCGCGACGGCACTACACCATCGCGCGTCCCGGCGTATATAAGGGCCAGACCAAGGGCCTGCAAGCACCGTAAAACGCAGGTTTTCGGGAATCTGAGGCCTTTTTTGGCAAGGATTTGGAAAGGAATGGGGTTTCTGGAATGACGCGGCTGCTTTTGCGGGATTTCGATATCAGAAAGGGCTATCTGGATAGCGCCGCCCAGACGCGGCTGATCGACCTGCTGCGCCCGATTCTGAAAGCGGCACCCCTGTTCCGCCCGATGACGCCCTCGGGCAAGGAAATGTCGGTGCGCATGACCTCGGCCGGGGCGTTGGGCTGGGTCTCCGACAGGGCGGGATACCGGTATCAGGCCGAACATCCCAAGGGCGGACACTGGCCGGGCATTCCCGACCCGATCCTTGATATCTGGCGCGACCTTGTCAGTTCCGAACGCGCGCCGGATTGCTGCCTGATCAACTATTATGGCGAGGGCGCGCGAATGGGTCTGCATCAGGACAAGGATGAGGCGGATTTTTCCTGGCCGGTCCTGTCCGTCTCATTGGGCGATGATGCGCTGTTTCGAATCGGCAATCTGACGCGGGGGGGCAAGACCGAATCCCTGTGGCTGAACTCGGGCGATGTGGTGATCATGGGCGGACCGGCGCGGCTGGCCTATCACGGGGTGGACCGCATCCGGTTCGGGTCATCGAAGCTGTTGCCAAAAGGCGGGCGGATCAACCTGACCATGCGGGTGGCGAATTAGCGCCGGGCGTTCCAGCTATTCGAGATATGCTGGCGGGTGTAGAACTCGGCCAGCAGCCCGATCATCAGCAGGGCAATCCCGACCCACAGCGCATATTCCCAACTGGTGTTGCGCGGGAAATAATTGCGGAACACAAAGCCGCGGCACTGGTCGATTATGTGGAACAGCGGGTTCCAGGCAAACATCATCAGAAGCCCGCCGCCCAGCGCGTTGGCGACAAACATCTTGCCGGAAAACACCATGTTCATACGGCGGTAGATATTGCTGAGCATGCCTGCGGTTGTCGGAAACCACGGTTTCATCGCCATGAACACCAGACCCACCGCGCAGCCGGTAAACCAGGCCAGGATCAGCATCGCAAAGGCCCCGCCGGGGTCCTGAATCTCCAACGGGGCAACGCTGACGCTGTAGATGAACAGGATCACCAGAATGGACATCAACTGCTTATACAGTGTGCCGAACGCGGCAGACAGGATCATGACCATCGCATTCATCGGCGAATGCAGCATCATCGGATTGTTTTTCCCGCCCAGCTTGGTCAGCGCGCTGACGCCCTGAATATGGGTCATGAACAGGAAAACGCCGGACAGAAGATACAGGATGAACTCGCCCCGGATTTTCGCCACGCGCGTCCCCATGAAGGACATGATCAGATAGAACACCATCGCCATCATGACGATCTGCAGAATGTTCATCACGATCGCGACCACCGCGTTCGAATGCTTGGCACGCACATCGCGCACCACGCCGTGAAACACCAGTTCCGCCGTGGTGAACGCGCCGCCCAGCAGCGTTTTGTTGCGGTCGAAATAGAACACTCGATGGGTCTTTCCTGCTTTGCCGCCCTCAATCTGGCATCATTGTCTTGCCGTTCCGTAACCGGCACATCATAAGTCCGTCAGGATTTTGGATCAACAAACCACAGGAACGGAGCTTTTTTGTGACCTACGACGCGCTTATCCCCGTTATCCGGCGTCTGGCCCTGGAAGCAGGCGACAAGATCATGGAAATCTACGAAGCAGATGATTTCGACGTCAAAGTCAAATCCGACGCCAGCCCCGTGACCGAAGCGGACGAAGCCGCCGATGCGCTGATCGCGGCCGGGTTGCGTGCGGCATTTCCCGATATCCTGTTGGTGACCGAGGAACAGGCGGAATCGCATTCGGAAAAAGGCGACACGTTCCTGATCGTCGATCCGCTGGACGGCACCAAGGAATTCATCAACCGGCGTGGCGATTTCACCGTCAACATCGCGCTGGTGGAAAACGGGGTGCCGACCCGCGGCGTGGTTTACGCCCCGGCCAAAGGGCGCATGTTCTACACCCGGGCCGATGGGCAGTCGGTCGAGGAAACCGGCGTGCTGGACAAGGCGCAAGCAGGCGATGTGACGCCAATATCAGTGTCTAATCCGGACAATTCGGCGCTTTTGATCGTTGCGTCCAAGTCGCACCGGGATCAGGCGACCGAAGATTACATCAACAAATATCAGGTGGCTGACAGCAAAAGCGCCGGCTCATCCCTGAAATTCTGTCTGGTCGCCACGGGTGAGGCGGATCTCTATCCCCGCGTGGGCCGGACGATGGAGTGGGACACCGCCGCAGGCCACGCCGTGCTGGCAGGTGCCGGCGGCAATGTGGTGCGGTTCGACGACCATAGCCCGCTGACCTATGGCAAGGATGCCTATGCAAACCCGTTCTTCATCGCCTACGCTCCAGGTGTTGAGCTGAAGGAGGCCTGATGTCCGTTCTGATCGCGATCCCCGCCCGCTATGCCTCATCCCGGTATCCGGGCAAACCGCTGGTGCCGCTGACCGGGGCGAATGGCACCGCAATGACGCTGATCGAACGGTCGTGGCGGGCAGCCAAATCGGTCTCAGGCGTCGATAAGGTGGTGGTCGCCACCGACGACGACCGCATCCGTGAGGTTTCCGAGGGGTTTGGCGCCGAGGTTGTGATGACCTCGGACACCTGCGTCAACGGCACCGAGCGCTGTGCCGAGACGCTGGATGTTCTGGGCGGAGGCTACGATATCGTGGTCAATCTTCAGGGCGACGCCCCCCTGACCCCGCATTGGTTTGTCGAGGATCTGATCACCGGCCTGCGCGCCGCGCCCGAGGCAGGCGTTGCGACCCCAGTGCTGCGTTGCGATGGCGCGGCTCTGAACGGGTTGCTGAACGACCGCAAACATGGGCGCGTCGGCGGCACGACCGCCGTGTTCGCCGCCGACCACAGCGCGATGTATTTCTCGAAAGAGGTCGTGCCCTACACCGCGCAGACCTATGCGGATGACGAACTGACCCCGGTGTTCCACCATGTCGGTGTCTATGCCTACCGGCCCGACGCGCTTGCCGCCTATCCCACATGGTCCACCGGCCCGCTGGAACAGCTGGAAGGGCTGGAGCAACTGCGCTTCATGGAAAACGGCCGCACCGTTCTGTGTGTCGAGGTCGACGCCAAAGGCCGCCAGTTCTGGGAGTTGAACAATCCGGAGGACGTGCCGAAGATCGAAGGGATGATGGCCGCGATGGGGTTGGATTGACCCGTTTTCCCCGTGGCGCCCAGCGCCGAAACCCCCTAAACACGCCCGGATTTTGGACAGTGGAAAACCCATGACGAACATTCTTGTTACCGGCGGTGCGGGCTATGTCGGGTCGCATGCCTGCAAGGCGCTGGCCCGCGCCGGATATACGCCGGTCACCTTCGACAATCTGGTCACAGGCTGGCAGGACGCGGTAAAATTCGGACCCTTTGCCCAGGGCGACCTGCTGGACCGGGTGCGTCTGGACGAGGTCTTCGCGCAATACCAGCCCGCCGCCGTCATGCATTTCGCCGCCCTCAGCCAGGTGGGCGAAGCGATGCGCGAACCGGGGCGCTACTGGTCGAATAATGTCACCGGCTCTCTGAACCTGATCGAGGCCGCGGTGGCGGCGGGTTGTCTGGATTTCGTGTTCTCTTCGACCTGCGCCACCTATGGCGATCAGGACAATGTCGTGTTGGACGAATCCGCCGCGCAACATCCGCTGAACGCCTATGGCGCCTCAAAACGCGCCATCGAGGATATCCTGCGCGATTTCGAAGCCTCGCACGGCCTGCGCAGCGTGATTTTCCGGTATTTCAACGTCGCAGGCGCCGACCCCGATGGCGAGGTCGGAGAATTCCACCGCCCCGAAACCCATCTGGTGCCGCTGATGCTGGACGCGATCGACGGCAAGCGCGACGGGCTGACCGTGTTCGGCACCGATTACGACACCCCGGACGGCACTTGTATTCGCGACTATGTCCATGTCTGCGATCTGGTCGATGCCCATGTGCTGGGGCTGAACTGGCTGGAACAGGACAGGGGCAGCCGGGTGTTCAACCTTGGCACCGGCTCGGGCTTTTCGGTGCTGGAAGTGATCGAGCAATCGCGCAACGTTACCAATCGCCCCGTGCCCTATTCCGTCGGACCCCGCCGGGCGGGCGATTGCACCAAGCTGGTTTCGGGCTCGGTCCGGGCCGAGGCTGAACTGGGCTGGACGCCCAAAAGATCAACGTTAGAGACGATGATCGGCGATGCCTGGCGCTGGCACCAGAACGGCCACTACGACAAGTGAGGGGCCGTTGACCAGCGCGGCCCAGACACTGCCCCGGATTAGCTGGGCGCAGCGCTATCGGTTGCGGTGGAAGCGGCGCAGGCTGTTGTGGCAATCCTTCCGCAGCCGCCATCAGTTGAACAGCCTGAGCGACCGCACCAACCGGATCACCCCCGGCGACATCCTGGCCTTTACCACCCTGCGCAATGAAATCACCCGGTTGCCGTGGTTCCTCGACCACTACCGCCGCCTTGGGGTGAACCACTTTCTGATCGTGGACAATGGCAGCGACGATGGCAGCACCGAGTATCTGTTGCAGCAACCGGATGTCTCGGTCTGGCAGACCCATGCCAGCTATCGCGCCGCGCGCTACGGAATGCTGTGGCTGACCTGGTTGCAAATGCGTTACGGCCACGATCACTGGACCCTGATGGTCGATGCCGATGAGCTGTTGATCTATACCCATCACGAGGTCCGACCCCTGCAGGACCTGACCGCCTGGCTGGAGGGCACAGGCCGGAACACGTTCGGCGCTTTGATGCTGGACCTTTATCCCAAGGGCCCGCTGGGCACCCAGACCTATGATCCTGAAACCGACCCGACCGAGGTGGTCAATTGGTTCGACCCCGGCCCCTACCGCGCGCAACGGCAAAGCCCGATGGGCAATCTGTGGCTGCAGGGCGGCGCGCGTGAGCGGGTGTTCTTTGCCGATACCCCGCGTAAATCACCGACGCTGAACAAAATTCCCCTGATCCGCTGGTCGCGCCGGTATGCTTATGTCATTTCCAGCCATTCCATTCTGCCCCGGCACTTGAATGCGGGCTATGACGGGCCAGAAGGTCAGTCCCCTTCGGGCGTTTTGCTGCACACCAAGTTCCTGCCCGAAATCGTCGAAAAATCATGGATCGAGAAACAGCGGCGACAGCATTTCCACGACCCGGACCAGTTCGCAGGCTATTACGACGATGTTCTTAACCAGCCCGACATGTGGACTTCACACTCGATGAAATACACCGGCTGGGAACAGATGCAGGCGCTTGGCCTGATGAATTCCGGCGGATTTGCCTGAACAGGCCCGAAACGTTGGCCAAAAACCACGGGGGGGAACTAACGGGTTTTAAACTCATTGCCTCGAAACATGCAAAAATGTCATAACACGGCAATTGCCCGGCACCACTCTGGCCTGAACCAGCCCCGGGCATGCTCGCGTAGGAGTAAAGGTTTGGCAGTCGCGTGAGCCTGTTGGATTCATACCGGATGAGGTTGCGGCGCAAGCGCCGTCTGGTGCGTTGTCTGCGCAAACGGCGGCACCTGAAGCCGGTCAGCAATAACACGCACACCATCCGCCGCGACGACGTTCTGCTGATGAGCGTGGTGCGCAACGAGAAAATCCGCCTGCCCTATTTTCTGGACTATTATCGCAAGCTGGGTATCAATCACTTCCTCTTCGTCGACAATGACAGCGACGACGGGACGGCCGCGTTTCTGGAAGCGCAGCCGGATGTCTCGGTCTGGCAGACCAGGACCAGCTACAAAAAGGCAGGTTATGGGCTGGACTGGTCCAACTATCTGCTGCGGAAATATGCGCATAAGCATTGGGTTCTGACCGTCGACCCGGATGAGTTCCTTGTCTACCCGTTCTGCGACACCCGCCCCATTCGCGCGCTGACCGACTGGCTGGACATGACCGGAGTGCGCAGTTTCGGCACCATGCTGATCGATATGTATCCCGAAGGCCCGGTGGATGCGGACCCCTACAGCGAAGGCCAGAACCCGTTCGACACCGCAGGCTGGTTCGACGCGGGCAATTACGTGATCAGCAAGAACCCCGATTACCGCAACCTCTGGATTCAGGGCGGTCCGCGCGCGCGGGTGTTCTTTCGCGACGACCCCTCGAAAGCGCCGGCGCTGAACAAGATCCCTTTGGTGAAATGGGACCGGCGCTATGTCTATGTCAGCTCCACTCATGCGCTGCTGCCGCGCGGGCTGAATCAGGTCTATGACGAATGGGGCGGCGAAAAGATCAGCGGCGCGCTGCTGCATGCCAAGCTGATCAGCACGCTGGGCGATAAGGCGCGCGAGGAATTGCAGCGCGGCCAGCATTTCAGCAGTTCAGCCGAATACCACGCCTATGCCACGCAATTGCAGGACAGCCCCGTCTTTCACTGCGACTGGTCCGAAAAATACATCAACTGGCGGCAGTTGGAGATTCTGGGCCTCATGTCGAAAGGAAACTGGGCATGAACAGCCTTGGCATCGTCATGCTGGTGCACACCGCGCTGGACCGGGCCGAGCAGGTGGCGCGGCACTGGACCGCCTCGGGCTGTCCGGTGGTGATCCATGTGGACCGCAAAGTGCCCAATAGCGCCTATTCCACCTTCGCCAGGGCCTGTTCCGACAATCCGCTGATCCTGTTCTCGGACCGGCATGTCTGCGAATGGGGTGGCTGGGGCATCGTCGCCGCCTCGCAATCCGCGTCCGAGATGATGCTTGAACGCTTTCCGGACGTGCGCCATGTCTTTCTGTCCTCGGGCGCGTGCCTGCCGCTGCGTCCGGTGCAGGAACTGATCGACTACCTGTCCGACCGCCCCCGCGTCGATTTCATCGAAAGCGCAACGACGGCGGATGTCAGCTGGACCATCGGCGGGTTGGACCACGAACGCTTCACCCTGCGGTTTCCGTTTTACTGGCGCCGGCAGCGCAAATTGTTCGACGCCTATGTCAAACTGCAGCGCGCCCTGGGCATGCGCCGTCAGATCCCCGAGGGGCTGGTACCGCATATGGGCAGCCAGTGGTGGTGCCTGACCCGCCAGACCCTGTCGGCGATCCTGCAGGACCCCAAGCGCAAACTGTATCACCGCTATTTCCGCCGCGTCTGGATACCCGACGAAAGTTATTTCCAGACGCTGGCGCGGCTCTATTCCACGCATATCGAAAGCCGGTCGCTGACCCTGTCCAAGTTCGACCACGAAGGCCGCCCGCACATCTTCTATGACGATCACCTGCAATTGCTGCGCCGCTCGGATTGCTTCGTTGCCCGCAAAATCTGGTGGCGGGCCGATCGTTTGTATCAGGCCTTTCTGACCGATCAGGCCAGCGCGATGAAACCGGCCGAGCCCAACCCCGGCAAGATCGACCGCGTATTCGCCAAGGCGGTCGAGCGGCGCACCCGCGGGCGCGACGGGCTGTACATGCAGGGCCGCTTTCCCCGCCACGGGTCGGAAAACGGCCTGACTTCATCGCCCTATTCGGTGTTTCAGGGGTTCACCGAACTGTTCGAGGATTTTCAGCCCTGGCTGACCGCCGCCACCGGAACCCGCGTGCACGGGCATCTGTTTGGACCCGGCCGGGCCGAGTTCGCCAATGGGGAAACCCTCACCTATGGCGCGCTGAGCGACTGCGCCACCCTGCGCGATTACAACCCGACGGCGTTTTTGTCGAACCTGATCTGGAACACGCGGGGCGAGCGGCAGTGCTTTCAGTTCGGGCCGACCGACACGCAGGAAATCAACTGGTTTCTGGCGCGCGACAAGAATGCCCAGATCTCGGTCATCACCGGGGCCTGGGCCATCCCGCTGTTCCGGTCGAACATGAATTTCGCCGACATCCGGACCGAGGCCGCCCGCCTGCAGCAGATTGAAACCAAACAGCTCGAGGTTCTGACCTCGGTCTGGACCAAGGCGCGGATGCGGCGTTGGTCGCTGGTGGAATTCATCGAATCCCCGATGGAGCTGTTGCACACGATCATTGAAGAGATCGGATCGCCGCACCCCCCTCATCTGATCGAAACCCCCAAAATGGTCGATCTGTCGGGCTTTGGGAAATTCCTGCAGAACCTCAAGAATCAGGGGATGCACCCGCAACTGATGGGCGATTTCCCGGTGGATGACGTGTTCGGCACCCAGACCAGACCCTATCGCAAACCCTATCTGGTGCAATAACCGCCCATGACCGCCAAGTTTGACTATTTCATCATACTGGCCGCCATGCGCACGGGCTCGAACCTGCTCGAGGCCAATCTGAACGCGCTGCAGGGCGTGACCGGCCATGGTGAAGCGTTCAACCCGCATTTCATCGGCAAGGTAAAATCGCAGGACCTGCTGGGCGTGACGCTGGACGAGCGCGACGAAGACCCGACCCGGCTGATCCAGGCCATTCGCACAGCACCCGGCGCGCTGAACGGGTTTCGCTATTTCCACGACCATGACCCGCGCGTTCTGGACATGGCGCTGGACGATCCGCGCTGCGCCAAGATCATCCTGACCCGCAATCCGCTGGACAGCTACCTGTCGCTGAAAATCGCGCGTGAAACGAAGCAATGGCAGTTGAAAAACATCAAACGCCGGCTCGACGCCAAGGTCGCGTTTCTGGCCGATGAATTCGCGGAGTATCTGGATCAGCAGCAACGCTATCAGCAGATGCTGCAGCACCGGCTTCAGACCTCGGGGCAGGTGGCGTTTTGCCTGAGTTTCGATGACCTGAGCCAATTGGACGTTCTGAACGGCCTCGCCGCCTGGCTAGGAGTTACGGCGCGGCTGGATAGTCTGGACGATACGCTGAAACCGCAAAACCCCGGCACGGCGCAGGACAAAGTCACCAACCCGCACGAGATGGAGCAGGCCCTGTCGCAGGTGGACAGGTTTTCTCTGCACCACGCGCCGGATTTCGAGCCCCGGCGCGGGCATGCGGTGGCGTTTTACGTCGCCGCCCCCAAAACACCGCTGATGTATCTGCCCATCCGCAGCGGGATCGAACATGCGATTACTGGCTGGATGGCAAAGCTGGATGGGGTCGAACCGGACGGGCTGCTGACCGACCGTAATCGCAAACAGACACGGCGCTGGATGTCTTCGCACCCCGGCCACCGCAAGTTCACGGTCCTGCGCCACCCGTTGGCCCGCGCGCATACCGCCTTTTGCACGCGGATCCTGAACAAGGACCCCGGCAGCTATCAGATCATCCGCAACACGCTGCGAAACAAGTTCAAACTGCCGATCCCCGGTCAGATACGCGACCACAATTATTCGCTGGATCAGCACCGCGAGGCTTTCGCCGCCTTCCTGCGGTTTCTGCGCCACAACCTGAACGGCCAGACCCCAATCCGGGTGGACGGAACCTGGTGCAGCCAGTCCCGCGTCTTGGAGGGGATGTCGGGCTTCGCCCAACCCGACCTGATCCTGCGGGAAGAAGAGGTCGCGACAGCCCTGCCCGATCTGGCCCGCAGTCTGGGCCACACAACGCCGCCAGCCGTGGAAAGCTGCGCGCCGGAAACGCCCTATACGCTCGACCAGATTTACGACAAACAGCTCGAGGCGCTGGCGGCCGAGACCTACCAGCAGGATTATCTGCAATTCGGGTTTGGCGCGTGGAAACCGCTATGGCCTGCGCCTAGGGGCGCAGGGTGATCACGGTACCTTCGTTCACCATCGCGTAAATCTCTTCAATCTCTTCGTTCTTCACCGCGATACAGCCCGCCGTCCAGTCCGGGGTCTTTTTCGCGCGTTTGAACTCGGATCGCAGATTGGGCTGGCCGTGGATAAAAATGTCACCGCCCGGATCGACCCCCGCCGCCTTGGCCTGCGCCCGGTCGGCAGAGTTCGGGTAGGAAATCCCCAGTGACAGATGATAGCGGCTGCGCGGGTTGCGGCGGTCGATCAGATAGGTTCCCTCGGGCGTGCGGCCGTCGCCCTTCTTGGTCTTGGTACCGTCGGGTGCAAAGCCCAGATCGACCTCGTATTCGCGCAAAATCTGTTCATTGTGCAGAAGGTACAGCTTGCGCGCGCCCTTGTTGACCACCAATGCGGTCACCTCGGGCCCATTATATGTAAGAAATCTCGGGTTGGCTGAGGCACAAGCCGAAAGGCTCAGCGTAGCCATCGCACCCAATCCAAATGCTCGACGATCCATGTTTCACTGCCTGCTGTTTTTTTTCAGCATTATGCCAAAATTCCAGAAAACTGAAATCACTTTTTGCTGTTCGCCTGCTCGATCAGCCGGCGTTCGATGGTTTCCAGCCGCTCCAGCACCTCGTCCCGGTAAGCGTCGGTTTTCACTTCGTCTTCCGCGTGATGCGCATCCTGCATCGAATTCACGATCAGACCCACCAGCAGGTTCACCACCGCAAAGGTGGTGACCATGATGAACGGCACGAAGAACAGCCAGGCATAGGGATAGACCTCCATCACCGGGCGGACGATGCCCATCGACCAGCTTTCCAGCGTCATGATCTGGAACAGCGTATAGGCCGACAGACCCAGATCGCCGAACCAGTCGGGGAAGGAATACGAGAACAGCTTGGTCGAGATCACCGCGCCGATATAGAACAGGATCGCCATCAACAGGAACACGCTGGCCATGCCCGGCAGGGCCGAGATAAACCCCTCGACCACCCGGCGCAGGCGCGGCGCGACCGAGATGACGCGCAAAACCCGCAGAATCCGCAGCGCCCGCAGCACCGACAGGCTGCCCGCGCTGGGCACAAGGGCGATGCCGACGATCAGAAAGTCAAAGATATTCCAGCCGCTTGTAAAGAACCGGCGACCGGTGGCGATCAGCTTCATCGCAATCTCGGCCACGAAGATGGCAAGGCACAGCTTGTCCAGAACCACGATCAGGGGGCCCGCCGCCTCCATCAGCGTGGGCGAGGTCTCCATCCCCAGCAGGATCGCGTTGAAGATGATAACGCCGGTGATGAACCGCCCGAAGGCGGGCGCTTCGATAATGGACAGCAACCGCTGCGTGAACCCCATGCCTGTCTCTTTCCTGTCTGCTCAAGTTGCGGGGTTCAGCACAAACCGCGCGGCAAGTTCCGTATGTGACGACCATCGAAATTGGTCAACGACCTGTACCCATTCAAGGGTGTAGCCCGCGTTAACCAGCGTTTTTGCATCCCGTGCGAACGTGACCGGGTTGCACGAGACATAGGCGATCACCGGGCGTCTGGCCTGCGCCAATTCGGCCACCTGCGCCTCGGCCCCGGCGCGGGGCGGGTCCAGTACGACGGCGTCAAAGGCTTTGAGTTCGTCGGGCATCAGCGGACGGCGAAACAGGTCGCGCGCTTCGCTTGTGACGCGTTTCAAACCTTGCGCACGACGCCAGCCCTGATCCAGCGCTTGCGTCATTGCGGCCTCACCTTCGACCGCGTGGATTTCAGCGGTTTGCGCCAGCGGCAGCGAGAAAGTTCCGCTGCCCGCAAACAAATCAACGATGCGCCTTGCGCCTTCCGTTGCCTCGGATACCGCCTGTAACAGAGCCTGTTCTCCGTCCTTTGTGGCCTGCAGGAAGGCCCCCGGCGGCGGCGTCACTTCGGCGCTTCCGAACCGTTGCACCGGGGGATGGCGCATTGCGATGACCTCACCGTCCCAGCTGAGCCGCGCCAGCCCGTGTTTCTCGGTCGCCTGCGCCAGCGCCAGTTCCAGCGGCCCGTCCAGCGGCTTGCCGCCCTTGACCGCGACGTCCAGCCCACTCTCGGACAAGGTCAGGGTCACGGCCAGCACCCCCTTGCGGCTGCCGCCCAGCAGCGCCAGTGCCTCGGCCACCGGAATGGCGGCGATCAGCGCCGGGTCCAGCAGGTGGCAATCGGGGATTTCGGTGATCGTGTCCGAGGCGCGGCCGTGGAACCCGGCAAGGGTGCCCTTTTTCGTGCGCCTGACCGCGATGGTCGCGCGGCGGCGGGATCGGTCGGGCGAGGTGTGAATGGGCCGCATCGGGGCATCGAGCCCTTGCGCGGCCAGAGCGTTGCGCACCACCGCGACCTTCCAATCGGCCACAAACGCGTCCGAGGCATGCTGCAACTGGCACCCCCCGCAAGCCTTGTAGTGCCGGCACGGCGGTTTAACGCGCTGATCTGACGGGGTTTCGACGCGGATATCGGTCAGTACCTGCCCGTCCAGCACGCCGCTGACCTCCTCACCCGGCAAGGTGCGCGGGGCGTAAACCGGGCCGTCGGCGATGCCGTCGCCCTGATGTCCCAGACGGTTTATGGTAAAGTTCTGCCTCATGACCGGCCTGATAGCCGGGCTTTGCGGACAAAAAAACCCCTTTGGGTCTTTTGCATTTATATTGGATCGAAATACGCTGCCTCTCTCTTCGGTCGAACGCGTATTTTGATGCTTGACTTGTCAGAAATGCAAAAAGCCCCTTATTCAGCAGCTTCCGCCAGAATGAAGCCGCCGGACTGGCGATGCCAGAACCGGGCATAAAGCCCGCCCTGTTCCAACAGCGCCTCGTGCGTGCCGCTTTCCACGATACGTCCGTGATCCAGAACGACGATCCGGTCCATCTCGCTCAGGGTGGACAGGCGATGGGCGATGGCCAGAACCGTTTTGCCCTGCATGACCCGGTGCAGAGCGGTCTGGATCGAGGCCTCAACCTCGGAATCCAGCGCCGAGGTTGCCTCGTCCAGCACCAGAATCGGCGCGTCCTTCAGAATGGCGCGGGCCAGCGCGATGCGTTGCCGTTGCCCGCCTGACAGCTTCACGCCCCGTTCGCCAAGATGGGCGTCATAGCCGGTGCGCCCATGCGCGTCTTGTAAACCCAGAATGAACTCATGTGCCTCGGCCTTGTGTGCCGCTTCGATCAACTCGGCCTCGGATGCATCGGGGCGGCCATAGAGGATATTCTCGCGCGCTGAGCGATTGAACATCGCGGTTTCCTGCGTGACCATGCCGATCTGGCGGCGCAAACTGTCCTGCGTCACCTGCGACACGTCCTGCCCGTCAATGCAGATGGCGCCTTTTTCCCCGTCATAGAGCCTGAGCAACAGCGAAACGAGGGTGGATTTCCCCGCCCCGGACGCGCCCACGATGCCCAGTTTCTCACCGGGTTGAACCGCCAGATTCAGGTCAGTGACACCACCGATATCGCGGCCATAAGCAAAGCTGACGGCGTCGAAGGCGATGCCGCCCTCGGTCACCACCAGTTCCGTCGCCTGCGCCACATCCTCAACCCGGTCGCGCTTGGCGAGGGTTTTCATGCCGTTCTCGATCTCGCCCACATTTGCATAAAGGCCCATCAGCGTGAAACTGACCCAGCCGGTCATCTGCGCAATCCGGATCGAGATCGCGCCAGCCGCCACGATATCCCCGGGCGTCGCCATGCCGAACTGCCACAGCCACAGCGTCGCGCCCAGCAGCAGCACCGGCAGGATTCCCGCCAGCGTCATCAGGATGAACCGGAAACTGGCCGAGAGCCGACCGAAATCCAGTGACTTCTCGCGCAGATCGACCATCGCATTCCGCGCTGCCTGATCCTCGAACGCGGCATGGGCGAACAGCTTGACGGTCTTGATGTTGGTGATCGTGTCCACCACCTGCCCCGACACCATCGCCCGCGCCCCGGCCCGCGCCGCCGAACGGCGGCGGATGCGCGGCAGATACCAGCGCACCAACAGGAAATAGACCACTAGCCAGACGGCAAAGGGCAGCATGACCAGTGGATGAATAGACCCTAACAAAAGCAAAGAGCCAACCAATGAGGCCAACGCAAAGACAATCGCACTGATCGTTTCCGACACGACCGAGGCCATGGCGTTCGAGGTCTGCATCTGCTTCTGCGCGATGCGACCGGCGAAATCGTCATCGAAATAGGTGACGGACTGGCCCAGCGTCCAACGGTTCAGCTTAGCCAGAACCAGCGGCGTGATGTTGGGCATGACGATGTAGTTGTTCGACAAGGCCGACAGTCCGAAGAAGACCGGCCGCAGCAGCATAAAAAACGCCACCGCGCCGAAGATCAGCCACAGGTTCCCCGCGCTCAGCAGATCCTCGGGCCCGCTGGCGGTTGCGACATCGATGACACGGCCCAGAATCCACGCGGTTCCGGCCTCCATCGTGCCGGCAAACGCGGAAAAGAAGGCCGCCACGAACAGCATGGGCCAGGCGCCGGACAGGCTCCAGCGAATGAAAGCCCCCAGCGTTTGCGGCGGGGGCGTTTCGATGTCCTTGAACGGGTTGATGAGGTCAGCGATCCTCATTCAGCGGCCTCCGGGTTCATGAAACCCCCAGATTGCCGCGACCAGAACTGGGCGTAAAGACCGCCCTGCGCCAGCAGGTCGGCATGACTGCCCTCTTCCACGATCCGGCCCGCATCCATCACCAGAATGCGATCCATCTGGGCAATGGTGCTCAGCCGGTGGGCAATGGCGATCACGGTTTTGCCCTGCATCATGCCGTAGAGGGTCTCCTGAATGGACGCTTCGACCTCGGAATCTAGGGCGGATGTCGCCTCGTCCAACAGCAATATCGGTGCATCTTTCAGGATCACCCGCGCCAGCGTCACCCGCTGCCGCTGACCGCCCGACAGTTTCACGCCGCGTTCACCCACATGCGCGTCATAGCCGGTGCGCCCCTGCGGGTCTTGCAGGTCGAGGATGAACTCATGCGCCTCGGCCTGTTTTGCGGCGGCGATCATCTGCGCCTCGGTCGCGTCCGGACGGCCATAGAGGATGTTGTCGCGGACCGAGCGGTGCAGCAAGGCGCTGTCCTGCTGCACCATGCCGATATGCTGGCGCAAACTGTCCTGCGTCACGCCCGCAATATTCTGATCGTCAATCAGGATCGCACCGCGTTCGACGTCATAAAACCGCAAAAGCAGCTTCACCAGGGTCGATTTCCCGGCCCCGGACCGCCCGATCAGGCCGATCTTTTCACCCGGGTGGATGGTCATGTTGACGTGATCCAGCCCGCCGGTCGTGCGGCCATAATGGTGCGACAGATCGCGCACCTGAATCTCACCTTTGGTCAGGTTCAGCGGTTTCGCTGCGGGCGCGTCCAGCAGATCGATGGGCTGGGCAATGGTCTCCATCCCTTCCGAGACGATCCCCAGCTCGCGGAAGAAACTGGTCAGCGCCCACATGATCCAGCCGGTCATGGCATTCAGCCGCAGGGTCAGAGCGGTCGCGGCAGCGACCACACCGACCGAGGCGCTGCCCTGCATCCACAGCGAAATCGCCCAGCCCACGACACCCACGATCAGCAGACCGTTCAGCGCCACCAGCACGGCATCCATGATGGTGAAAATCCGCATCTCGATCTGGAAAGTGCGGCGGGTTTCCTCGATCGCCTCGCGCGCATAGTCCAACTCCTGCGTGTCATGGGCGAACATCTTGACCGAATGGATGTTGGTATAACTGTCCACCACCCGCCCGGTCACCGTGGATCGCGCGTCCGAGGCCGCCTTGGACGCGGGCCCGACCCGCCGCACCGTCCAGCGCACCAGCAGGGCGTAGAAGACAAACCAGATCAGCAACGGGATCAGCAGCCGCGGATCGGCGGCATACAGAAGGATCGCGGCGCCGATCATATAGGCCAGCGAGAAGGAAATGGCGTCAAAAACCTGAAACACCACCTCACCCGCTGCGGGCGGGGTCTGCATGATACGGTTGGCGATGCGCCCGGCGAAATCGTTCTCGAACCAGCCGACCGACTGGCGCAGCACGTGCTTGTGTGCCCGCCAGCGGATCAGCGTGCCGAAATTCGGCAGGATGGTGTTATTCAGCAGCAGCACATCGACCAGATGCAGCAGCGGGCGCAGAAACAGAACAAATGCGGCCATCAGCAGCAGCTCGGTCCCGTGGTCCTGCCACACTTCGGCTGGGGAGCCGCCCAGCAGGTCAACAACACGGCCCATGTAATAGATCAGCCCGATCTCGACCCCCGCAACGATGACCGAGATCAGCCCCGCCCAGAAGAACACCCGAAAGAACGGGCGCGAGTAGTTCAGCATGAACGGCCACAAGCGCGTCGGCGGCCTGTCGGATTCCGTATAGGCAACAAAAGGGTCTACAAGGTTTTCGAAATAGCGAAACATGGAGGGTGCTCCGATTGAGCGGGTAAATCAGGACATGCGAAGAAAGATGGCGCCAGAACACCACCCTTACGGGTCGAGCGTTCCGGCTTTAGCCGAACCAGATCCCGTAATACATTCGCATGCCTCCCTCCAAATCAGGTACAGGCGCACGTAACCACAAACGCGCGAATTTGTCATCCCCTTTTGAGACTTCCCGCTACTCGGCCAGCAGATCGTCGCGGGTCAGGGCAAATCCCGAGGCGATCCAGCGCGCCTCGAGCTCGGCCAGTTTTTTGCCCAGCGCCGGGCCGGTGAAATCGGGTATCAGGTCTGCGGCCTTGATCGGGAACCGGGCGGCGGCCCCCTGATGCAACGCGGTTTTCAGGTCGTCCGACCACGGCTGTTCCAGAAAGGCGCAGCGCAGCAGGGTTTCGTGCAGGCCGCCCTCATCCCCGTAGCGATAGCCCAGTTCGGCCACGCTGGTTGTGCCGGCGGCCTCGTCCCGCATGCGGGTCAGGCGTTGCAGTTGCGCGCGGCTCAGGCGCAGGGTGACGGCCTCGTCGGGGGATGCAATGGCCGCCAGTCGGCGCACCGGGTCCGGTGCCGCGCCTGCGGCCTGTTCCAGATGGATCAACGGGGCCAACGCCCGGTCATCCGCCCCCGGCAGCAGCTGCGCCAGAACGCCGGCGCTGCGCATCGCCGCCACGGAGGGGGCCGGATCGGGCGCGCCCAACAGTTTCAGCAACTCCGCCCCCACCCGTTCGCGGGACAGCGCCGCCAGACCGTCCAGATTTGCCGCAATCGCCGCCAGCGCGTCGGCATCGAACCCGGCCTCGGGGTTGCCGTACCAGGCGTGAAACCGGAAATAGCGCAGCGAGCGCAGATAATCCTCGCGAATGCGATGGGCGGCGGTTCCGATGAAGCGCACGTGCCGCGCCTGAAGGTCCGGCAGGCCATCAAGCGGGTCTAACACGGTGCCATCGGGCCGGGCATAGATCGCATTCATGGTGAAATCGCGCCGCGCCGCGTCTTCTTCGACCTTGTCCGAAAACGCCACAACGGCGCGCCGCCCGTCGGTTTCGACATCGCGGCGAAAGGTGGTGATCTCGTGCGGGACACCCTGGCTGACCACGGTGATCGTGCCGTGATCCATACCGGTGGGGATCGCCTTTAGGCCCGCGCCCAGCGCCAGTTCAACAACCCGGTCCGGGCGCGCATCGGTGGCGATGTCGATATCCGAGACCGGCGCACCCAGCAGCGCATTGCGCACGCAACCGCCGACAAACAGCGCCTGCGCACCCGATCCGGTCAGCGCGGCACATACCGCCTGAGTCGCAGGCTCTGATACCCACGGCGCTTTGATCTGCTTCATTCACTCACCCGTGCTGCCAGCCCCCGCAAGATGCGGGCCGTCGCGCCCCAGATGTAATAGGGACCGAAGGGCACTGTGAAGTATTTTCGCCTGTGGCCACGCCAGCGGCGGGACTCGATCTGATAGTTCACGGGGTCCAGAACATGGGTCAAAGGGACCGAGAACACCTCGTCGACCTCTCCCGGTTCGGGTTCGGGCTGAAACGGCTGCCGGATGATTGCCACCACCGGCGTGATCGAAAAGGATGTCACCGTCTCATGCGTCGGCAGAAAACCCAGAACCTCGGGTAACTCCCTTGGCAGGCCGATTTCCTCATCGGCCTCGCGCAGGGCGGCGGCGGTGACATCGGCGTCGCCCTCATCCTGCTTGCCGCCCGGAAAAGCGATCTGGCCGGGATGGTGTTTCAGGGCCGAGGACCGTTTCGTCAGAATCAGACGCGGCGTGTTGCCGTTGACTAAGATCGGCACCAGAACACCCGCCGGGCGCAGCTTGCGCCCCGGCGGCAGGACGGTTTCCGGATTCAGGTCAAAATCGCTGGACCCGTGACCGGGGCGGCCCAAAGCCGCCCGGATCATGGCGCTGGGGTCATGCACCTGCGGCATCATCGGCATCGAAGCCGACCGTCGCCGGATCAAGCACGTAATGCGCACCGCAGAACTGGCAGTCGGCGGTCACGTCACCCTCGGGCGTGGTCATCTTTTCGATGTCCTTGGCCGAATAGATCGACAGGCTTTGCCGCACCCGATCCTCGGAACAGGTGCAGCCGAACTGCACCGATTGCGCGTCGTAGACCCGCGGCTGTTCCTCGTGAAACAGGCGGATCAGAAGGTCGGTGGGCGCAACCGAGGGGCCGATCATTTCCAGATCCTCGACCGTATCCAGCAGAATGTTGACACGGTCCCAGTTCTCGCCCTCTTCCCCGTCAACCAGATCGGCAGCGGTCAAAATCTCGCCGGTGCCTTCGCCCGACGCGGCAAAGGGCGAGGCTTTGGGCATATGCTGCAACATGATCCCGCCCGCGCGCCAATGTTCACCGACACCCGGCTCGGTCGATTTGCCGAAGCTCAGCGAGAACCGGGTCGGCAACTGTTCGGATTGCGCAAAATACGCCTCGGCGCAGGCGCTGATCGAGCCTCCGGCAAGGGGTGTGATCCCCTGATAGGGCTGCGTGCCTTCGCCCTGATCGATCATGATCGCGAAATAGCCTTCGCCCACCTGATCGAAAGGCGTGCTGTTGGTCAGGCGATCCCGGTCGAAACTGGCATAGGCGCGGATGCGGGCCGGTTCGCCCTCGACCTTCGGGGCGTAGTAATCCGTTGCGATCATCCTCACCGCGCCCTTGGACTGCACCTGCAGCGACAGCTTCCAGCGCAAGGATACCGTCTGGCCGATCAACGCGGTCAGCAGGGCCATCTCAGCCACTAGGGCCTCGACCTGTTCGGGATAGTCGTGCTGCTTCAGGATGCCGTCCAGCACGCCATCCAGCCGGGCCACACGGCCACGCATATCCGATACATCGAGTTGAAAGGGCAGGACGGTATCGTCCCACGCGATTTTGGTTCCAAGAGACATGGGGTTTCCTTACACGCCACGGGTTGGCATACCGGCACCATATAGGTCGTACAGTTCGGGTTGTAAGGGGCCATACATGATCAGACGGTTCGGTGAAAGCCCCGAAGCCGGGCGGACATACACGCGGCGCGTCGGCGTTTACGCCCTGTTGCCGCGCGGCAGGCATCTTTTGCTGACATGCCAGACCGAACCGGGGCCGGATCTGCAGCTTCCCGGCGGCGGAATCGACCCGGGCGAATCGCCCGTTACCGCCCTGCACCGCGAAGTGTTCGAGGAAACCGGCTGGCTGGTGGCTACACCCCGGCGGGTCGGCGCGTTCCGCCGTTTCACCTATATGCCGGAATATGACCTGTGGGCCGAGAAAGTCTGCCTGATCTACCGCGCCCGCCCCGTGCGCCGGATGGGCCCGCCCTCCGAGCCGTTTCACGAGGCGCTCTGGATGGACAGCGCCGACGCGGTGGAACTTTTAGGCAATGACGGAGACCGCCATTTCGCCCGGCAGCATCTGGACGGGCTCTAGGGGCCGTTGTATTCGAAGAACACCGCTGAAACGTCATCATCCATGCCGCTGCCCGGCGACAGGGTCTGGGACAACCGCCAGAATATATCCTCCAGAAACTCGGGCCCGCCCCGCCCGGAAACACACTCCAGCGCCATCCGGCGCAGCCCGTCTTCGTCGAGCATTTCGCCATCCGCCATCTGGCATTCGGTAAACCCGTCGGAATACAGCAACAGCTTGTCGCCGGGATTCAGATGCGTTTCGATCTGCTGGAACGACACATCCGGCAGCAGCCCGATAGGCAGGCCGCCTTCGCCCAGAAACTCGGTCCTGCCATCACACCGCAGCAACAGCGGGTGCGGGTGCCCCGCCTGCACCATTTTCAGATGCCCGTTGCGCAGATCGACAATGGCATAGACCATGGTGAAATACTCTTCGACCCCGGCATCGGCCATCAGGCGGGCGTTAAGCATCTCGGCGACCTCTTCGGGCGGCAGTAACGCAAAGAACTTGTTGAACCGCTTCTCCATCGCGACGTTCTGATCGAAATGCGTGCTGGACAGATAGCCCCCAAGCCGCGCCGTCATCATGGCCGAGGTAATGCCATGGCCGGACACATCGATACTGTAGAACCCCAGCCGGTTGACACCGGGTGAGAACATGCCCACCAGATCGCCGCCGATATGGCCGCAGGGTTTCAGCAGCAGGCTGACCCGCGACTTGCCGAACGTGCGCGTCAGTTCGGGCACCAGCGAGTCCTGAATTTTGCGTGCCTGCATCAGGTCCTTGTCGATCGCGTCATGGGCCAGCTTCAGCTCTTCCAGCGCGGATGCGATCATATTGTTCTTCTCGGACAGCTCGCGCTGCATGTCCAGAATGCGGGCCCCGGCCGAGATACGCGCGCGCAGTTCGTCCGCCTCGAGCGGTTTGATCAGGAAATCGTCAGCCCCCGCATCCAGCCCCTTTGCCACCTCCTGCTTTTCGCTTTTTGAGGTCAGCAGGATGAAATAGCTGTATTGTTCGGTCCCCAACGCCCGGAACGCGCGGCAAAATTCCAGCCCGCTCATCCCCGGCATGATCCAGTCGCTCAGCACAAGGTCCGGCGGATCGCCATTGCACAAGGCAAGCGCGGCATCACCATTGTCGGCCTCCAGCACCTCGAACCCCCATTTCTTCAAGGATGCCACCAGAATCCGCCGCTGCAGACGGCTGTCATCGACGACCAGAACTTTGCGGATCGCGCCAAAATCCTGATCTGACCTGACATCCTTTGGAAAGGTCTGTGACACTGTGAAAACCCTGCGCTGCATTTCCTGATCCGCCAGCCCGACCCTAGCGACCGTGGGTTTAACATCCGGTGAAGGGCTGCGCTTAACCGCCTGTTTACTGGCGCAGGGCTAGCTTGATGCAGGAACAATCCGATGCAGGGGGTGGCGATGATTCACTGGCCCAGAGTCAGACAATTGCGGTACGAAGTCGGCGCGGAAGAGTTTGACGAGGTGGTCGATATATTCCTGGATGAGGTGCAGGAGGTGATTGTGCGCCTGCAAAACGACCCCGCGCGGCGCGATCTGGAACAGAACCTGCATTTCCTCAAGGGCAGCGCGCTCAGCCTCGGGTTCGACCGGTTCTCGAAACTCTGTCAGGATGGCGAACGCCGGGCCGCCGCAGGCAAGCCTGCGGATGTGGACATCCCAGCCATCCTTGCCGCCTATGACGAATCGAAATCCGTCTTTCAGGCCGAACTGGCCCGGAACCTGCTTAAGATCGCTGTGCGTTTGATTTAAATCGAACTGCGCTGCCTCTGCCTTCGGTCGAACGCGCATTTCGATGAATCTGGCTCAGAAAAAATGCACAACGCTCTAGATCACGAACTGGGCCAGTGTCTCATCCTCGGTGATGTCGGTATAGGTAAACCCGGCCTCGTCCAGATGCGCGAACAGGCGCATGAAGTTCTCGGGCTTGCGGGTCTCGATCCCGATCAGAACCGAGCCGAAATTGCGCGCCGATTTCTTCATGTATTCGAACCGGGCGATGTCGTCCTCGGGGCCGAGAATGTTCAGAAACTCTTTCAGCGCGCCGGGGCGTTGCGGCAGGCGCAGGATGAAGTATTTCTTGACGCCGGAATACCGTTGCGCGCGTTCCTTGACCTCGGGCAGGCGTTCGAAATCGAAATTGCCGCCGGACGTCACGCAAACCACGGTCTTGCCCCGGATGAAGCTTTGCACATCGGCAATGGCTTCAATCGCCAGCGCACCGGCGGGTTCCAGAACGATGCCTTCGACATTCAACATCTCGATCATGGTGGTGCAGATGCGGTCTTCGGACAGGACCAGCACGTCCGACAGGTGCCTGTTCTTCAACAACTCAAACGGCTTTGCGCCGATCCGGCCCACCGCCGCGCCATCGACGAAATTGTCCACATGATCCAGCGCCACCGGATGCCCCGCCGCCATCGCCGCATGCAGACAGGCCCCGCCTTTCGGTTCGACAAACAGGCAATGGGTGCGATCCCCGAACCAGGTCGCCACGCCCGAGGACATGCCACCGCCCCCAACCGGCAGGATCACATGATCCGGCAGACCGCCCAGTTGCTCTTCGATCTCGACCGCCAATGAGGCCTGCCCTTCGATCACATCCTCATCATCGAAAGGCGACAGAAAATGCCCGCCCTGCTCGGCACACCACGCCTGCGCGGCGGCGAGCGTGTCGTCAAAATAGTCGCCGGTCAGGTGGATCTCGATATTGTCACCGCCAAAGATGCGGGTTTTCTGGATTTTCTGCTGCGGTGTGGTCACCGGCATGAAGATCACGCCGCGCACGTTCAGATGCTTGCACATAAACGCCACGCCCTGCGCGTGATTGCCCGCGCTGGCACAGACGAACAGATCCTGCCCCTGCTGCTTGCGCATCGCGTTGAACGCGCCCCGGATCTTGTAGGACCGCACCGGGCTGAGGTCCTCTCGCTTGAGCCAGATATCGGCCCCGTAGCGATCGGACAGATGGGCATTGCGCTGCAGGGGCGTTGCCGGAAACACAGTGCGCATCGCCTGTTCGGCAGCGCGGGCGCGGGTCAGGAAATCGGTCATGCGCCTGTCAGTGGCTTATCCTGAGCAAAAGGGCAAGGAATACATATGTGTACGGGTGGTCAGGCCAGCTGGCGTTTTTCGACATAGATACCGTACACTGTGGTCAACACGCTGACATTCACCAGCGACAGGATCAGCCCGATAATCGTCTGGCTGGCAATGCCGATGATCGGCAGAAATTGTGTCGCCATGATCAGAAGCACCGCGACGGCAAGTTGCGCGAACAGCATGAATGCGGCCGTGACAATCAGGATTCCATTGGTCCCCGCAGTCGCGTCTTTGGCGGCTTTCAGCCCGAAGGGCGTGCCAATCGCCGCTGCGGGCAGAACAGCGCCCAATCTCAGAAACACCAGATAGACAAGGACCAGCACAAACAACGGCACGACCTGTGCGATCACGCCAAAGAACGGAATTGCCGAAAGCACCGCACCAATCACCACCAGCGGCACTGAAAAGCACACAGCGGCGACAAGACAAATCGCGATCAGTAGGAACGAATACCCAATATAGTCAAAAAAGCGATCCGCCCGGAAAGACGGAATCCATCCGGTCGGATATTCCTCGAGCAAGACAAAGCGGTGCCACGCCACGCAGATCCATATGGTCACGATGAAACTGACCAGACCAACGCCCAAACCCACAAACAAACCTTCGGGTGAAGGTGCCAGTTCCGTGCCTTCTACCGCGATCAAAGACGGGGCGGCGGCTTGCAGCACAAAGGTGCTGAACAGCGCCGCCAGGACGTTGGGCACCAGACCGATCTGCAACGCCTCTTTCAGATTGCGGAACACCATCCGCACCGAATGCACGACAATCTTCCAGCCCAGCATCTAACCCGTCCTCAACCTGTTCTTGTTCTCTTTCGTTCCGTTTCACCCCAATTCCCGCCTGTGGTCAACGCACATAACTTGCCCCCGCGTCCAAAACCCGCTAGGGGCCAAGCGTTCTACGCATAAAGGGAAGTCAGATGTCCGCGCCCAAGAAAGTTGTTCTGGCCTATTCCGGTGGCCTCGATACCTCGATCATCCTGAAATGGCTGCAGACCGAGTATGGCTGTGAGGTCGTGACCTTCACCGCCGATCTGGGTCAGGGCGAGGAACTGGAGCCCGCCCGAAAAAAGGCCGAGCTGCTGGGGATCAAGCCCGAGAACATCTATATCGAGGATATCCGCGAGGAATTCGTCCGCGATTTCGTCTTCCCCATGTTCCGCGCCAATGCGCAATACGAAGGTCTGTATCTGCTGGGGACATCCATCGCGCGTCCGCTGATCTCGAAACGTCTGGTCGAGATTGCGGCAGCAACCGGTGCTGACGCTGTCGCCCACGGCGCAACCGGCAAGGGCAATGATCAGGTGCGGTTCGAACTGGCGGCTTACGCGCTGAACCCCGATATCAAGGTGATCGCCCCGTGGCGTGAATGGGACCTGACCAGCCGCACCAAGCTGCTGGAATTTGCCGAAGCCAACCAGATCCCGATTGCCAAGGACAAACGCGGCGAGGCGCCCTTCTCGGTCGATGCCAACCTGCTGCACACCTCGTCCGAGGGCAAAGTTCTGGAAGATCCCGCCGATATGGCACCCGACTACGTCTATCAGCGCACCGTCCACCCCGAGGACGCGCCAAACGAGCCCGAATTCATCGAAATCGGCTTTGAAAAAGGCGACGCGGTCAGCATCAATGGCGAGGCGATGAGCCCCGCGACGATCCTGACGAGGCTGAACGAATATGGCGGCAAGCACGGCATCGGACGCCTCGATCTGGTCGAAGGCCGCTTTGTCGGCATGAAATCCCGCGGCATCTATGAAACCCCCGGCGGCACCATCCTGCTGGAAGCGCATCGCGGCATCGAATCCATCACCATGGACCGTGGCGCGATGCATCTGAAAGACCAGCTGATGCCGCAATATGCGGAACTGATCTATAACGGGTTCTGGTACAGCCCCGAACGCGAGATGCTGCAGGCGGCCATCGACAAGAGCCAGGAACATGTCACCGGCACCGTGCGGGTGAAACTATATAAGGGTCTGGCCTCGACCGTGGGCCGCTGGTCGGATCACTCGCTGTATTCCGAGGCGCATGTGACCTTTGAAGAAGACGCCGGGGCCTATGATCAGACCGACGCGGCAGGCTTCATCCAGTTGAACGCCCTGCGCCTGAAACTGCTGGCCGCCCGCGACAAGCGTTTGTCCAAGTGATCGACGAGGACGACAACGAACTCGATATGTTCATCGAGGCGCAGGACACGGTTTGGGCCGATGTCCTGCGCGAACTGGAACAAGGGCAGAAAACCAGCCACTGGATGTGGTTCGTGTTTCCGCAACTGGCCGAGCTTGGCCAGTCGCACATGGCGCAGCTTTACGGGATCGAGGATCTGGACGAGGCTGCCAGCTATCTCAACCACCCGGAACTGCGCCGCCGCCTGACCGAAACCGCCCGGCTGATGCTGCTGCACAAGGGGCGTGACGCCACCGAGGTTCTGGGCGGGATTGACGCGAAAAAGCTGCGCTCGTCGATGACGCTGTTTTCTTCGGTCCCGGACGCGCCGGTGGAATTTCAGGCCGTTCTGGATGCTTTTTATGGCGGTCAGCCCTGCGAGCGGACGGTCTCGATTTTGCGGGAGCCTTAGGTTCCAGTCGGGTTATCCTTGATTACGCGCCTGCCCACCCGTTACCCATGTTTCACTGGCATAGGGGGGATTGGGATGCTTCAGGACATGGCCGACGGGATTCAAAAAGGGCTGAATGGCAAAAGCTTCGATGGCTCGCTGAAATTCGATTGCGGTGCGGCCGGGGTGATTGTTCTGGCCGACAATCAGGCCACGACGCAGGACCGCGACACCGACTGCACCATCCGCATCTCGCAGGACAATCTGAGCAAACTGCTGACCGGCAAGCTGAACCCGATGACCGGCGTGGCGCTGGGCAAGCTCAAGATCTCAGGCAATATGGGCGTTGCGATGAAGCTGGGGCAGTTGCTGGGTTAGGACCGGCGCAGATCGGCGATGGATTTCTGCATCGCCACGATCAGCGCGTCCCGCTGCGCGGACAATTCCGCCGGGGTCTTTCCGTTGGCCTGCGCCGCGATGCCGTCTGCAAGCTGCTGCGCGACATCATCGGTCAGATAGACCTGACCCAGATCGTCCCACCAACCGTTGAACGTATCGGTGAAGTGGTCGCAGAACGCTTTCAGCCCGCCCTCGCCGGCCCCGAGGTTGAACAGCATGGTCGGCCCCATCGCCGCCCATCGAACCCCCGGCCCGGCCCAGACCGCCTTGTCCACATCCTCGACCGAGGCAACGCCCGAGACCACAAGGTGGATCGCCTCGCGCCACAGCGCGGCCTGCAGCCGGTTTGCCACATGGCCGGGCACCTCTTTGTTCACGCGGATCGTGGTCTTGCCGACGCTTTCGTAAAAGGCCTGCGCGGCCTCGACCACTTCATCGGCTGTTTTGTCATTCCCCATCACCTCGACCAAGGGGATCAGATGTGGCGGGTTGAACGGGTGCCCCAGCACAAAACGGGATGGATCGGTCCAGCCCGGTTGCATCTGGCCCAGCGTCAGGCCC
Source organism: Ruegeria sp. F5 (assembly GCF_056533845.1). Lineage (NCBI taxonomy): Bacteria > Pseudomonadati > Pseudomonadota > Alphaproteobacteria > Rhodobacterales > Roseobacteraceae > Ruegeria > Ruegeria sp. F5. The sequence continues at coordinate 108,171 of NZ_JBQFOU010000008.1, read as the reverse complement.
GAAGCGGAACTGGCGACGATGGCGTCGGGGGTCAGTGCAGGCTCGATCTCGGCAAAGGTTGCGTGCTTGATCGGCAGGCGCTCGGGCACGTTTTCCTGCACAAACCCTGCACCCTGCACCGCGTCCGCAGCGCTGGAAGGGAAACTGATCGCGTCCGGGGTGCCATTTTCGGTCAGGCCCAGCGCATCCAGTGTTGGCCATGCGGTTTCGACATAGTGGCGCACCTTTCGCTCGACCCCGGGGTCGGGGTCAAACAGGGCCACCGAGCGCCCCGACGCCAGAAACAGCGCCGCCCAGCTGGCCCCGATAACGCCGCCGCCCAGACAGGCCGTGTGTTTTGTTTCCATCAGAACAATCCCGGATTAAGCGGTGAGGCCGCCGTCAGGCCGCCATCGATGGTGAACAACTGGCCGGTGGCAAACCCGGCCTCGTCCGAGGCCAGCCAGACCGCCATGCTGGCAATGTCCCCGGGCCTGCCGAACCGGCGCATGGCGTGACGGGCAAGTGCATCCCGGCGCGCGGCATCAGGGTCTTGGGCCAGGTCGAACCCGGCGTCCAGCATACCCGTTTCGATCCAGCCGGGGCAGATCGCATTGCAGCGGATGCGGGGGCCATGATCAACCGCAATGGAACGGGTCAGCCCGTGCACAAACGCCTTGGACGCGTTGTAAAGCGCCATGGACGGATCGGCGTTTTGCCCTGAAATAGAGCCTATATTGATGATCGATCCACCATCGGACATCCGGGGGATATGGGCACGGCACAGGTTGAAAACGCCCCGGCAATTGGTGCCGATCACCGCCTCCCAATCCGCGTCCGTGCTATCCGAGACGGTCTTTTCCACCTGCACGCCCGCGTTGTTTACAAGGATGTCTGTGCCATCGGTGATCTGGGCCAGGTCTTCGACCGCCGCCGCGTCGGTGACATTCAGCTGATACCACCGGACGTTTTGATCCAGCCCCTCGGGCCGTGACCCCCGGCCGCAGGTCGTGACCGTTGCGCCTTCGCGAGCAAACGCCTCGACAATCCCCCGCCCGATGCCCTGCCGCCCGCCTGTCACCAAAGCCCGTTTCCCTGCCAGCCGCAGCGTCGTCATAGCTTCATCTGCTGAACCTGCGCGCTCAGCCCTCCGTCCAGTACCCAAAGCTGGCCGCTGGCATACCGCGCCTCGTCCGAGGCCAGCCAGTTGACCAGATTGGCGATGTCGTCCGGCGTGCCGTAACTGCGCATCGGGTGCACATCACACACGGCTTGCTGCAACTGGTCGATACTCTTGCCGCCGCCGCCCGAGCCATCTCCGGTGAAAAAGCTTTGCAACATGGGGGTGTCGACATAGCCGGGGCAGATGGCGTTGACGCGGATGCCCTCTGGCCCGTGATCGCAAGCCATAGCGCGGGTCAGGGCGTGCACCGCGCCCTTGGTAGCGCAATAGGCGGCAAGGCCGGGATCGGCGATGAACCCGTCATAGCTGCCGAAATTGATGATCGAGGCGGTACCCCCTGATGCAGCCTTGCGCATCAACGGCAGCGCGTGTTTCGAGGTCAGAAACGTGCCGGTAACATTGACCGCAAAAGACAGGTTCCATTCCTCAAGCGTGGTCTCTTCGATGGTCTTTTCGATCTCGATCCCCGCCGCATTGACCAGAATGTCCAGCTTGCCCGCCTCGGCCCCGACCTGTTCCATCGCGGCAATCGCATCTGCTTCCTGCGTGACATCCAGTTTCACGAAAATACTGCCGTCATCGTCATGGGCCGCCAAAGACCCTTCAGGCGTCAGATCAGCGGCATAGACCCGCGCGCCCTCGCGCAGAAAGCGCGAGACGATGGCGCGCCCGATACCGCCGCGCCCGCCTGTCACCAAGGCGGTCTTGCCCTGCAGCATCATTCATTGCCCTCCTTCAATGGCGGATAGCGATAGCGGGTTGCGGCAACGGTCCAGTCCATATGGTTGCGCACATATTCCTGCGTGGCATCGCGCGGCGGGGTGTAATCCCAGGGGTCGCCCGCGCCCGCCTCCATCGCCGCATGCAGCGCGCGGCGGGATTTCTGGGTGGCGATCACGTTGGCGCGGAGTTGTTCGCTGTTCCATCGCCGCGCAACCTCGGCGGCAAAACCGGCGGCGGGATTTGCGTAGGCCGGATCATCCGCCAGATTCACTTGTTCCAGCGGATCAGCGGCCAGATCATACAGCTGCGGCGGGTCCGCGTCGCAATGGATGTATTTGAGCGATCCGCGCCGGATCATGAACACCGGATAGGGCGTCATCTCGGCGCAATATTCGCCGATGGCTTCGTCCACCGGATCGCCCTCACCCCGTGCCAGAGGCATCAGAGAGCGCCCGTCAATCGGTTCGCCGTAGATCGCATCGGACCCTCCGGCAATGTCCACAAAAGTTGGCATCAGATCGAGCAGAGAACAGGCGTTCGAGGCTGAACCTTGGGCAACACCGGGCCCCGCCATGATCAGGGGCACGCGGGCCGAGTGTTCAAAGAAGTTCATCTTGTACCACAACCCCCGCTCACCCAGCATATCGCCATGATCGGCGGTGACAATGACGATGGTGTTGTCCAGTTCGCCGATATCCTCCAGCGCCTTCACCATCGCGCCCACTTTACTGTCGAAGTAACTGACATTGGCCAGATAGGCGCGGCGAGCGCGCAGGATTTCCGCGTTGCTCAGGGGCACGAAGCTGGCCTCGATCCCGTCCATCACCCGGCGCGAGAACGGGTCCTGTTCTTCAGCCGTCAGGGTGAACTCGGGCATCGGAACGTCCGCATCCGCATAAAGGGCCCACCATTCCGGCTTGGCCACATAAGGATCATGCGGGTGAATGAAACTGGCGACCAGACAGAACGGGGCATCATCCCCGGCGGCGCGATCCCGGCCCCGGTCGATCAGCCAGCGCCGGGCGGCGAACTCGACCTCATCATCGTAATCGGTCTGGAAAGTGGCAATCGCCTCGCCGCTTTCCTTGACCGTCTGCATGTTGTGATACCACTTGTCGATGCGTTCGTCCGGGGCTTCCCAATCCGGGGTCCAGGCAAAATCGGCGGGGTAGATATCGGTGGTCACGCGATCCTGAAACCCGTGTTTCTGGTCGGGACCGATGAAATGCATCTTGCCCGACAGACAGGTGCGATAGCCCAGCGTCTGCAGGTAATGCGCAAAGGTCGGGACCGAGGCGCGAAACTCACTGGCATTGTCATAGGCGGCAATCCGGCTGATCAACTGCCCGGACATGAAGGCAAAGCGCGACGGCGCACAAAGGGGCGAATTGCAATAGGCCGCATCAAACCGCATCCCCCTTGTGGCCAACGCATCGATATGAGGGGTCCTGACCGTTGGATGGCCGTAAGCGCCGCAAAACTGCGGCGCCAGCTGGTCGGCCATGATCACAACGATGTTGGGCCGCCTCACGGCGCGGCCTGTGCGTAGGCGTCCAGAACCAGCCCGTGGAAATGATGCACGGCGTGTTCCGATTTGCCCGAGCCGTTGGGGTCATGCACGATCCGTCCTTGCGTGAAGGCCGGTGTGCTCATCCCGCGCTGGACGCTTTCGACGATGTCGATGTCTTCGCGTTGCAGAACCTCGTCGAGATAGCGGATGGCTTCCAGCTCTGCCTCATCCGGCTCGGGAGTTTCGAGGAAGAAATCATAGGTCTCGAGCGTGCGGTCGGGGCCCAGGGGAATGATGTTCAGCACGATCATCGAGGACCGCCCCGGATAACGCATCAGGCAGGTCGTCGGCCACAGCCACCAGACCGCATGGGTGCGCACGGTGGCGTTTGACACGTCATAGGCGGTGTTCGCACCCTTGCCTGCCTCGGCCATGTGGCTGGAGTAGATGCCGTAGGTGGTCACCTTGTAGGTGTCCATATCCACCAGATCGCAGAAATCCTTATGCGCGGTCGGGCAGTGGTAGCATTCCAGGAAATTATCAACCACGTTCTTCCAGTTCGACCTTATGTCATAGGTCAACCTGTGGCCGAAGGTCAGGTTCTCGATATCCGGGGCCCAGTGGCGGATTTCGGTTTCCAGATTGCCCGAAACCTTGTGCAAAGGGTCAGCATCAGGGTCTAAATTGACATAGACGAAACCCGCAAATTCTTCGACCTGAACCTGATCCAGACAGATGTCCCTGGTGCTGAACTCTGCCAGATTCTCCGTCTCGGGCGCGCGGACCAGTTGGCCGTCCAGCTTATAGGTCCAGGCGTGGTAGGGGCACATGATGCGGGTGGTTTCGCCCTCACCCGACAGCAGGTGATGGGCACGGTGTTTGCAGACATTGTAAAAGGCGCGCAAAACCCCCTCACGGTCGCGCACCACTGCGATGGGCCGGCCCGCAATCTCGACCGTCATGTACGACCCCGGATTGCGCAGCTTTTCGACATGACAGACCCATTGCCAGGTCTTGGCGAGGATCTCGTTCAGATCGACCTGATGCCATGCCGGATCGACATAGGCCTCGGCCTTAAGCGAGCTGGTGTTGAACGGGTCGGGGCTGTACCCGTCAGAGATACGCTGGAACTGGGATTCAGAGGGCAACTGGCTCATGGTCGACTCGGGTGGTTGATCGCTGGCGCATATAATCTGCTGAAAGCCGCGTTCTGACTTAACACTATTGGCCGCTGTTTTGATAATTTTGGACCCAAGCTCTAGTCCCGGCGTGTTCGATACATCGGCCAGGCGCGAAATTCGAACGGAACGCGCCCCTCGATCCGGTCCTGACTGGGCGGCAGGCCAAACCTGTTCTTGTAGGACCGGCTGAAATGCACCGGGCTGGAAAAGCCCGAGGCCAGCGCCACCTCGGCAATCGGCAATTCGGTCTGAGTCACCAGCCCACGCGCCCGATCCAGCCGGATATCCCGGTAATACAGCGCCGGGGTCTTGTGGATATAGGTGGCAAACAGCCGGTCCAGCTGACGGTGCGACAGACCCGCCTGCCGGCATATCTCGGGGATCGGGACCGGCTCTTCCAGATTGGCCTCCATCACCTGAATTGCAGTTCTCAGCCTGACGGGCACCGTCGAGCCCAGCGGTTCGCTGGTATCCGGCTGCTGCATCTCGGCGGGGCCGCGCAGCCGGTCGTGGAAGATATAGCGGGCCGCTGCGTTTGCCAGTGCGCTGCCGTGGATGCCCTGAACAATCTGCAGCCCGAAATCGGCCGCCGCCGACCCGCCGCAACAGGTGATGCGGTTGCCGTCCAGCACATAGAGGTTTTCCACCACGTCAACGCCGGGAAAAAGCTCCTGAAAGGCATCGATATGTTCATAGTGCACCGTGGCCCGCCGCCCTTTCAGCAACCCGGCCTGCGCCAGAATGAATGCCCCGGTATCCAGCGCCCCCAGGGTTGCCCCACGGCGCGCCCAATGGCGCAGCGCAGTGCCCAGCTTGGCCGTCAGGTGCTTTTCCGGCGTCCAGCTTGCGGACACGATGACAATATCGGCATCATCGGTCGTCAACGGGCGGGTTTCGATGCCAGCGCCATTGCTGGCCACGCAAAAACCGCCACCCTCGGACACGATCTGCCATTTGAAATAAGACCGGCCATCCAGATAGTTGGCTGCCCGGAACGGGTCGATGAAACCCATCGTCGCGGCCATGTTGAAGTTGGGCGCAACGATCACCACCAGCCGTGTTTCAGCCTGCGCGGTCTGTGCCATCCCGTCCCCCATGTGCATATCCCTCCTGCATCACAAGAGGCTTTTTGGCCCCGTCGCGCAAGTCGGCTGCAGCACAGCAACGGCGATAAACTCGGCTCACCTGCGCGTTATAAACCATGTCAGGCAATTGAAACCCGCAGCGACATTGGCCACCCTTTCCTGAAAAGGAGACCTGCCATGACACGGACTGCCTGCCTCGATACCGTCAAAACCGCCCTGCTGTTCACGCTGATCGCGCTGGCCGCGATGCTGCGCGCACTGCCGGCCCCCGCCGCCGGAACCGAGACGCTGACAGTGGCCGGAGGGTGTTTCTGGTGCGTCGAATCCGATTTCGAATCCGTGCCCGGCGTGATCGGAGCGGTTTCGGGATATACCGGCGGCACAGCGGCAAACCCGACCTATGATCAGGTCACAAAAGGCGGCACCGGGCATTACGAGGCGGTTCAGATCACCTTCGACCCGGCCCGCGTTTCACGTGCGACATTGCTGAACATGTTCTTCCGTTCGGTCGATCCGACCGATGCGGGCGGCCAGTTCTGTGACCGGGGCGACAGCTATCGCACGGCGATTTTCGTCTCTAACGCGGGGGAAAAGGCGCAAGCTGAGGCGGCGAAAACGGCAGCCCAATCCGCCCTGGGACAAAAGGTGGTGACGCCGATCCTGCAGCAATCGGCTTTCTATCCGGCCGAGGCCTATCATCAGGATTACTACAAGGGCGACAAGCTGGTGTTCACGCGCTTTGGTCCCAAACGCCAGAAGAACGCTTACAAAGCCTACCGCAAGGCCTGCGGGCGCGACGCTCGGGTCAAGCAGCTTTGGGGTACAGACGCGCCCTTCGCCGGGTCCTAATCGAACCGGGCGTCGCGCACCTCGCGCAAATCGGGGATGACATCTGCCGTGCCGTGCCGCGTAACCATGATGGCCGCGGCGCGGTTTGCCTGCAGGATAGCCTGTTCCATCGGCATGCCGCGATCCATGCCCGCAAGCACGTAGCCGGTAAAGGTATCGCCCGCCCCGGTCGTGTCTACGGCCTTTACCTTATGGGCCGCAAATTCCACCGGGTCACAGCCCTGCTGCAGGTATCGCGCGCCTTTTGAGCCCAGCGTGACAATCACATGCCGGACCGGCAGATCGGCTGCATCCAGACCGGTTTCCTGCTGCAACTGCGCGGCCTCGACCTCGTTCAGGATCAGGAAATCCAGATAGGGCAGCACCGCCTGCACTGCCCGCGCCTGAAACGGGGCTGCCGCATAGCAGACCGTCAGGCCCAGCCTGTGACCCAGCCGCGCGGCTTCGACCTGCGCGTTGGTTTCATTCTGCATCACCAGAATGTCGCCTGTATTGGCCGAGGCCAGCGCCTGCCCCACCTGCCCGACCTCAAGCGCGTGGTTTGCGCCGGGGTACAGCACGATCAGGTTCTCGCCCTGCGCATCCACCGCAATGATCGCGTGGCCGGTGGCGACATCGGCCTGGGTAATGTGCCGCGTGTCGACACCATATTCCGTCAGCCGGTCCTTGGCCCAGCGCCCGTCCGACCCAACCGCGCCGATATGGCTGACCCGCGACCCGGCGCGGGCCGCCGCCACCGACATATTGGCCCCTTTGCCGCCCAGAAACCGATCCAGACCATTGGCAGCAAGCGTTTCCCCCGCCGCAGGCAGATGCGGCAGGTCATAGACCATATCGGCGTTGATCGAACCGAGATTCCAGATCGTCATGGGCTACTTAATATCGCATGAGGCCAGAATGGCCATGTTCAGGATATCGTTCGCGGTCGACACGGTCGAACAGATCTGCACCGGTTTGTCGATGCCGGACAGGATCGGGCCAATCACGGTCGCCCCGCCCATCTCCTGCATCAGCTTGGTCGAGATACTGGCCGAATGCCGCGCCGGCACGATCAGGATATTGGCCGGGCCGGTCAGGCGTGAAAAGGGATAGGCCTCTTGCTGATCCACGTTCAGGGCGACATCCACGGTCATTTCGCCTTCGTATTCGAAATCGACGCCGCGATTGTCCAGAACCGCAGGCGCACGGTGCATCTTGTCCGCCCGTTCCGAGACCGGATAGCCGAAGGTCGAAAAGCTGACAAACGCCACGCGCGGCTCAAGCCCCATATGACGGGCCACAGCGACCGAGCGTTCGGCGATATTGGCCAGATCGTTTTCATCCGGCCATTCATGCACCAGCGTATCCCCGATCAGCACGATCCGGCCTTTGTGCAACAGCGCCGTTACGCCAACCGCCCCATGCGCAGCATCCGCGTCGAACACGTGATTGATCCGGTCCAGCACATGCGCCGATTTCCGCGTCGCGCCGGTGACCAGCCCGTCCCCATGCCCATGCGCCAGCATCAGCGACGAAAAGACATGCCGGTCGCGGGCCGCCAGCCGGTGAATATCCTTGCGGTCGAACCCTTTGCGCTGCAACCGCTGATACAGGAATTCCTTGTAGGTTTCGAGATGCGTGGTGTTGGCGGCGTTCACCACCTCAAGCTCGCGCACGGCGTCGCCCAGACCTGCGGCTTCGAGCTTTTCCTTCACATCGTCAGGCCGCCCGACCACCAGCGCCTTGCCAAAGCCCGAGCGCTGATACATCACCGCAGCGCGCAGCACGCGGGGATCGTCGCCCTCGGCAAAGATCATCCGGCTTTGCGCCTGCCGCGCACGGGCGTTCAAGCCACGCAGGATACTGGCGGTCGGATCCATGCGGGATTTCAGGCTAAGCTCGTAAGCGTCCATGTCGATGATCGGACGCCGCGCCGCGCCGGTGTCCATCCCGGCCCGGGCCACGGCGGGCGGGATACGGTGGATCAGACGCGGATCAAAGGGGGTCGGGATGATGTAGTCGCGGCCAAAGGTCAGCGTCTTGCCATAGGCCAGCGCCACCTCGTCTGGTACATCCTCGCGCGCCAGCCGTGCCAGCGCGTGGGCGCAGGCAATTTTCATCTCGTCATTGATCGCCCGGGCATGGATGTCCAAAGCGCCCCGGAACAGGTAGGGGAAGCCCAGCACGTTGTTGACCTGATTGGGATAATCGCTGCGCCCGGTGGCCACGATGGCATCGACGCGCACCTCATGCGCCTCTTCCGGGGTAATCTCGGGGTCGGGGTTGGCCATGGCAAAGATCACCGGATTGTCCGCCATACTGGCAACCATATCCTGCGTGACCGCGCCCTTGACGGATACGCCCAGAAACACATCCGCACCCTTCATCGCCTCGTCCAGCGTGCGCAGATCGGTGGTGATGGCGTGGGCCGACTTCCACTGGTTCATCCCCTCGGTCCGGCCCTGATAGATCACGCCCTTGGTATCGCAAACGATGCAGTTCTCGTGCTTGGCCCCCATCGCCTTGAGCAGTTCGATACAGGCAATCCCCGCAGCGCCCGCGCCGTTCAGAACGATCTTCACATCCTCGATCTTCTTGCCCGAGATATGCAGCGCGTTGATCAGACCCGCCGCACAGATCACCGCCGTGCCGTGCTGGTCGTCATGGAAGACGGGAATATCCATCTCTTCCTTCAGGCGCTGTTCGATGATGAAACATTCCGGCGCCTTGATGTCTTCCAGATTGATGCCGCCAAAGGTCGGCCCCATCAGGCGCACGGCACGGCAAAATTCGTCCGGGTCCTCGGTATCCAGTTCGATATCGATCGAGTTCACATCGGCAAAGCGTTTGAACAGGACCGATTTCCCCTCCATCACCGGTTTCGAGCCCAGCGCGCCCAGATTGCCAAGACCCAGAACCGCCGTCCCGTTCGAGATCACGGCGACCAGATTGCCCTTGTTGGTATAGTCATAGGCGGTCTCGGGGGCTTCGGCGATGGCTTGGCAGGGGACCGCCACGCCGGGGCTGTAGGCCAGCGACAGATCGCGCTGCGTGGTCATGGGGACGGTGGCCTGCACCTCCCACTTGCCGGGGGTCGGGTCCAGGTGAAAGGCCAGCGCCTCTTCTTTGGTGATCTTGGCTTTGGGCATTTTGACGGTCGTTTCCATGGCTTCGGGGCTTCCGCCTCATAGCGCAGGCGGGCCGACGCCTCAACGACAATACGTTTTCGCCTTTCGCCGCCCGTGCCGGGTTTGTAAGGTCGCGTCCGGAATACGCCGGAAGGGGGCCGCTTTTGTCCACAGTCACGCCGATGATGGCGCAATATCTGGAAATCAAACAGGCCCATGCCGACGCCCTGCTGTTTTACCGCATGGGCGATTTCTACGAGATGTTTTTTGAGGACGCGGTGAACGCCGCCGAGGCGCTGGACATCGCCCTGACCAAGCGCGGCAAGCACAATGGCAATGACATCCCAATGTGCGGCGTGCCGGTGCATTCTGCCGAGGGCTACCTGCTGACGCTTATCCGCAAAGGCTTTCGCGTCGCCGTCTGCGAACAGATGGAAAGCCCGGCCGAGGCGAAAAAAAGAGGCTCTAAATCAGTCGTAAAGCGCGATGTTGTGCGTCTGGTCACTCCCGGCACGTTGACCGAGGACGCGCTGCTGGAAGCCCGTCGCCACAACTTTCTGGCCGCCTATGCCGAGGTTCGGGATCAGGCCGCACTGGCCTGGGCCGATATCTCGACCGGTGCATTTCACGTGATGCCCTTGACCGGCGCACGGCTGAGCCCGGAACTGGCGCGGCTGGCCCCGTCGGAACTGATCGTGGGCGACGGGATGGAACCGGCGTTGAACGAAACCGCCCGCGATCTGGGAATTTCGCTGACCCCCATCGGACGCGCCAGTTTCGACAGCACGGCGGCGGAAAAACGCATCTGCGGGCTGTTTCACGTGGGCGCCTTGGATGCGTTCGGCTCTTTTGGCCGGGCCGAGATTTCCGCCATGGGCGCGCTGATCGACTATCTTGAGATCACGCAGAAGGGCAAACTGCCTCTGCTGCAAACACCGCTGAAGGAATCCGAGGACCGCGTCGTCCAGATCGATGCCGCCACCCGCCGCAATCTGGAACTGACCCGGTCGCTCTCGGGTGGCCGCGCCGGGTCGCTGCTGTCCGTGGTCGACCGCACCGTCACCCCCGGCGGCGCGCGGTTGCTGGAACAGCGGCTCTCCAGCCCCTCGCGCAATCTGGACGTGATCCACGGGCGGTTGGATGCGGTGACATTCGCCGCCGAGGACAGCCTGATCGCCTCGGACCTGCGCGAGGCGCTGCGCAAGACCCCCGATCTGGACCGCGCCCTGTCGCGCCTGTCGCTGGAGCGCGGCGGCCCCCGCGATCTGGCCGCCATCCGTAACGGGTTGACGCAGGCGGCGGCAATTGCCGAGCTCTGCGCCGGTCAGGACCTGCCCGTCCTTCTCGCCACCGCTGTACAAAACCTGACCGGCTTCGACGACCTGCTGACCCTGCTGGACGAAGCGCTTGTCGCCGAACCGCCGCTACTGGCCCGCGACGGCGGTTTCATCGCGCAGGGTTACGACACCGAACTCGACGAGGCCCGCACCCTGCGCGACGAAGGCCGATCCGTCATCGCCGGGTTTCAGCAGAAATATGCGGAACATACCGGCATCGCCTCGCTGAAGATCAAGCACAACAACGTGCTGGGTTATTTCATCGAGACCACGGCCACCCACGCCCAAAAAATGCTGAACCCGCCGTTTTCGGAAACCTATATCCACCGTCAGACCACCGCCAATCAGGTGCGGTTCACCACCGTCGAACTGTCCGAGATCGAAACCCGCATCCTGAACGCCGGAAACCTAGCGCTGGAGGTCGAAAAGCGGCTCTATCAAAGGCTTTCTGACGAAATCCTCACCCTCGCCGCCCGCCTGAATCAAGCCGCCCAGGGGCTGGCCGAACTGGACCTGACCACCGCGCTGGCCGATCTGGCGCGAGGCGAAAACTGGTGCCGCCCCCAAGTCGATACCTCACGCGCCTTCAACGTGACCGGAGGCCGCCACCCGGTCGTCGAACACGCCCTGCGCCAGCAAAGCGGCGACGCCTTCATCGCCAATGACTGCGATCTCAGCGCCGATCAGGGCGCGGCGATCTGGCTGCTGACCGGCCCCAACATGGCTGGTAAATCAACTTTTCTGCGCCAGAACGCCCTGATCGCCCTGCTGGCGCAGATGGGCAGCTATGTCCCGGCGGAACAGGCCCATATCGGTGTGGTCAGCCAACTATTCAGCCGCGTCGGTGCCTCGGACGATCTGGCAAGGGGCCGCTCGACCTTCATGGTCGAAATGGTCGAAACCGCCGCCATCCTGAACCAAGCCGACGACCGCGCGCTGGTGATCCTGGACGAGATTGGTCGCGGCACCGCCACCTATGATGGCCTCTCCATCGCCTGGGCGACGCTGGAACATCTGCACGCCGCCAACCAATGCCGCGCGCTGTTTGCCACCCATTACCACGAACTCACCGCCCTGGCCGGCAAGCTCGAAGGCGTCGAAAACGCCACCGTCGCCGTCAAGGAATGGGAAGGCGAAGTCATCTTCCTGCACGAGGTTCACAAAGGCGCCGCTGACCGCTCTTACGGCGTGCAGGTCGCGCAACTGGCAGGCCTGCCCGCCTCGGTCGTGGACCGCGCCCGCGTCGTGCTGGACCAGCTGGAAAAAACCGAGCGCGAGGGCGGCAAGCAAAAGGCGCTGATCGACGACCTGCCTCTGTTCTCAGCCGCCCCACCGCCGCCGCCCGCGCCAAAAACCTCGCCCGTCACCGAGATGCTCACCGACATCCTGCCGGATGAGCTCACCCCGCGCGAGGCGCTCGACCTGATCTACAAACTGAAAGAGGCGGCCAAACCCTGACCGCCCCTTCATCTTTTCAAAAATACTCTCGCCGAAGGCTTGGCCTCGCAGAGGCCAATCAGTTCGCTGGCGTCGACGACACCCCAACCTGCGCCGGTCGCAGCAACCGGTCATGCAGCATGAACCCTTCGGCAGAGACCTGAATGATGTCACCCGCTTTGGTCCCCGGCACCGGCGCTTCAAACATCGCCTCATGCACGTTCGGATCAAACCGGTCGCCGACCTCGGGCGTGATCACCTCGATCCCGTGCTTCTGGAACACGTCCTTCAGCGCCCGCATGGTCAGTTCGACCCCTTCGATCAGTCCGGCGGCGACCTCCTTCTGCTCATCGGTCGCGGATTCAAGCGCGCGTTTCATGTTGTCGTAAACCGGAAGCATGTCGCGCGCCAGTTTCGAGCCGCCATATTGTTCAGCATCGCGGCGCGCCTTGTCGCCCCGTTTGCGCGCGTTTTCAGCATCCGCCAGCGCGCGCATGAACTTGTCCTTGTAATCGTCCCGCTCGGCCCGCAGGGCGTCAAGCTCCAACGCCTCTTCGCTGATGTCGATCAGCTCCTCGGCCAGTTCTTCCGCCTCGGCGGTTGCGATGTCATCCAGAAAATCTTCGTTCTTGGGCTTTGCCATCTCTTACCCTCTAGCTCCGGTCGGATATCAGCTTGCCGACCAGTTGCGCCGTATAATCCACGATCGGCACGATCCGTCCGTAATTCAGACGTGTGGGCCCGATGACCCCGACCGCACCGATTATCTTACGATCAGCGTTCATATATGGAGACACCACCAAAGAGGAACCCGAAAGTGAGAAAAGTTTGTTCTCAGACCCGATAAAAATGCGCACACCTTCGCCTTCTTCGGTCAATTCAAGGAATTCAGCGATGTCGCGCTTGCGTTCAAGGTCATCAAACAGGGTACGGATCCGGTCAAGCTCTTCGGCCTGACCCGGTTCGTTCAACAGATTCGCCCGTCCGCGCACGATCAGACGGGCCGAGTCGCCGTCATCGCCGTCCCACGCAGCAATGCCGCTGTCCACCATCTGCCGGGCCAGCACGTCAATCTCCTGCTTGCGCGCATCGATCTGAGACAACATCTGACGGCGCACTTCGCTGATCGTCCGCCCCTCGATCAGCGCATTCAGGAAATTCGCCGCCTCGCGCATGGAACTGGGCGTCTGCCCCGGCGGCGGCGTGAACAGGCGGTTTTCCACATGCCCGTCCGAGAACACCAGCACCACCAAAGCCCGGTCATGGCCCAATGAGACAAACTCGATATGCTTGATCTCGGCTTCGTGCTTGGGTGTCAAAACCAGCGAGGCCCCTTGTGTCACGTGGGACAGGGCCGAGCCCACACGGTCCAGCATTCCGCCCACATCGCCCGCGTTAGAGCCTAATGTCTCGTCCAGTTTCTGCCGGTCATCAGCACCCAGATCGCCGACTTCCAGCAATCCGTCCACGAACATCCGCAGCCCCTGCTGCGTAGGAATGCGGCCGGCGCTGACATGCGGGCTGTCCAGCAGGCCCAGAAATTCCAGATCCTGCATCACGTTGCGCACGGTCGCGGCGCTGACCTTTTCCGACAGCGTGCGGGTCAGCGTGCGGCTGCCGACCGGCTCGCCGCTGTCCAGATAGCTTTCGACGATCAGCCGGAACACCTCACGCGACCGGTCGTTCATCTCAGCCAGAATTTTGCTCGCTTCGCTCATCGGCGGTCCCCTGCTGAAACGCCATTAAATCGCAGGCAAATGAAAGGTCAATCGGGGTTGCATCGTATCGCTGCGGGACGGTATCCCCAAGCCAGCAGATAAAGGAATTTCCATGCGACCCTCTGGACGTGATCTAAACGAAATGCGCGCCGTTTCAATCGAGACGGGATTCACCAAACATGCCGAAGGCTCTTGCCTGATCAAGATGGGCGACACCCATGTGCTGTGCACCGCCACGATCGAAGATCGCGTGCCGCCCTTCATCAAAGGGTCCGGGCTAGGCTGGGTCACGGCCGAATACGGTATGCTGCCCCGCGCCACGAATACGCGGATGCGGCGCGAGGCTGCTTCGGGCAAGCAAGGCGGCCGCACCGTGGAAATCCAGCGCCTGATCGGCCGCGCCCTGCGCGCCGGGGTCGACCGGGTCGCCCTGGGTGAGCGCCAGATCACCGTCGACTGTGACGTGATCCAGGCCGATGGCGGCACCCGCTGCGCCTCGATCACCGGCGGTTGGGTGGCGCTGCGTCTGGCGGTGAACAAGCTAATGAAAGCGGGCGACGTGATCTCTGACCCGCTGGTCGATCCTGTTGCCGCCGTGTCCTGTGGCATTTACGCGGGCCAACCGGTGCTGGATCTGGACTATCCCGAGGACAGCGAGGCCGGGGTCGACGGCAATTTCATCATGACCGGTTCCGGCAAGCTGATCGAAGTGCAGATGTCAGCCGAGGGCTCCGTGTTCAGCCGTGCCCAGATGGATCAACTGATGGATCTGGCCGAAAAGGGCATCGGCGAACTGGCCGCCGCGCAAAAGGCCGCCACCGCATGACCCGCAAATTCACCGGTGACCGGCTGCTGGTCGCCACCCACAACACAGGCAAGCTTGAGGAGATGGCACATCTGCTCGAACCCTTCGGCGTGAGCGTTGTGGGCGCGGGTGAGATGAACCTGCCGGAACCGGAAGAGACCGAGGATACCTTTGTCGGCAATGCCCGGATCAAGGCCCATGCCGCCGCACAAGCCACCGGCCTGCCCGCCCTGTCGGACGATTCCGGCATAACCATCGACGCGCTGGACGGCGCGCCCGGCGTTTATACCGCCGATTGGGCCGAAACCGGCAATGGCCGCGATTTCCTGATGGCGATGACCCGCGCGCATAATGAGCTTGAGGCGAAAGAGGCGGCCCACCCGCGCAGGGCCC
This sequence comes from Ruegeria sp. F5, assembly GCF_056533845.1. Taxonomy (NCBI): domain Bacteria; kingdom Pseudomonadati; phylum Pseudomonadota; class Alphaproteobacteria; order Rhodobacterales; family Roseobacteraceae; genus Ruegeria; species Ruegeria sp. F5. The sequence goes on along the minus strand of NZ_JBQFOU010000008.1, from coordinate 92,864 downwards.
AGTTCCGCTGCACGCTGGTTCTGGCCTGGCCCGATGGCCATGACGAAGTGTTCGAAGGCATCGCCCCCGGCCATCTGACCTGGCCGATCCGGGGCAAGGACGGGTTCGGCTATGACCCGATGTTTGTCCCCGACGGTCACGACATTACCTTTGCGCAGATGGATCGCTGGGAAAAGAACAAGATCAGCCATCGCGGCCGCGCGGTGGAGATGTTCGTGAAAGGCTGCTTTGGCGGATGATTGGCGCAACGGGGGCTTTGGCCTGTACGTGCACTGGCCCTTTTGCGAGGCCAAGTGCCCCTATTGCGACTTCAACAGCCATGTGTCGCGTAATATTGATCAAAAACAATGGCTTGCCGCTTACCTTACCGAACTGCGCCGCTCGGCAACCGAAACGCCCGACCGGGTTCTGAACACGATCTTCTTTGGCGGCGGCACGCCATCGCTTATGGACCCTGACACCGTGGCTGCGGTGATCGACGAGGCCCGCGCGCTTTGGTATCCCGCCAATGACATGGAAATCACGCTCGAGGCCAATCCCGGCTCGGTCGAGGCTGGACGCTTCGCCGCCTATCGCGACGCGGGTGTGAACCGGATTTCCATGGGTGTTCAGGCGCTGAATGACGAAGACCTGCGCCGTCTGGGCCGCATTCACACCGTGGCCGAGGCCCGCGCCGCGTTCGACATTGCCCGCACCTGCTTTGAGCGCGGCAGTTTCGACCTGATCTATGCCCGCCAGCACCAAACCCTGGACGCATGGCGCGCGGAACTGACCGAGGCGCTGTCGATGGCGGTCGATCACCTGTCGCTCTATCAGCTGACCATCGAAGAAGGCACCGCCTTTGGCGACCGCTATGCCGTGGGCAAACTGCGCGGCCTGCCCGAGGATGACCACGCCGCCGATATGTATCTGGCCACGCAAGAGATCTGCGAGGCGCATGGATTGCCCGCCTACGAGATTTCGAACCACGCCCGCCCCGGTGCGGAATCGCAGCACAACCTGATCTATTGGCGCTACGGCGACTATGTCGGGATCGGGCCCGGCGCCCACGGGCGGATTACGGTGAAGGGTCAGAAAGTTGCAACTGAAACTTATCTGTCCCCGCAAAAATGGCTGACGGCAGCCCTTGGCGGTTCAGGCGAGAAGCAACGCAGCGCGTTGTCCGCTTCAGATCAGGCAAGTGAATACCTTATGATGGGGATGAGAGTAAGCGAAGGACTAGATGTTGATCGATACGGTGCACTCTCAGGCACGGTGCTACCGCAGCCCAAGATCGACCACCTGACCGAGATCGGCATGACCGCGCAGCAAGGCAACCGACTGTTTGCAACCAAGGACGGGCGAGCGGTCCTGAACGCCGTGATCCGGGAGCTGTTGGGATAGAGCATGCACTATGTCTGGGCCACTCTGGGATTGCTCTGCGTCGCGCTTGCGATGATTGGCGTGGTTCTGCCCCTGCTGCCGACCGTCCCGTTTCTGCTGCTGGCTGCGTTCTTCTTCGCCCGGTCCTCATCCCGCCTGCACAACTGGCTTGTCAGTCACCGCACCTTCGGGCCGATGATCCTCGACTGGCAAAGCTCGGGAGCCATCCGGCCCGCAGCCAAAAAAGCGGCCACCCTGTCGGTCGCCGCTGTCTTTGCCTTGTCTCTGGCGCTTGCCCTGCCCTCGCACGTGCTGATCATTCAGGCCATCGTGCTGGGCGGGGTCATGGTGTTTATCTGGACCCGCCCTAACGGCTGAGCTTGGCACACAGATCGTCCAGCTGATCGAGGTTTTCATAGGTCAGGATCACCTGCCCGGTCTCGGATCCCGGCTTGTGATTGATCGACACTTTCATCGCCAAAATCGCCGAAAGGTCCTTTTCCAACGCCCGCGTATCCGCGTCCTTACCTGCATCTAGGTTTCTGGATCGCGGGGCCGCCTGCGGGGTGTCGCCCTGCTGTTGCTTTTTGACCAGCGCTTCAGTCGCGCGCACCGACAACCCGTCCTTGACGATGAGTTTTGCCAGGTCTGACGGGTTCTCTGCAGTAATCAACGCCCGCGCATGGCCTGCGGACAGTTTCCCTTCGATGACCAGCGCCTGCACATCCAACGGCAGGGACAACAGGCGCAGCAAATTCGCGATATGGCTGCGGCTTTTCCCCAGCGCCTCGGCCAGTTTTTCCTGTGTGTGGCCGAAACGGTCCATCAATTGCTTGTAGCCCGCCGCCTCTTCCACCGCGTTCAGATCTGCGCGCTGGATATTTTCGATGATGGCGACTTCAAGAACTTCGGTATCGTCGAAATCCCGCACAATCACTGGAATATCGTGCAGCTGCGCCATCTGCGCGGCCCGCCAGCGGCGTTCGCCAGCAACGATCTCATAGTCCCCACCGCCAATTTCGCGCACGATCAGAGGCTGGATGATGCCTTTTTCCTTAACCGATGCGGCCAGTTCATCAAGCTGCTCGGGCAGAAATGTCCGGCGCGGCTGGTTCGGGTTTGCGCGCAACTTCTCGATCGGGACCTTCAGATCGGGCCGCCGGGGCTCGGTCGGGGATCGCTCTGCAACGTCCTGCGTAACATCGGCCATCAGCGCCGACAACCCGCGCCCCAGCCCTCTTGGTTTTGTTTTTTTGGAGTTCACGTGACTCTCCTTAGTGCCACTTATGCGGCGGCTTTATTGTTTTTGTGCATGACCTCGCGGGCCAGGTGCCGATAGGCCATCGCCCCCAAAGACCCCGAGTCATACTGCAAGACCGGCAGCGCATAAGACGGCGCCTCGCTGACCCGCACATTTCTGGGTATCTTGGTTTTAAATACCATCTCACCCAGATTGTCACGTGCATCCTTTTCGACCTGACGGGACAAGTTGTTGCGGTTGTCATACATGGTCAACACAACACCTTCGATTCTCAGGTCCGGATTCGCTGTCTGGCGCACCTCGCGGATCGTCAGCATCAGTTGCGACAGACCTTCCAGCGCAAAGAACTCGCTTTGCAGCGGAACAAGCACGGAATGCGCAGCCACCATTGCATTGACGGTCAGCAGATTCAGCGATGGCGGGCAGTCGATCAGCACAAAATCCAGATCAAACTGGTCAATCGCTGTCTGGCGCAACGCATCATGCAGCAGATAGCTGCGTTTTTCATTGGAAATCAACTCGATATCCGCTGAACTCAGGTCGACAGTGGCGGGAACGACAAACAATCCGCCAATCTCGGTCTCCTGCACCACCGCCTCCAGCGGCGCGTCGTCCAGGATCAGGTCGTAGGTCGTCCAATCCCGATCCTCGACCCCCAGCCCTGTCGATGCGTTGCCCTGCGGATCCAGATCCACCACCAGGACTTTACAGCCGGCTTCGGCCAGCCCTGCTGCCAGATTGATCGCCGTTGTGGTTTTTCCGACTCCGCCCTTTTGATTGGCGACCGCAATAATCCGGGGCCCGGTGGGGCGAGACAGATCAACCACGTGATACTCCTTTAATCTTAAGGATTACGGCTTGAGGTTCAGTTAAACTTGTAATCGGCTCGGCTTGGAAATTCCATTCCTTGCGCGCCTCTGCCAGTTCTTTTTTCCAGCTTGCGCCTTTCGGCAACAACGCGGTGCCGGTCTTGCTTAAATGTCTGTCACAAAAGGACAATAGCGTAGGTAAATCTGCCAGAGCACGGGCGCTCAGGATATCCGCAGTCAGGGGTTCAACAGCTTCGATGCGCCGGGATACCACCTTGCAGGAGACGCCGCATTCCCTTGCGACAGTGCGCAGAAAAGCAGATTTACGCTGATCGCTTTCGACGAAGGTGAACTGCGATGTGGGGGAGTCCTCAACCGCCATGATTGCGCAGACCATACCGGGAAACCCGCCGCCGCTGCCCAGATCAGCCCAAGTGTCAAACCCCTCGGCACACCGATAGACCTGCACGGAATCCAGGATATGCCGGGTCCAAATGTCGGTCAGGCTATTGCGGGATACCAGGTTGATCCGGGGATTCCAGCGCTTGACCTGCTCAACATACATCTCCAGACGCGCGAATGTTTCACGTGAAACATCCAACCGCTCAAAACTGGCATAATCAACTGTCATGCCTTGCGGACTTTCTGGTCCCGCCGCAGTTTTGCCAGAACCAATGTCAGGGCGGCCGGCGTCACACCCTCAACCCGGCTTGCCTGCGCAATGTTGGCGGGTTTGGCCTGAGACAGTTTTTGCTTCATTTCAGATGATAGCCCGTCCAGCGCGAAATAGTTGAATTCTCGTGGGATTTCATAGGATTCATCCCGCTTCATCGCCTCAACATCGCGCTGTTGCCGGGCGATGTAGTTTGCATAAAGGGCGTCACGCTCGACTTGCAGGCGGATATTGGGTTCGACATCTTCCAGATCCGGTATCAGGGGTAGCAAATCCTCGAATGAGACATCCGGAAACGCCAAGATCGCCATACCGTCCCGCCGATTTCCATCCTGATTAACATTGATACCCGCCGCGCGGACCTCTTTCGGGGTATAAGTGCGCTCCGTCAGCTTGGACTTTGCTGCATCCAGTTGCTCGGTTTTTGCCTCAAAATGGCGCCGCCGGGTGTCGCCGACGCAACCAATCTGCAATCCAACAGGCGTCAAACGCTGATCCGCGTTATCCGCGCGCAGGGACAGGCGGAATTCGGCGCGCGACGTGAACATCCGATAGGGTTCCGCCACACCCCGCGTCGTCAGGTCGTCGATCATCACACCGATATAGCTGTCGGCGCGGGTGAAATGTATGGGATCGCGGCCCTGAACGGCCAGAGCCGCGTTCAGACCAGCGACCATACCCTGCGCCGCAGCCTCCTCATATCCCGTGGTTCCGTTGATCTGTCCTGCGAGGTATAACCCCGGGGCATCCGGCAGAGACAGCGAGGCCGTCAAAACTCTGGGATCAATGTAGTCATATTCAATGGCATAGCCGGGCTGTAGAATGTCAGCCTGCTCCAATCCCTTGATAGACCGGACATAATCCAGCTGAACGTCTTGCGGCAGTGAGGTCGAAATGCCGTTCGGGTAAATCGTGTGATCATCGACACCTTCGGGCTCCAAGAACACCTGATGGGAGTCCTTGTCCGCAAAACGCACGATCTTGTCCTCGATCGACGGGCAATATCGCGGGCCCACCCCTTCGATATGGCCGCCATACATCGCGGATTTGGACAGGTTCTGTTCGATGATCTCATGCGTTCGGGCATTGGTATGGGTAATGCCGCAAGAGATCTGTGGCGCCACGACCGAGGTGGACAGAAAGGAAAACAAGGTGGGTTCTTCGTCCCCGTGCTGCTTTTCCAGATCACTCCAGTCGATTGTGCGCCCATCCAGACGCGGCGGGGTTCCGGTTTTCAGACGCGCCATGGGCAGGTTGTAGCTATCCAGACGCTCCGCCAGTTTGACGGACGGACGATCGCCCATGCGTCCACCGGGCCGCGATACATCGCCGATGTGAATAACGCCGCGCAAGAAGGTGCCCGAGGTCAGGATAACCGAACGCGCCGGGACTTCCGAACCATCCGCGAGTTTTACCCCGGCGACACGGTCGCCTTCCATCAGGAAATCAACAACTTCACCGACAAGTACCGAAAAGTTCGGCTGGTTTTGAGTTTCCTGCTGCATTGCCGCGCGGTATAGGGCGCGATCCGCCTGCGTTCTTGGCCCCTGAACGGCAGGTCCCTTGCGCCGGTTCAGCAACCGAAACTGAATTCCCGCCCGGTCCGCGACGCGCCCCATGACGCCGTCCAGCGCATCAATCTCGCGCACAAGATGCCCTTTGCCCAGGCCACCTATGGCCGGGTTGCAGGACATGACGCCAATGTCGCTGGCTGACAAGGTGACCAAAGCCGTCGTTGCCCCCATGCGGGCCGCGGCATGGGCGGCCTCGGTCCCGGCATGGCCAGCTCCGATGACGACGACATCAAATCTTGAATGTTTCACGTGAAACACTCCTTACTTACCCAGGCAAAAACTGGAGAATATTTCGTCCAGCAGGTTTTCGACATCTATGCGACCGACCAGTGATTCAAGCGCCCGAATAGCTGTCCGAAGCTCTTCGGCAGCGATATCATACAGGTCCGGGCCTGATTCCAGAACCGTCATTGCCGCCTGCAGTGCATCAGCCGCATTGATGATCGCAATGCGGTGGCGTTCGCGGGTTGCAATACCATAGCTGGTGGATCTCTCACTCAAGACATACGAAATCTGGGAAATCAGAGCGTCAATCCCCTGCCCCGTCCTTCCGGAAATCCCGCCAGAAGCCTCAGGCCGGAGGTCCGCTTTCGGCAAAACCTGAATGTCCCCGTCTTGCATCGCAACACCCAGCTGGTCGGGTGCGTCGGTCAAAAACACCCGAAGATCCGCCTGATCTGCGCGTTTGCGGGCCAGTTCGATCCCCAGATTTTCGACATAATCCTCGGTCTGCCGCAAGCCTGCCGTGTCCAAAAGGGTCACCGGAAGGCCCGCCAGATCCATCCGCACTTCGATCACGTCCCGCGTGGTTCCCGCGTATTCTGATGTAATCGCAGCTTCGCGCCCGGCGAGCGCGTTCAGTAAGGTGGATTTTCCCGCGTTGGGCAGGCCGACAATCGCGACTTCGAATCCGGTGCGAATCCGTTCGGCGATTTTGACGCCATCTGCCTCGCGTTGGAGATCAGCAATCACTCCGGTGACAAGCATGCGCGCTTCCGGTGTCACATCCGTGGGCACATCCTCATCCGCGAAATCGATCACGGCTTCCAACAACGAGGCTGCCCGGATCAGGTCGCGCCGCCACCGTTCCGCCAACGTGCCCAACCCGCCTGCCAGAATGGTCTGCGCCTGTTTGCGTTGTGCTTCGGTTTCCGCGTCGATGAGGTCCGCCAGACCTTCGACCTGCGTCAGGTCCATCTTGCCGTTTTCCAGCGCCCGCCGGGTGAATTCGCCTGGCTCTGCCATCCGCAGGCCCTCGGTCTCGGACAGGCAGCGCAAGACCGCATTGACCGAAGCCGTGCTGCCGTGGATTTGCAGCTCGGCGACATCTTCCCCCGTAAAGCTGGCCGGAGCCTGAAATGTCAGGACCAGCCCGTCGTCCAGGCGCGATCCGTCCCGGTCCCGCAGGGTGCGCAGGTTCAGCCCGCGCGGCGGCAGGGCGCTGCCGGTCAGACCCGCCGCAGCCGCATGCGCATCCGGTCCGGACAGGCGGATAACAGCAACGCCAGCTTTGCCCTGCGCGCTGGCCAAGGCGAATATTGTATCCATTCGAAGGCCTCGCTTGGGTTCAAGACCTGTGTCAGGTGTTCATCGAATCGAAGAACTCACCGTTTGTCTTGGTCTGTTTCAACTTCGACAGCAGGAACTCGATCGCGTCGGTCGTGCCCATCGGGTTGAGGATGCGGCGCAGGACAAAAGTCTTGGCCAGATCGCCCTTGTCGACCAGCAGGTCCTCTTTCCTTGTGCCGGACTTGAGGATGTCGATGGCCGGGAACACGCGCTTGTCTGCAATCTTGCGATCCAGCACGATTTCCGAGTTACCGGTGCCTTTGAATTCTTCGAAGATCACCTCGTCCATCCGGCTGCCGGTGTCGATCAGCGCGGTGGCGATAATGGTCAGCGAACCGCCCTCTTCGATATTCCGCGCGGCACCAAAGAACCGCTTGGGCCGTTGCAGGGCGTTTGCGTCCACACCACCGGTCAGAACTTTGCCCGAGGATGGCACGACGGTGTTAAACGCTCTACCAAGTCTTGTTATCGAGTCTAGAAGAATAACAACATCTCGTTTGTGTTCGACCAAACGCTTGGCTTTTTCAATCACCATCTCGGATACGGCCACGTGGCGTGTTGCCGGTTCGTCGAAGGTGGAGGACACAACCTCACCCTTCACCGAGCGCTGCATATCCGTCACCTCTTCCGGGCGTTCGTCGATCAGCAGGACGATCAGATAGCACTCGGGGTGGTTCTGTTCGATCGAATGGGCGATGTTCTGCAGGATCACGGTTTTACCGGTCCGCGGCGGCGCCACGATCAGCGACCGCTGACCTTTCCCGATGGGCGCGACAAGGTCGATCACACGGGCGGATTTGTCCTTGATGGTCGGGTCTTCGATTTCCATCTTCAGACGCTCGTCGGGATACAGAGGCGTCAGGTTGTCGAACAGGATCTTGTGCTTGGCTTTCTCGGGGTCTTCAAAGTTGATCTTTGTGACCTTGGTCAGCGCAAAATAGCGCTCATTCTCATCGGGTGCCTTGATCTCACCTTCGACGGTGTCCCCGGTCCGCAGCGAGTGCAGACGGATCATGTCGGGTGACACGTAGATGTCATCGGGACCGGGCAGATAGTTCGCCTCAGGCGAGCGCAGGAAGCCGAACCCGTCCTGCAGCACCTCGAGCACCCCATCGCCGCCAACGGTCCAGCCCTCATCCGCGCGTTCGCGCAGGATCTGGAACATCATCTCGCCCTTGCGCATGGTCGAGGCGTTTTCGATCTCCAGATCTTCGGCCATCGCCAGAAGGTCTTTAGGGCTTTTGGCCTTCAGATCGGCCAGATTCAGGGATTCAGTGGACATGATAGATACCTTCACCGCTAGCTGCGGCACGAAGTGGAATTTCAGTACGGAAGATACGCCGCCCGGACGGGCGTGTTGATCCCTACATAAGCGCGACCGCCTGCGGAGTCAAACAAGCCCTCAGAACTTCAGAACGACCGCCAGAACGATGATAACCATCAAAACGGTCGGAACCTCATTCATCATGCGATACTGCCGCCCAGTGAGCTTGTTTCGCCCCTCAAGGAAATCCTTGCGCCGGGCCATCAGCCAGTGATGGAACCAGGTCATGCCGATGACCGCAGCCCCCTTCACCCAGGGCCAGGCCCAGTCCCAGGCAACGATGCCTGGCGTGAACACCATAATCAGCCCGCAGACCCAGGCGACGATCATTGCCGGGCGCATGATCACCCGCAGTAACTTCTCCTCCATTTCAAAGAAGATAGTCTGAGCGCCTTCGACCATTTGCGCCTGTTCCACGTGATAGACGAACAGCCTGGGCAAATAGAACAGACCGGCCATCCACGAGATTACGGCCATGATGTGAAAGGCCTTCACCCAAGGGTATAGCGAGAAAAGAAGATCGGTCATTCCGGCCTCGGGGTGTTGTTCGGAACCCTCCCTAATAAAAAAATAAGAAAAGAAAAAGGATGATGGTTTTGTAGGGTGCAGGATTTCCGTGGATAATTTTTTTACCCGTCACTTTTCCCCAAGTGGACAGAATTCCCGGATTTTCTGGCGATTCTGTTGGTTTTCTGGAAAATCATTTAATTTCATACGCTTATCTTACAATTTTCCATCTCGTTTTGGGGATAACTCACGGGGTATCTGCGGAAATCCCGGTTATCCTGGCTGGGCAACTTATCCTTGTCCCGGATGGACAGAGTTCGGGCGACTCGGGGAAGTTTTGCGCGAAAATCCCGGGGTTGCGTGTCAACCGGAAAACCATACAAACCGTTCAGGAACACTCAATGATTTGCACACGGGGTTGTCCACATGTCTGTCCCCATCATCCTGGCCTCGGGGTCATCGATCCGCGCGCAGTTGCTGGAAAACGCGGGCGTGCCGTATTCCGTTCAGGTCGCGCGCGTCGATGAAGAGGCGGTAAAGGCCGACCTGCAGGCCGAAGGCGCGCCACCGCGGGATGTTGCCGATGCTCTGGCGGAAATGAAGGCCCGCAAGATCAGCGACAAGGTGCCGGGTGCGATGGTTCTGGGCTGTGATCAGGTGCTGGATTTCGAAGGCCGTCTGCTGTCCAAGCCGGAAACGCCGGAACAGGCGCTGGCGCAGCTCAAGACGATGCGGGGTAAGCGGCATATGCTGCTGTCGGCGGCGGTGATCTATCAGGACGGTGAGCCGATCTGGCGGCATGTCGGGCAGGTGCGGTTGCGGATGCGCGCCAGCTCGGATGCGTATCTGCGCGATTACGTAGCGCGGAACTGGGACAGTATTCGCCATGCGGTGGGGGCGTATAAACTCGAGGAGGAAGGCGTGCGGCTGTTTGCGACCATTGACGGCGATTACTTTAACGTTTTGGGTATGCCCCTGTTGGAACTGCTCAACTATCTGGCTGTCAAAGGGGTGATCGATCAATGACGGACTACCGGGTTCCTCTGGCCGGGGTGATCGGGCATCCCATCGGGCATTCGCGGTCGCCCAAGCTGCACGGGCACTGGCTGAAAACCTATGGGCTGCCGGGGCATTATGTTCCGATGGATGTTGCCCCCGCCGATCTGGAAACCGTCCTGCGTACCCTGCCCAAGGCCGGGTTTGTCGGCACCAACGTAACCGTTCCGCATAAAGAGGCGGCGTTGCGCATCGCAGATCATGTGTCGGACCGGGCGACCGTCATTGGGGCGGCGAACACGCTGGTGTTTCGCGAGGATGGCTCGATCCATGCCGACAATACCGACGGTTATGGCTTCATGGAAAACCTGCGCAGCGGTGCGCCTGACTGGAACGCGCAGGATGGGCCTGCCGTGGTGTTCGGCGCGGGTGGGGCCGCGCGGGCGGTGCTGCAATCGCTAGCCGATGCCGGCGTGCCCGAGATTCTGCTGACCAACCGCACCCGCGCGCGGGCGGATCATCTGAAAGAGGAGTTCGGCCAGCGCATCACTGTGATCGACTGGGTGCAGGCGGGCAATGTCATCGAAAACGCGGAACTGGTGGTCAACACGACCTCGCTGGGGATGCAGGGCCAGCCGGACCTGCGGGTGCCGCTGGACGGTCTGCAGCCGGGCGCAGTTGTCACCGATCTGGTCTATACGCCCGTGAAAACAAGGCTTTTGCAGCAGGCGGAAGAGGCCGGGTGCACCACCGTGGATGGCCTCGGCATGCTGCTCTATCAGGCCATTCCCGGTTTTGAACGCTGGTTCGGCGTGCGGCCCGAAGTGGATGAGGATCTACGCGCGGCGGTCCTGGCATGAGCTTCGCGCTTGGCCTGACCGGCTCCATCGGCATGGGCAAAAGCACCACGGCGCGGATGTTTGTGGACGAAGGGTGTGCGTTGTGGGATGCGGATGCGGCGGTGCATCGGCTCTATGCGCCGGGCGGCGCGGCGTTTGCGCCGATGGGCGCGGCTTTCCCTTCGGCCATTCGGGACGGTGCCGTCAGCCGCGATGCGCTTAGAAGAATTATTGCCGACGATCCGGCAGCGCTGCAGGTGATCGAAGGTATCGTGCACCCTTTGGTGGCCGCAGACCGGGCCGCGTTTCGCGAAACCGCCAGGGCGGATATTCTGGTCTTCGACATCCCCCTGCTGTTCGAGACCGGCGGCGAGGTGGCGATGGATGCGGTCGCCTGTGTCTCGATCCCTGCCGCGGAACAAATGCGCCGGGTGATGGAACGCGGCACGATGACCGGGGCGCAGTTCGAACAGATCCGTGCCAAACAGATGCCCAACGACGAAAAATGCGCGCGGTCGGATTATGTGATCGTGACGGATACGCTGGACCACGCCCGCGCGCAGGTGCAGGATGTGGTCAGGCAGATACGGGCGGGGCTGGCAGATGCGTGAGATTGTACTGGATACCGAAACCACCGGGTTCGACCCCGAAAGCGGCGACCGGATTGTCGAGATCGGCGCGGTCGAGCTGTGGAACCACGTGGCGACCGGTGAGACTTACCATGTCTATATCAACCCCGAACGCTCGATGCCCGAAGAAGCGTTCGGCGTGCACGGCATCGGCCCGGACCTGCTGGAAACCCCGCGCCCAGCGGAAAAGGGCGAGGTGACGCTGAAGGACAAGCCGGTCTTTGCCAAAGTCGGTCAGGGCTTTCGCGATTTCGTGGGCGATGCGAAACTGGTGATCCACAACGCGTCCTTCGACATGAAATTCCTGAACGCGGAACTCAAATGGATGGGCCTGCCGCCCATTCCGACGGATCAGGCGCTGGATACGCTGGCGATTGCGCGCAAACGGTTTCCGGGCTCTCCGGCCTCGTTGGATGCGCTGTGTCGCCGGTTCAACATCGACAACTCGAACCGGGTGCTGCACGGGGCGCTGTTGGACTCGGAGATTCTGGCCGAGGTCTATCTGGAACTGATCGGCGGGCGGCAGCCGAATTTCGGGCTGTCTGCCTCGGCGTCTTCGGGCAGCGGGGGCGGCGATGACTGGCGTCCGATGCCACGTGAAACGGCACTGCCGTCGCGGATCACCGACGAAGAACGCGCAGCGCATGAGGCGTTTGTGAAAAAACTGGGCGAAAATGCCCTGTGGACCCGCGCCTGATCCGGTCAGGCGCGGGTCAGACACTCAGGCGTCGGTCTTTTGCGCCTGCTCGGCCTGACGGCGCATCAATTCGTTGCGGTACAGAGCCACAAAATCGATATTGTCCAGATTCACCGGCGGGTAGCCGCCATCGCGGGTGATGTCGCTGACGATGCGGCGCAGGAACGGGAACAGCATGCGCGGGCATTCGATCAGCAGGAACGGATGCATCTGATCTTCGGCAACGCCTTCCACGTGGAACAGGCCGCAATAGTCGATCTCGCACAGGAACAGCACGTCTTCCAGGCCTTTGGCCTTGGATTTCAGGTTCAGCTTGATCGAAACCTCGAATTGATGCTCCTGCTGGCGCTTCTTGGCATCCAGGTTCACCTGAACCTGAATTTCGGGCTGCACTTCGCCCGACACACCCTTTTGCGCCATCACGTTTTCAAACGACATGTCACGGATGAACTGTCCCAGAACACGCATCTGAACCTGAGGGGCAGCTTGGGCCGCAGTGTTTTCTGCGGCGTTTTCTTCGGCCATGGATCTACTCCAAAAATGAAATTCGCCACTGCTTAGCAAGTTGGGCGCGGCACCTCAATGCAGGTCACGGGCCTTCGACCCATTTCGAAGGTTTCGACGGGTCCCTGCGCGGGCGGACTTCGGTGAATTCGCCATCAATGATATCGCCCTGATCCTGCGCCGCGCCGCGGCTGTGAAAGCCCGGCCCCGGCCCCATCTGGCACTGGGCCACGGTGACTTTGGACTTCAGATAGCGGAATACACCCATGCGCACGGCCGGAATAAGCAGGGCAAAACCAACGGCATCGGTGAAAAAGCCCGGCGTCAGCAGCAATGCGCCCGACAGCAGGATCATTGCGCCATGGGCCAGCGGTTCGGTCGGGTCGTCCAGCTCGGCAAAGGACCGCTGCAGTTGTCCCAGCGCCATGCGACCTTGTGTCCGCACCAAAAAGGTCCCCAAAACCGCTGTCAGAACGACAATTGCAAGGGTTGGCCACAGGCCGATCAGGCCGCCGACCTGAATGAACAGGGCAATTTCGATGATCGGCACCAATAAAAATGCCAAGAACAGATACATTTGCGCTATCCTTTCCATAAGGCCGGGCTGTGGACTTGCCGCCCCCTGTCACCTACATAGTGGCATGAGGCCGCGTACACAAAGTCTCGGTTCTGAAAAGAGGATGAAATGAACTCACCCATGATCCAGCTTTTGGTGCTTCTTGGCATAGCTGTTTTCCTGATCCTGCGCCTGAAAAGCGTATTGGGCACGCGCGAGGGGTTCGAAAAACCGCCTCTGCCGCAACAGCCCGATACCAGCTCTGCGCGGCGCGATTTCGAAGTGATCGAGGGCGGCCCGGATCACGACATCACCGACCATGTCCCCGAGGACAGCGAACAGGCGCAGACGCTTGCGGCGATGAAACGGGTCGAGCCCGGATTCTCGGTCAGCGAATTTGTGCAGGGCGCGCGCGACGCTTATGAAATGATCGTGATGGGCTTTGAAAAGGGCAACCTTGACGAAATCCAACCCTTCCTGTCGGAAGAGGTGTTTGACACATTCGTATCCGTCGTGGCCGACCGCGAAGACAAGGGCCTGACGATCGAAGCCGAATTCATCGGCGTGCGCGAAACCGCCCTGTCCGATGTGCGGTTCGACAAGGACAGCAACGAGGCCGAGATCACCATGCGCTTCGTCGGCGAACTGACCTCGGTTGTGCGGGATCGCGGCGGCGACATCATCGAAGGCAACCCCAACACCGTCAAACGCCAAAAGGACAGCTGGACCTTTGCCCGTGTCATGGGCAAGGACGATCCGAACTGGCTGCTTGTTGCCACGGACGCATGATTGCCGCGCTCCGGTCGCTTTTTCTGGTGGGCGTCATGACCACCTCCAGCGCCGCCGGAGCCGAGGTGACGCGATCCATTCTGTCGTTCGATGACCTGCAGGGCTGGGCCGGGGATGATCACGGCGCGGCCCTTTCGGTTTTTCTGAACACCTGCGGCGATCTGGATAACCCGGACTGGCGTGCGCTGTGCGGCGTGGCCCGGACCTATGAGCCGGACGCGGCGCGGTCGTTCTTTGAACTGTTCTTCCGCCCTGTGCTGGTCGAAGACGGCAAAGATGCGCTGTTCACCGGCTATTTCGAGCCAGAACTGGACGGGTCCAGAACCCGCACGGAGCGTTTCAAATACCCGCTCTACAAAATGCCGCCCGAGGCGCGCGCTTCGGACATATGGCTGAGCAGGAGGGAAATTCTGACCGGTGACGCGATGCAGGGTCGGGGTTTGGAAATCGCCTGGGTCGATGATCCGGTCGAGCTGTTCTTTCTGCAAATTCAGGGCTCGGGCCGCATCCGCCTGCCCGATGGCACCGGCATGCGGGTCGGCTATGGCGGGGCCAACGGGCATCCCTATCGCTCAATCGGTGCGGAACTGATCCGGCAGGGCGCGCTGGGCGCGCATCAGGTCAGCGCGCAGATGATCCGGTCCTGGGTGCGTAAGAACCCCGAGGCGGGGGCGGAACTGCTGTTTCACAACCCGTCCTATGTGTTCTTTCGCGAGGTGACGCGGGTTGCCCCGGAACTTGGGCCGCTGGGGGCCATGAACCGATCCGTCACCACGATGCGCAGTATTGCCGCCGACCCGGCCTTTACACCGCTGGGCGCGCCGGTCTGGGTGGAAAAGGACGGTAAATCCCCGCTGCGCCGGTTGATGATCGCGCAGGACACCGGGGCTGCCATCAAGGGCGCGCAGCGCGCCGATATCTTTTTCGGTACCGGAGATGAGGCCGGAGAGGCCGCCGGAAAACTCAAGGACCCGGGCAGGATGGTGATCCTGCTGCCGATCCAGCGCGCCTATGCCCTGTTGCCGGATGAGTTCTGATGAGCCGGCGCAAACTGACCAGTGATGAGATCGATCTGTGGCGCAAGGTCGCCAAACAGACCGAGCGGCTGCATCCCGAAATCCCGCAGACGGTCCACCCGATCTCGCTGCCCAAACCCAAGCCCAGAAAACTGCCCAAAACGCGGATCGAGGCGTTTGAGCTTGGGCAGGCCGGGACCGGGAAACCCGGCGGCAACAGTCTGAAACCCTCGGTCACGGATACGCTGCGGTCGATGCCGGTGCAGATGGACACCAAGGCGTTTGGCCGGATGAAACGCGGCAAGCTCAAGCCCGAGGGCAAGCTGGACCTGCATGGCATGCGGATGGACAACGCGCATCCCGCCTTGATCCGGTTCATTCTGACAGCGCAGGCGCAGGGCAAGCGGCTGGTTCTGGTGATCACCGGCAAGGGCAAAGACCGGGATGAGCCCGGCCCGATCCCAACCCCCCGCGGGGTGCTGCGCAATCAGGTGCCGCACTGGTTGTCGATCCCGCCTTTGGTGCAGGCGGTGATGCAGGTCGCGCCCGCCCATATCAGCCATGGCGGCGACGGGGCCTATTACGTCTATCTGCGGCGCACCCGCTAAAACGCGCGCAGGGCGCGGGAGACGCCGGTCCAAATCAGGGCACAGACCATCACGAAAAAGCCTCCGATGCACAGAAACTGGGTGTCCAGCGACACGCCCCGATCGATCAGGAATCCGGTCAGCCCCGGCCCGATGGCCGAGCCTAGCACCATGACCGCCGTTGCCATTGCCTTGATCGCGCCAATGTGGCGGGTGCCGTAGAATTCCGCCCAAAAGGCGCTTGGCAAGGTGCTGTTGGCCCCCACGGTCAGACCCAGAAACACCAGCCCCAGCAGCGCCCCGCTGATCGAGCCTGTGGTTCCGAGGATGACAAAGCCAAGCGCGATGGGAAGCTGGTAAAACGGCATCATCCGCGCCGTGCCCCATTTATCCAGCGCCCAGCCGGCGGCGAACATCGACAGCAGCGAGACGCCGGTAAAGACCGGAAACAGGGCGACCAGTTGGAGATGTTGCCAGCCTTTGACCTCGGCCAGATGCACCTGATGAAAGAAGAACGCGGTGATAAAGGCCGACGGTCCCAGAACCGCCGGGGCCATGAACCAGAACAGCGGGTTATGCAGGGCGTCGCGGCGGCTCCAATGGCGGTTTTGCATGCCCGTGGCGGAAAGCGCGTCCGACAGGGCCTGTGGCGTCCGTTCCTGACGCAGCAGACGCATCAGCACAGGAATGCCCAGCAAGGTGATGGCCGCCGCCAGAACCCACAGCCAGCGCCAGTCCAGCAGCGTCATCAGGGCGACGAAGGTCAGCGGCAACAAAGCCTCGCCCACCGCGTACCCGGCCGAAGCGATGGAAAGCGCCTTGCCGCGTGTTGCGGTGAACCAGCGGGCCATGGCGACCTGCGCCAGATGGGTGCTCATCCCCTGCCCGAACAGGCGCAGCAGGAAGATCACCAGCGGCAGCAGGATCAGCCATGTGTTCAGGGCCATGGCCAGTGCGGCCAGCACCAGCCCGGACAACACCGCCGGGCCCAGAACGCGGACGCGGAAGATATCGGTCAGCCCGCCCGCCCAGATCATCACAATCGCGGCGGCGGTGGTGCCCAGCGTATAGAGCCCGCCCCATACGCCGTGGCTCAGCCCGAATTCGGCGCGGATTTCACCGGCGAAGACCGAGATGAAAAAGGTTTGCCCAAAGCTTGACAGGAAGGTCAGCAGAACCCCCGCGCTCAGCCAGCTTGCATTCCGGGCCAGATACCGGCGCAGGCTGAACTGCGTCACGGGGTGCTGACCTCTGCCTGCCCTGTCCCGGTCAGAACGATTTCGGTGGCCCCGTCGGGGTTGCGCTGGCTCGGCGGTACCAGAATGTCGATGCCGGGCCGGTCATCCGGGCCGAACGTGTTGCTGACCCGGCGCACCGAACTGAGGATCGCCAGCAGCGCCGGAGAGGTCGCTGCGACGAAATGCGACGATCCCGCATCGCCGCTGAACGCGGTCGTGTCGATCACGCTGATCGGAAATTCGGCCAGTTCATCAATGGAACTGATATTGCCCAACCTCTCGCTGTCGGCGGTGCCGCGCAACCGGCCCGAGATGTTCAGAATCTTGTCTTTCTGCGACACCATCACGATGAACGGATCAGGCGGGTTGTCGATCCGCGCCATTTGCGAGCGGAACAGGTCGATATCCAGATCGGGCGATATCAGCACCACGCCTTCCAGATTTCGTTTGGCCCAGCCCGGTTCGGCAAGTTCCGCCTGCCGCATCATCTCCATCGACAAGGCGCTGCCCATGGAATGCGCCACCAGCAGGACCCGGCGAACGCCCATGGATTTCAACTCACGTATGGTTTGTTCCAGCCCGTCGCGGGCAAACAGCATGCTGTCCAGATCGTAAGCATAGCCATAGCCCGTCGCGCGGCTGGGCCAGGAATAGACCAGGATCGAACCCGGAATGCCGATGTCATGGGTCAGTTGCGCGGCGCGGAACAGGGTTTCGGTCTGGGTCGAGTTGTAGCCGTGCACAAAGATGGTCACTTCCTCGGTCCCGCGCAGACGGGCCCTGAAATCCTGTGGCCCGCTGAATTCGGTCACGCCCGCCAGCACGAACTCTTTCTTCGGGTTGGGATTGGCATAGGAAAACTTCAACGTCCCCGGCGTATGGGTCGGCGGGACCGAAACGGTGGTTTCCAGAAACTGCAGCCTGTCGCCGCGCCGGAACCCATATGTCCCGTCGGCTTCACGGGCGCGGGTGGTGGTCGCGAACACGGTTTCCGGCGTGCCGATGGTCAGCGCCGAGGGCACGGTCTCGGTCACGGACCGGTCCACGCAGGCGGACAGGCACAGGGACGCAAGCAGAAGGATCAGATAGCGCAGCACGGCGGGTTCCCGAAACGGTTCGCGGCTACGCTATCGCATTTTGACCCCGCGTCCAGTCGGACATTGCAGGTCAGAGTGCACAATCGGCAGGTTTTCGGGCCTACAGAACGTAGCGGCTGAGATCCGCGGATTTGGTCAGCTCGCCCAGATTGTCGTCGACAAACTGCGCATTCACCGTGATCTGCGCCCCGGCCTGATCGGGGGCGGTAAAGGAAAGCTCCTCGAACACCCGTTCCATCACGGTGTAAAGCCGCCGGGCACCGATATTCTCGACGTTTTGGTTCACATCCGCCGCGATCTTGGCCAGTGCGGCGATACCATCCTCGGTGAAGCTGACCGTGACCTCTTCGGTGCCCATCAGCGCGGTGTATTGCAGGGTCAGCGCGTTGTCGGTTTCGGTCAGGATGCGCACGAAATCCTCTTCGGTCAGCGCCCGCAGCTCGACCCGGATCGGCAGGCGGCCCTGCAATTCCGGCAACAGGTCCGAGGGTTTGGCGATGTGGAACGCGCCCGAGGCGATAAACAGGATATGGTCGGTTTTCACCGGGCCGTGCTTGGTGCTGACGGTGGTGCCTTCGATCAGCGGCAGCAGGTCGCGCTGCACCCCTTCGCGGCTGACATCGCCGCCGCGCGCTTCCTGGCGGGCGCAGACCTTGTCGATCTCATCCAGAAACACGATGCCGTTCTGTTCGACCGAATCCAGCGCCACCCGGTTGACGGTTTCATCATCCAGTAGCTTGTCGGCCTCTTCCCCGATCAGGGCTTCATAGCTGTCGGCGACGGTCATGCGTTTCTTGACGGTGCGTCCGCCGAACGCCTTGCCGAAGATATCGCCCAGATTCATCATCCCCATCTGGCTGCCCGGCTGCCCGGGCACGTCAAACATCGGCATCGGGTTCGAGGTATCGGACAGTTCCAGTTCAATCTCGGTATCGTCCAGTTCCCCGGCTTTCAGCTTCTTGCGAAACATCTCGCGCGTGCCTTCGCGGGCGTCCTCGCCTGCGATGGCAGCAATCACCCGATCCTCGGCGGCCTGATGGGCGCGGGCTTTCACATCCTCGCGCATGAACTCGCGGGTCTGCAGGATGGCGGCGTCGGCCAGATCGCGCACGATCTGCTCCACGTCACGGCCGACATAGCCGACCTCGGTGAACTTGGTGGCCTCGACCTTGATAAAGGGCGCGCGGGCCAGTTTCGCCAGACGGCGGCTGATCTCGGTCTTGCCGACACCGGTGGGGCCGATCATCAGGATGTTCTTGGGATACACCTCATCCCGGATATCGTCGGGCAACTGCTTGCGCCGCCAGCGGTTGCGCAGGGCCACGGCTACGGCGCGCTTGGCGTCTTTCTGCCCGATGATAAAGCGATCCAGTTCCGAGACAATCTCGCGCGGGGTCAGGTCGGTCATATGCGTTCTATCCGTCTGTTTCGCAGCGGAACCTAATCATACGGCGCGAAAACACAAGCCGATCACGGAAAGATCACGATAACTCACGGATCGCACACGGGTTTTCGTGGTGTTGTGAATCGCCATCCCCGCAGCACCTGCGGCATAACTTTTTGCGACGGGCACCCAGTCCGCATCAATTTATGGAGATACCTCATCATGATGACTCGTCGTTCGCTTTTTGCAAAAGCCGCAGCCACAGGCGTGGCCCTGACCCTGGCAGGCACGACAACTGCCGTGGCTGGTGGCGCCAAAAAGAAAGGCTCGTTCGAGGGTCGCTCGAACCACATCACCACCGGTTCGGTGAATCTGGTCAAGGATGGCGACCGCTATATCGTCGAACTGGGCGAGGATTTCTCGCTGGACAACGGCCCCGATCCGCGCGTGGCCTTCGGCAAGGATGGAAAATACGCCCCCGACAGCAAACTGGGCGCGTTGCTGCACCTGACGGGCAAGCAATCCTACGCCGTGCCGCCGACCATGGATGTGTCCGGCTATAACGAGGTTTACATCTGGTGCGAGGTCGCCGGCGTGCCGCTGGGCGTTGCGTCGCTGAAGTAATCGAATTGGTCAGGGGCCGGGTTTTCCGGCCTCTGACACGCCGTTAGGTAACAGGGCAGCAGTCTGTTACACTTGCCCCAAGGCATTGGAACCGGGGGCGTTTTTATGACCAAGATTGCCAAGATCACCTTGCTGTTCGTGGTGTTTGTCGACCTGATCGGACAGGGGCTGGTCTTTCCCATCATCAACTCGTTGATCATGGAGACGAAATCCGGGTTCCTGCCGGACAGCACCCCGATGGGGCGTCGTCATTTCTACTACGGGCTGGTGATCGGGTGCTTTTTCCTGTCCTGGTTTCTGGGGGTGGTCTACGTCTCGAAAGTGTCGGATTCCATCGGCCGGAAAAACGCCCTTCTGATCTGTCTGGGCGGCGCTTTGGCGGGCTATGCCCTGACCATCGCGGCGCTTTACATGAACAGCCTGCTGCTGCTGATCATAGGCCGGTCGATCACCGGGTTCACCGCTGGCAACCAGCCCATCGCGCAGGCGGCGATGATCGATGGCAGCACCGATGCCGCCGACCGTGACCGCAACATGGGCTATATCGTCACCGGCGTCAGTTTCGGTTTGGTCGGCGGACCCATCATCGGAGCCGTCCTGTCCGATTCTGCGCTGCTGGGCGGGTTTGCGACGCTGAAAACGCCGTTCTACGGCGCTTTTGTTCTGGTCCTGATCGCCATCTTCCTCGTCACCACGTTCTTCAAAGACACACGGACCGAGCGTGCGCCTTTTGTCTTTCGTCCCCGTGACATCACCGACAGCCTGATTGCCGTGCGCGGGCATCCGATGGTTCTGAAAATTCTGCCCGTCTATGCGCTGTTCATGATTGCCAATGTCACCTTCTACGTCTTTGTCGACAATTTCCTGACCAGCGCATGGGGCTATGGCGTGATCGGCGGCAGCATGGCGATGGTCGTCATTGGCTTTGCGCTGGCCTTTTCCAGCACCTTCCTTGTGAAACCCGCGCAAGAGAAGTTCAGCAAACACCAGATCATCTACACCTCGCTGGTAGTGATGGTGATCTGCGGTTTTGGCTTTGCCTTCAGCCCCAGCGGCGTGATCAGCTATGTGCCGGTGTTCTTCTTCTACTTCTTCTTCGGTGTGTCCTACCCGACCCTGTTGGGCCTGTTCTCGTCCTCGGTCAGCGAGACGGATCAGGGCTGGGTCATGGGCGTCACCACGGCGGTGTTCTGCCTTGCGGGCGGCATCATGTCCCTGATCGGCGGCGGATTGATGAGCATCGACATCCGCCTGCCCTATTACATCGTGATTCTAACCGCGATCATGGGTCTGATCGGAATGCACCTGCGCTGGAAAGGCAAAGAGATCAAGGCGCTGCTAGCCTGAGACAGTTTTGCATTTGATTTGAACCGAAATACGCTGCCTCACCCTTCGGTCAAACGCGCATTTCGATGCACTTTTCTGAGTTAAACGCAGAACGTCTTAAATACTCTCAACCGTCAGATTGCCGTTGGTATAGACGCAGATGTCAGCGGCAATCGCCATCGCCTCGCGCGCGACCTGTTCGGCGGGTTTGTCGCCATCCATCATCGCCCGCGCGGCGGCGAGTGCGAAATTGCCGCCCGAGCCGATGGCCGCCACGTTATGTTCCGGCTCAAGCACATCCCCGGCGCCGGTGATCACCAGCAGGTCCTTGCCATCGGTGACGATCAGCATCGCTTCGAGCTTTTGCAGATATTTGTCGGTGCGCCAGTCCTTGGCCAGCTCGACCGAGGCGCGGGCCAATTGCCCCGGTGTGGCCTCAAGCTTGGCCTCCAGCCGTTCCAGCAGGGTAAAGGCGTCGGCGGTCGATCCGGCAAAGCCTGCCACAACCTCAAACCCGCCGGGCGACAGGCGGCGCACCTTGCGGGCGGTGCCCTTGATCACGGTCTGGCCCAGGCTGACCTGTCCGTCGCCGGCAATGACGACCTTCCCGCCCTTTTTGACGCCAATGATCGTTGTGCCGTGCCAACCGGGAAAGTCGCTGTCTGCCATAGGGGCCTCCGTATCTGTCGGCGTTATATATGGGCCGGGCGCGGGATCGGCGCAACCCGTTCTAAAACTGCCCAAAAGATATGCACGGAACGCAATTCGGGGCTGTTGAAGCAGCAATTGTAGGTTTCGGCCATTGGTCCTACATCAGCCTCACAACCGACACCGGGTCGGCTGTTTCATTCAAAAGGACTGCGCACATGGCAACTACTGCAAACATCCATGCGCCGCTCGGAGCAGCTACCATCCTGCACGTAGTGGACGCGATCAAGGCAACCATCGGCAAAATCGCCGACTGGAACGAAGCCCGCAAAACCCGCAATCTGCTGTCGGAACTCAGCGACGCACAGCTGGAAGATATCGGTCTGGTCCGCGCGGACATCGCCAATATCTGATCTGACCCCGGATCACTGACCCGAAACAGCCGCCCGGAACCCCGAGCGGCTTTTTCTTTTTCAGCGCAGCACGAACTTGCCGGTCTGATCCGGCACAAATGCCTCGACCGCGGCGGTTGCCACCACGTGGCGCGTGCCTGCTGCGTCATCGACGACATCCAGCCCGCCTTTGACCGCGCGCACCTCGGCCCGGCCCCGCGGCAGATCGGCGGCGACCAGATCGCAATCCACCGCCTCGGGATGCTGCACGCCGATTGTCACCTGGACCCGCATGTCCATATGGTCGATCCCCAGCGCAGAGAACAATGTGATCGAGGAATGATGCAGCGCGTCCTGCACCGCGCGGCGGGCGGCTTTGGTATAGTCCTGCCCGTACAGGTCATTGCCCGTGCCCATCTCAAGAATGATACGTTTCTCGCTCATTGCGCCGGCTCCATGTCGAATGAGGCGATGACCGCCGCGTTGGCAATGACCGTGCGGCCCCTGTCATCCGGCTTGTCGATATCCAGCCCGCCCTGCGTGACCATTATGTTCGGCTGCCCATAGGGGAAGATCGATTCCAGCGCCGCCACATCCACCTGATCCGGCTGCTGCACGCCAATTTCGGCGTCGATGATCATCGCCTCTTTGGGAAATCCGAACAGTTCGGCTATATTGACCGAGTTGTGCCACAGCGCATCCTTGATCGCCCGCCGCGCCGCCTCGGTATAGTCCATCCGCCGCAGGGATGTGCCCATGCCGAATTCTACCAATACGCGTGTCTTGGTCATGTCCCCTCCTGTCATCCGTCCTGCGAAACCGAGCATGAGTCGCGGCGAAAGGAAAGTCCCAAAGTTCTCAGGCGCGTTCCACCGGGCATTGTCGTAGCGAAGCCTGCGGGCAGACGGCGCATGTTTCTATTTCGCCAAACTCAATTAAGATCGGAATGGTAATCTGCGACATCCAAAAAAAGGATTGCTGCGATGAAGACCTTGCAACTTATGTCGATGGCGGTGGTGTCTTGCTTTGCAATGACATCGGCCTCGGCCGAGGAAATTAAGAGCAAAACCAGGTTTCTGGACCTGGTGGCGGGCAAGAAGCTGGTTCAGGAAAACGCCTGGGTGAGGATCCTCAAGGACGGCGTGGTCGAGGGCCAAGGCCCCGAGGCGGGCGACATCAGCGGGTCCTGGCAGTGGAAAGACGGGCATTACTGCCGGGATATCGTCATCGACGATGTGCCCCTGCCCCATGATTGTCAGGCGGTTTCGATCGACGGCGATACCGTCACCTTCGCCCATCGGGACGGCAGCGGTATTTCGGTCAGCTGGCGGATCGAATAGCGCGGCGCTGTCAATTTACCCGGACCGGAATGAAAAAAGGCGCCCGATCCGGGCGCCCTTTGAACCTTTCGATCCGTTCGGATCAGATCGATTCGTCGATCCAGCTCTGCAAAGCGGCCTTCGGGGCTGCGCCCGCGCGGTTCGACACCACCTGACCATCCTTGAAGATGAACAGCGCCGGGATGCCGCGTACGCCCATGGCGGCGGCGGCGTTGGGGTTGCTGTCCACATCAACCTTGGCGATTTTCACCTTGCCGCCATATTCCGAGGCCAGTTCTTCCAGTGCGGGACCGATCTGCTTACAGGGTCCGCACCATTCGGCCCAGAAATCCACAACAACGGGAACGTCCGAGTTCTTAACTTCGGCGTCAAAGGTTTCGTCAGTGACGGCTACGGTCGACATATTATGTCTCCTGAATGGAATGCGCTTGGGCAGTGAAAGTAGGTAGCCTTTGGGGGGAGGTCAAGATATCTGGGTGCGCGACAGGGCATCCGTCACAAGATCGTGTGGCAGCCACATAAGCTGCGCCGTGCGGGTCCACAGGATCGCGGTGCGAATTTCCCTGCCCGGATAGATCTGCGACAGCGCATGCACATAGGCCCCCATCTGCCTCAGCAGGCCTTCGGGGCAGGCTTCGGGCGTTGCTGGCACCGTCGCGTTCGATTTGAAATCAATCACTTGAACCTGCGTATCCGACACGATCAGCCGGTCGATCACCCCATGCATCCGCCGCCCGTTCAGGTCGGCTGAGACCGGAACCTCGGCCAGGGCCTGCCCGGAAAAAACGGGTTTCAGGTGCTCGGCGGTCAACACCTGTGCCGCTTCGGCCAACAGGTCTTGCCGGTCTGTTTTTTGCATATCGGGCAGAAGCCGGGCGCAAAGCTGCGGCCATATGTCTTGCGCGGCGTCGGGCAAATGTTCCAGCAGCAGATGCAGGCGGGTTCCACGCAGCTTGGCGGCCTCCTCATCCTGCCCGGCATCCCCCGGCAGCGCTTTGGTCCCGCCTAGATTCGACGGGCTGAGCGTTTCTGCCGCCTCGGGCGCGGGCGGCGCGGGCTGATGGAACAGGTCCGGCAACGGGTCGCCCGAAGGCACCGGTTGTGCCGGGTCGACCAAGGGCAACGCATCCCAGTTCCCATGCGCCAGCCTGCGCGTGCCGGACCCGTCCAGTTGCGTCGCCCCGGCCTGCTCCATCGCCGCTTCGACCATCTGGTACCAGCTGTTCCCGTCCTTGCCGACATCCCCCGCGGCCGCCACGATCAGCCACTTTTCCGCCCGTGTTAGAGCCACATAGAGCAGTCGCAGCCGCTCATTTTCCTCGCGGCGGCGCGCCTCGTCCCGCGCTTGCGCGACAAGCTGCGGCGACGCGTCGGCGGGAACCTTCCACAGCGGTGTGCCATCGGTGGTCATGATCTCGGCGTCGCGCGGGGGCTGGCGTTTTCCGGTGTCCGGCAGGATCACGATGGGCGCTTCCAGCCCTTTTGAACCATGTACGGTCATCACCCGGATCATATTGCCGACGCCGCTCATCTGCCGCTTGATTTCCAGATCGTCGGTCTGCATCCAGACCAGAAAGCCGGTCAGGCTTGGGATATCCGTGCGTTCATAAGCCAAAGCCTGCGACAGCAGCGCGTTGATTCCATCCTCGGCCTCGGCCCCCAGACGCCCCAGCAGCTTTCGCCGCCCGTCATGGCGGGTCAGGATGCGTTCGATCAGGTCATAAGGGCGCAGAAAGTCGATCTGGCCGCGCAGATCGTTCAGAACCTCTAGCGTTTCGGGGAAGTCATCCGCGCGGGTGCGCAACGCGGCCCAGAGGAATCTTTCTTGCCGCCGATGGGCCAGATCGAACAGGGCTTGCTCACCCCACCCGAACAGGGGCGATTTCAGCACGGTTGCCAATGACAGGCTGTCTTCGGGCGTGGCCAGAAAGCTGAGCAGCGCGGCAAGGTCTTTCACCGCCAGTTCCGCCCCCACCTTCAGACGGTCCGCCCCGGCGATGGGCAGGCCAGCGGCCTTGCAGGCGCGGATGATTTCGGCAAACAGGTCGGAGCGGCGCTGGACGAGGATCAGAAAATCCCCCGGCTGCACCTTGCGGCGCACGAACGTACCGGGCGTTTCGCCATCCTTGGGAATGGTTTCACCCCGGTCGATCATCGCCTTGATCGAGCATGCCACCTGCTCGGCCAGAATCACAGTGTGATGGCGCGCGCCGGGCCGGTCGACGGGATCGGTCCAGTCGGCATCCTCATCCTCTTCGACCTTTTCCACGACCGGCCACAGATCGACGCGCCCCGGCAGGTTGGTCTTGAAGGCTTGGTGCAATGCCTTGTCCTGAAACCCGGCTTCGGCATGATGTTCGAACAGAATATTGACCAAGGAGAGGATCGCGCTGGACGAGCGGAAGGAATACTCAAGCTCCAAACTCTCCAATTTAGAGCCTGATTCTGCCAGTTTCCGCCCAAACTCAGCCTGCATCCAGTCGAACGCCTGCGGGTCGGCGCCCTGAAAGGAATAGATCGACTGTTTCTTGTCACCGACCACAAAGATCGTGCGCTCGACGCCCGACCGGGCGCCCTCGCCGCTGGTGAATTCCTGCGCCAGTTTTTCGACCACATCCCATTGGTCGGGGCTGGTATCCTGTGCCTCATCCACCAGAATGTGGTCGATGCCACCGTCGAGCCGGTAGAGCACCCATTCCGCCGCTGCCGGATCGTTCAGCACCTGCCGCGCGCGCAGGATCAGGTCGTCGAAATCCAGCCAGCCCCGCAGCTGTTTGCGCCGTTCGTATTCCGGCAGGAAGGCGGCGGCAAAGCGATGCAGCACGGCAGTTTTCTGCGCCGCGACCAGGGCCAGACGCTGTTCCCGCGCGGCTTCGACCCGCAGCATCAGCGCGTCAAGCTGAGGCATCCGGTCGGCCAACGCCCCTTCGCGCAGCGCTTTGGTCGGGAAGCTGCCCACCTTCGCGGTGAACGGTTCCTTGGCGCTTTTGCCGGTCAGCAGGACGCTTTCCAGAACCGGCAGTTGCCCCACCCGCGCCTCGGCAAACCCGATTAGTTTCGCCGCGGCCTTGGCATTGTTGCCCCCGCTTTCAGTCAGCGCGGGCAACATGGAGCGCACCAGGTCGACCTCACCCCCCAGAAAGACCTGTTCCAGCAGGCGGCTTTCGTCAAACCCGTCGGGCAGGCCAAAACGGCGCAGCAGGTCAGCCCAGTGCAACCCTTGCGCAAACAGGTTTCGTTTCTGCGCTACGGCGGCGGTCAGCTTGTCGAACCCTGTATCGGTGACGAACCGCGCGACATCCTCGATCAAATCGGCCTGCGGACCTTCGGCAAAATCCTCGACAATCTCCTCGCGCAGCAGGGCGGCGGCGCGGTCTTCCATCTCGGCAAATTGCGGGCTGACACCGGCCTCAAGCGGGAAGCGGCGCAGCAGCGCGGCGCAGAATGAATGGATGGTCTGGATTTTCAACCCGCCGGGTGTCTCAATCGCCCGGGCAAACAGGGTGCGGGCCTGCGCCAGTTGCGCGGGGTCGATGACGCCGGCAACGCCCAGATCGGTCAACTGCTGCTGCAAGGGATCGTCCCCCAGCATCGCCCATTCGCCCAGCCGTTTGAACAACCGGTTCTGCATCTCGCTGGCGGCGGCCTTGGTGTAGGTCAGGCACAGGATGTGCTGCGGCTGCACCCCGCCCAGAAGTAAGCGCGCCACCCGGTCGGTCAGAACCCGCGTCTTGCCCGACCCCGCATTGGCCGCCAACCAGGTCGAGGCATCTGGCCGCGCCGCCTGCACCTGCCGTTCGGTGGCATCGTTGCGCGGGCTCATGTCAGATCCTCGGGGCTGGTTTCGGCGGTGCGGTCCCATTCGCCGAACCGGGCAAGGTGATCATAGTCGCCGATATCAGTGTCTTTATGCAGCATCCGGCGGGAGGAAAAGCCTTGATCAGGCTCTAAATAAGCTGAAATCAGCTCTTTCAACTCGGCCAGCACCTTGTCTGTGGGTTCTTTGGTCAGCGGCGCGGGCACCTCTTTATAGCTGCCGCCCATGCCGACAAAGACCGCTTCGGCCACCGCCATCGGGTCAATCCCGTCGATGGCCCCCTGCTCGGCCATGGCCGCTTCGATCAGCAGCTGCTTGTCAAATTTTGCCTGCTGGCTTTCGGTCGGCGGCGCGCCAGTTTTATAGTCGATGATCCGCAGCGCGCCGCGGCTGTTGCGGTCGATCCGGTCCGCGCGTCCGGCGATGGTGAAGTCCAGCGGCGTCAGCGCCAGTTTCATCGCCGCCTCAAAGGCGACCGGCCCGCCATCGGCGCGGCGAGAGACCTCGGCGCTCAGGAAGTCATCTGCGATCCGCTCGAGCCGCGCCAGCCAAAGTTGCCGGGCCGTGGGCCAGGCAACGTGCTGGTCCAGCAACTCCTGCGCGCGTTTCAGGAAGTTCTCGCGGGTCAGCAAGGCGGTGTCCAACACGCTGTCCTTGACGAATTGTTCAAGGATTTCGTGAATGACGATACCGCGCAGCAGCGCATCCGGGGCCTGCACCAGCGGGTCCAGCGGTTTCAGGCGCAGCACATGTTTGGCGTAGATCGCATAAGGATCGCGGATCAGCCGCTTGATCTCGGTCACGCTCAGGCGGCGCGGGCGGGCCGAAACCGGCGGGCGGGGTGAGGGGCGATGTGCTGGCGTGATCCGAGGGGCCTGTTCCAGCGTCTCGGACCAGTTCAACCATTGCTGGCCGCGCGCCCGCATGTCGGACAGGGCGTCGTGACCGCCCTGCCCCGGCAAGCCCTGCAACAGGTTGGTCATCCGGTTCAGCCAGCGCGACGGCACGGTTTCGGCATCGTCGGATCGGGTTGCGCGGGTCAGCCAGACCTCGGGCGCGCCGACGGCCTGCTGGAAGTCATGGGCAGACAAGCCGATGCGCCGCTCGGGCAGCAGCAAGCCGGCCTGATCGCGCATCTGACGGTTCAGCCAGGGGTCCGGCGTGGCGGCCTCGGGCCAGCTGCCTTCGTTCAGCCCGCCGAGGATCAGCAGATCGGCCCCCTGCACCCGCGCCTCGAGCGTGCCCCAGATCATGATGTGGGGATGTGGCTTGTCCCGGTCCCGCACCTCTTCCCCGGCCAGCAGAGCCCCCAGCAGGTCGGCAAAATCATGCGCCGTCATCGGGCCACCATGCTGCGCCTCGTCGCGCAGCGCGGTCATGACGGTCAGCGCTTTCTGGCCCGCGTTCTTGTCCCAAAGGGTTCCTTGGGTGCCGGTGCTGCCCGACGATATCGCCTGCGCCAGAGAAAACAGGCGGTCCACCCATTCGGTCAGTGGGCGTTCCCCTTCAATCTGCTGGTCGCAGAACTGCGTGGTGACCCAGTTGACCCACCCCTCGGGCACCTCTTTGCGGATCGCAAATGCGGTCAGGCTGGCGCTGTCGGGAAAGGGCGGGCCGTGGTGGCGCAGGTCCAGTTCCAGATCGCGGGTGTGCAGCAGATGGTCGCCGCGTTGGGCCCCGTCATGGCAGAGCGGGTGTTTGAGCAGCGTCAGCAGCGCCTCGCCATCCAGACGGCGGGCAAACAGACCGGCCACGTGGCGCAGGAACCGGCCGGGTGGAGACAGTTGTAGCGGCAGGCCCGCGCTGTCATCGGGCAGGATATTCCAGCGATCCAGCGCGGCGCTGACCTGCCGCGTCAGCATTCGGTCGGGCGTGATCAGCGCAGCGGTCTGGCCTGATTCAGCCGCTTGCAGCAGGCGCAGGGCGATGGCCAGTGCTTCGGCCCTTGGGGATTGCGCCTCGACCAGGGTCACGCCTTTGGTGGCTTCGGCCAGATCGGTCAGGCGCGGGCCTTCGGTCATCCAGGCATCGGTGATCGGGGCAGGGCGCAAGGCCAGTGAAACCAATCGGTTACGGGCAGGGGACGGGGCTTGGGCATCAGTCCACCGGACGATCTGATCCGGGGTCAGGTCCAGCGCGCGCATCAGTTTGCGGAACCGGTACTGCGGGTGATCTTCTGAACTCAGCGCCTCATCCAGCCGGGTCCACACATCCTCGGGCTGGTCGAAATCATACCCCGGCAGCACCAGTGCGCCCTGCGGCAACCGGGCCACCGCGTTCATCAGCATCAATGTGGTGCCGCGCGATCCGGTCGAACCGGCCAGAATGACCGGATGGCTGGGGGGTGCCGCCTGCCAGCGGGCAATCAGGTTTTCCACCACGCGCCGCTGGCGGGCTTGCACGTCCATCGCCTGCGTGCCGGCGCCGATGAAGTGATCGGCGATGCCGATAAAGGCCTGCGCCCGCGCCCAGTGGCCGGACATGTCGCTGACATCAAGGCCCCGGATCGCGCTGGGGTGAACGCCTTCGCCCTGCATTTCATCAATCAGGGCGGCCAGGCTGTCGGACAGGTCGAACAGCGACGATCGCGCCGCCAGATCCGGTTGCTGGTCGAGCAGTTTCGCGATCAGCTGCGTTAGTTCCAGCCTGCGCCGCAGCGGCGGGATCGCCGGGGGAATATGCGCCAGATCGACGCTTTCCCCCAGATCGGTAACCAGCGAGAGGCGCGGCAGCAAGCCAGGCAGGCCCTGATCGAACAGGTCGCGCACGCGCCGCGCCATGCGGCGGGTGTTGACCACCAACTGGACCCGCGCCATCGCCTCGGGCGGGGCTTGGCATCGGTGCCGCAGCCCGTCCACCAGCGCTTTGGGAAAGTCCGCGCCCGGTGGAACGCCGAAGACACGTGGCAGGGTTTGGGGCTCAAACATCGGCCAGCAGGTCCTCGGCCAATGCGATGCCCTCGGGCCGTCCGACATCGCACCAGCGACCGGGATATTCGATGGCAAACAGGCGGCCCTGGTCGTGCATCCGGTTCCAGAGCAGGTTCAACGAGAACGCGCGTTCGGCAAAGTCACGCAGACCATCGGTCTTCAGAATCTGGACGCCGCCATAGACAAGGCCGGGCCCGCGGGTGATCCGCCCTTCGGCATCGGCGGTGAAATCGCCCCTGCCCGTGTATCCGATGGTTTGGCGCACGGGAATGCACATCAACAGCGCGTCCATACGCGCCGGGTCCCATGCATATTGCAGCAAGGTCAAAGGGTTGGGACCCGCCCAGATCGCATCGGTGTTCAGCGTAAACACCGGGTCGGCACCCAAAAGGGGCAGGGCGGCGCGCAGCCCGCCGCCGGTTTCCAGTATCTCGGGCTGTTCGTGCGACAGCAAAACACCCTTTGGCGACAGATGCGCCTGAAGCTGGTCGGCGTGATAGTGCAGGTTGGCAACTACGCGTTTGGGGGCAAGGTCGTCGACCAGCGCCAGCGCGTGGTCGATCAGCGGTTTTCCGGCAACCGGGATCAGCGGTTTGGGGCGGTCCTTGGTCAGCGCCCCCATGCGGGTGCCGAAACCCGCCGCAAACAGCATGATGGCTTCGGGTTTTGCGGTCATTTGGCCCTCAGCTTCACAAGGTTTTCTGGCGTCGGTTCGGGCAGGGTGTCGCGCAGCATATCGGCCACCGGCACCAGCGCGGGATGTTCCAGATCGCGCATCAGGTGGGACCATGTGACCGGGATCAGGTCCACGTAGCCCGGCTTGCCGTATTCGGTCGCCAGCCGCGCGAAACCGCCAAGGATACGCAGGTTCCGCTGCGCACCCAGAACGCTGTAGGCGGTGCGGAACGCGTGGTCGTCAATGCCCGAGGCCGCAATATAGCGGTTGATCATCTGCATCTCGATCCCGGCCGGAACCGCGCGGCGAACATCCTGCAGCAGGGACATCAGATCATAAGCCGGATGCCCCAGCATGGCGGTTTGAAAATCCAGCAGTCCAACGCGCCGAACGCCGTCGCGGTCTGGCAGCCAGATCAGGTTTTCGGCGTGGTAATCGCGTTGGATCACCACTTTCGCACCGGATGTTTCCCGGTGCAGAACATCGGAAAACCGGTTCCCGAACCGCTCCAGCACGTCTTCATCATACTGCCCGAGGATGCCGCGCGCATATTTGGTAAAGGCCAGCCCGGCAAGTTCGGTCATCAGCGCCGGGTCGTATGAGGGCAGGGACAGCGAGGGCGCATCGTGCAGATGCAGCAGCACGTCTGTCGCGGCTTCATAAAGCGTGCGCTCTTTGTCCGGGTGGCGCTGAAGGACACGGGCGAACAGGTCGTCGCCCAGGTCTTCAAGCAGCAAAAAGCCTTTGTTAGGGTCTTCTGCGTAGATTTCCGGCGCGCTCAGGCCGATCTTGCGCAGGTAATTCGCGACGCGCACGAAGGGCCGCACGTCCTCGCCCCTGTCCGGCGGGGCGTCCATCAAAACGGCGGTCCGGTCGGTGGCCGGATCGGTCAGCCGTTCATACCGCCGGTTCGAGGCATCCCCGGCCAGCGGCGCGCGCGTGGCATTGGCCCATTGCGTTTGCGCGATCAGAGCCTCGGCCAGAGCTGACCGATGTGTCATGAAGAAGTCTCCAGCTTTTTGGCCCATTTCGGGTCCGACCAGGACAGGGTCAGATGGCGGGTGTCCATGGCTTCGGGGTCAGTTGCGAAATCCAGCGTCAGTGCGGTGGCAGGCGTCAGCGGGCCCAGCTTGTCGGGCCATTCCACAAGGCACAGGGCGGTGTCAAACGCCTCGGACAGGCCCAGCTCCTCGATCTCGTCCACATCGCTCAGGCGGTAGAGATCGCAATGCCAGATTTCCCCAGCGGGGATGTCATAGGCCTGTACCAGCGTGAATGTGGGTGACGGCACATCCTCGGGCACCGGCATCAGCGACTGGATCAGGCTGCGGGCGAAATGGGTTTTACCGCTGCCGATTGCGCCCCTTAGCAACAGCGTGTCGCCGGGATGCAGGCAGGCCCCAAGCCGGGCCGCAAAGGTGGCGGTTTCCTCCGGTGAAGTCAGGGTGATCGGCAGGGGCGTCGTCGTCATGGCGCCACAATGTACCCGCGCCTGACCGGCTGCAACCCGGTTCAGGCCGGGACCTGTTGGATCCCGGTTTTTTCGTCGACGGAAAACCGCACGATGGTTGCGCCGTTCTGCATCGGTGTCACCGTGCAGTCCAGCGTCTGCCCGCTGCGCATGCGGATTTCGGCAGACCATTCCGCGCGGTCTTCGCGCATTTCCACGAAATCCCGAATCTCACCCAGAATGGGGGTGGCGACGCAGTGGTCCTGCCATTTCCGTGTCACATCGATCACCGAGTCCATCGCGAACCCGGTTTCATCCGTGTCCCCCCAGAGCTGCTGATAGGCATAGTTGGTCAGCGCCAGCGAGCCATCGTCCGAAAATACGGCAATCGCGTCTGCCAGCTTGTCGAGGATGGATTGCATCAGATCCATCTCGGACCGGAACCGGCGGGTCAGGGTGATCTCGGCGGTGATATCCTCGAACAGAAAGGCCACGGCCCCGTCCGGGTGCGGCCTGCCGCTGACCGAATAGACCGAGCCCGAGGGCAGGGACCATGTTTCCTGATAATTGCCGTCTTCCGCCGCTTCCAGCAGGTCGTTCATCTGATTGCGCCAGCTTCGGTAATTCTTGGGCTCGGGCATCATGTTCTGATCGCGCAACCGGTCGAAAAAGCCCGACAGGCTGGGACGGCAGCTTAGGAAGTCGGGGGGCAGGCTGGTCAGGTCGATCAGGGCCGGGTTGAACAGCGCCAACTGGCGGTTGCGGTCGAAAATGGCCAAGCCGATCGAGAGCTGCGCAAAGGTCTTGGTCATGGTCTGGACAAATTTGCGCTGCGCCGTCTCGGCCTCGACAATGGCGTTGATATCGACGGCGTAGAACAGGCGACCGCCCTGATGATGAACCTGTGTCAGATCGAACCAGAGCTTTTGAGGGCTGCCCGCAACCTGGGCCGCGACGCGGGTTTTTTCGCTGAGCCGCGCGTCGTCGCGGATATCGGGAAACAGCGGGTCCGTCAGATCGGCGTCCTGACCCCGCACTTTCCGGACCAAACCGACATAGGCCGCATTGCACCAGCGGACCTGAGCCTCATCATCCAGCAGCCAGACCGGATACGGGGCCCGGTCCATGGCCAGCCGGGTCGGGTCGTCGCTGTCGCGCCGGGTGTTGGCAGTGGGATTGGCCAGCGCGCATAGCCGCACGCGCACAACCCCGTCGATCCATTCGCACAGCACCTCACGCTCGACCGTGCAATCGATGGCCGAGACCAAAAGCCTGCCCTGATCGCGCACGGTTTCGGGGGTTTCGGGAAAGGCCGGGAAGTCGCGGCGCAGCAGACGCCGCAGATCATCCCAGTTGCCGACGGTTTCAAACCCTTCCAGCGCGATATCCGAATGGCTGATCAGCCGGTCGCGGTCAAACAGGAAAACCGCATCGTCAGATAAAGGTGCGGTCAGCAGACCAAAGCTTTCATCGCGCCGGTGCGGGCGCGGCATCAGCCACAGCACCGCAAGACCGCAGGACATCAGGCTGATCGTGGCCAGAATGATCCAGTCGGCCATAGAACCCTCCTAGCCTGTTTTCGACTGGACGGGACTATGACCTTCAATTGGTTAACGGCGTCTTAATTCAAATCCGGATCTGCTGATTGAGGCCGGAGGGTACCGGAGTGTCGCCCGTCTGAGCGTCGATCAGATTGCGCGGCCACGCGACCTTGACGATCGCGCCCTTGCGGTCGGGGTGGTCCGACAGTCTCTGATAAGGGTCGGCGCCGTTGGCAAAATCCAGTTCCGCCCCGCTGCGTTCCAGCAGCGTTTTGGCGATGAACAGACCCAGACCCATGCCTTCGTATTCCGGGCGGGTGGGCTGATCGGTCTCGGCCCGTCTGCGGCGCACGAACGGGTCGCCGATCCGCCCGATCAGATGCGGCGGATACCCGCGCCCGTCATCCATGATGGTGACGGTGATCCGCTCGAGCGTCCATTCCGCTTCGACCCAGACATTGGCGCGGGCGAAATCCACCGCGTTCTGGATCAGGTTGCGCAACCCGTGAATGATCTCGGGCTTGCGCAGGATCGAGGGTTGCTGCACATCACCGTCCTGTGCGGGGCCTTCGGCAAAATGGACCATCTTGCCCCGGTCGATATGAGGTTCAGCCGCTTCGTGAACAACCGTGGACAGGGGGGCTTGCCGCAGATGCAGGTCGTCTTTGCCGGCCCGCCCCATGTCGCGCAGGATATCGCGGCAACGGTCGGCCTGTTCGCGGATCAGGGCGGCATCCTCTTTCAGGTCGGGCCGGTCGTCCAGTTCCTCGATCAGTTCGGAACTGGTCAGCTTGATCGTCGCCAGCGGTGTGCCCAGCTCATGCGCGGCGGCGGCGACGACGCCACCCAGATCGGTCAGCTTCTGCTCGCGCGCCAGCGCCATATGAGTGGCCGAGAGCGCCTCGGACATCGATTGCACCTCGGAACTGACCCGGTGGGAATACGCGCCGATGAACACAATGGCGATGATGATCGCGGCCCAGTTTCCGAACAGCAGGATGTCGGGGATATCCAGCACAAGGCCCATATCGGTCCGCAGCGGCAGGTGAAACTCGGCCAGCAATGAGGTCACGATGATCGCGACACCGCCGATGATCAGGGTGGACCGGGTGCTCATGACATTGGCCGAGATTGTCACCGGCCCCAGCAGCAGCAAGGCGAAAGGGTTGTTCAGCCCGCCGGTCAGGTACAGAAGAATCGCAAGCTGCAGCAGGTCGAACAGCACCATCAGGAAGTTTTCGAACTCGGACAGGCGCTTGTTCTGGGGAAACAGCAGAATGGCGGTCAGGTTGCCCATGACAGAAACACCGATCACCAGATAGCACAGCACCAGTTCAAGCTGCACATGGTAATATTGCTGGGCCACGGTGATGGCGGTGAACTGGCCGATAATGGCCACCCATCGCAGCAGGATCAGGGTGCGTAACCGAATCCAGCTGCTGCGTCCCTGGCCGCGCCAAAAGCTCTGGTTGGAATCTGCCATCGGTCTATTATGTCCTGTTGCATCGGCTGTTCATCTTGATAGGTGTCCCGGTCGAAACGTTCAACAACCCCTAAAATTTGGGACCCGCGCCATGACCCGCCTTTACGCCATACTTGCAACCGTTGTTCTGGCCGTGGGTCTTGGGGCGATGTGGCTGCTGACGGGTCGTGGCGCGGACGACAAGTACGCGCAGTGCCGGACCGGCCAGATCGCCGGCGGCACGGCTGCCATCGGCGGGCCCTTCGAACTGGTGAACGGCGCGGGCGAGACCGTCACGGACAAGGATGTGATCACCGAACCAACGCTGGTTTACTTCGGCTACACCTTCTGCCCGGATGTCTGCCCCTTCGATATGTCGCGTAACGCCGAGGCCGTGGACATTCTGGCCGAACGCGGCCTGTCGGTCACGCCGCTGTTCATCTCGGTCGACCCGGATCGCGACACGCCCGAGGTGATCGGCGACTATGCCTTCAACCTGCACGAACGCATGATCGCGCTGACCGGCTCGCCCCAGCAGGTCGACGCCGCAAGCAAGGCCTACAAGACCTACTACAAGGCCCATGACAAAAGTGACGAGTACTATCTGGTGGATCACTCCACCTTCACCTATCTCGTCACGCCCGAGGATGGGTTTCTGGAATTCTTCAAGCGCGATGACACCGCCGAGCAGATGGCGGACAAGGTCGGTTGTTTTATTGAACAGATGTAACTTGACGGCCTGTTTGACGTTTGAAATGGCGCTGCTATTACTCATGTTCAAGCCAAAGGCATGAAATAGCGGAAAGACCCAACATATGGCAGACAGTTCCCAGCTTGATATCGGCCCTGACAAATCCCTGCTTCTGGTAGATGATGATGAGCCGTTTCTGAGACGTCTGGCCAAAGCCATGGAAAAGCGCGGGTTCGAGGTTGAAACCGCCGGTTCCGTCGCCGCGGGCCGCGCCATTTCCACCGCCCGCCCGCCTGCCTATGCCGTGGTGGACCTGCGGCTTGAGGATGGCAACGGTCTGGACGTGGTCGAAGTGCTGCGCGAAAAGCGCCCCGACAGCCGGGTCGTGGTGCTGACCGGATACGGCGCGATTGCCACCGCCGTCGCCGCTGTGAAGATCGGCGCGACGGATTACCTGTCAAAACCCGCCGACGCCACCGACATCACCAACGCGCTGCTGGCCAAGGGCGACGAGTTGCCCCCGCCGCCGGAAAACCCCATGAGCGCAGATCGCGTGCGCTGGGAGCATATCCAGCGGGTGTATGAGCTGTGCGACCGGAACGTCTCGGAAACCGCGCGGAGGCTGAACATGCACCGCCGGACGTTGCAGCGGATTTTGGCGAAGCGCAGCCCGC
Source organism: Ruegeria sp. F5 (assembly GCF_056533845.1). NCBI lineage: Bacteria > Pseudomonadati > Pseudomonadota > Alphaproteobacteria > Rhodobacterales > Roseobacteraceae > Ruegeria > Ruegeria sp. F5. Next base: position 55,882 of record NZ_JBQFOU010000008.1, on the reverse strand, counting down.
GGTAATGAGCGTTGAACGAGCAAAGATCTGAAGCAGGCTTCTGTTCAGAGGATATTCTTTTAGTCTGCAAAGCGGACTAAGCGGACATCTATCCTCAATGAATGTCGTTCTGGTTTGCGGGAACTCTTGGCACATCTATCGCCAAGGAACTGACCCATTTACATTCGTGGCCGATACGCGCAGCGATGATCCGGTCTTCAACATGACTTGCCTCCCAAACAGCAACGCATTCCAATTCAAGGCACTCGCTCAGAAGCGCTGGCCGTTCCCAGCCTTGCTCAGCAAAGTCTGAATGATAAAGCGAAAGAGCCCCGGAAATTTTGTCCTGCTTGAAACGGTAATCTTCGTTCATCACATCACTTCGAGGCTCAACCCGGCCAACATTCAGCCAAAAACCTCTACTAATAACGTCACGATAGACAAAGGACTTGAACAATATCGGCAGGTGAATCAAATCTTCGATTGCCGGGCGTTCTGAGAAATATCCTTCAAAAACCGCGACGAAATACTCTTCCCCAAGTTGCCCATATGCCCAACAGTTTTCAGCTATTGGAATCTCAACTAACGCCCCAGCTTGCCAGCGCTGCCGTTTAGTAGCTTGGCCTCTTTGTGCTCGAAGAAAGTTATTCGTGTCCATGCTTCGTGCATCGCACGCTGAGTACCTATTCTCAATGTCAAAGAAAGGCTCACAGCCGCCACTAGATGAAGTTGGATTTCTATAGAAGTTTTATCAGCACCTCATGCCGCTCCATATACGCCCGCCGCACCTCAACCGGTGGGCGCAAAGTAATCCCTAACCCCTCCATCACCACCTTATCAGGGCGACCGAAGAACTTCGTGGCTTCGGCCTCGGAAAACCCCGCGATCTGCGTGGCTTCCATCCAGGCGCTGATCTTGTCGGCTTTCTTTATCTGCCGTTTAACCGTTTTCGGAATCTCCGCAGGCAGGCCGAACCTGATATGGATGGCCGCCGCCAGCCGGTCGTCCAGCGTGCCGTAATCCGGCCCGACGGCGGATTTGACCGGCGAAATCATATCTCCGATCACATATTCCGGCGCGTCATGTAACAAAGCCGCGAGCCGCCATTTGGCCGGGGCTTTTGGCGCGATCCGGCCAAAAAGTTCTTCGACCAGCAGGGAATGTTCTGCCACGGAATAGGCGAAATCGCCGCCCGTTTGCCCGTTCCAGCGCGCCACAAAGGCCAGTCCGTGGGCGATATCTTCGATCTCGATATCAACCGGCGTCGGGTCCAGCAGATCGAGCCTGCGGCCTGACAGCATTCTCTGCCACGCTCGGGGTTGTGTTGCCATTCTGCCATGCCTTGTGAAGTTGGACACATTTTAATCGTATTTTTAGTGCTATGATGTACCTGTCTGGGTCACTCGCTGCCAACGTTTTCTTGAGCATTCGTGCTTTGAATGCGCAGGCTGCGATCCCGACATAAAGGACTGAGGGGGGCGCATACTCCTCCCAGTGTGCCCTCCTCGAACCTGAACCACGGATCGAAAGGAGCATGCTATGTTCAAACGTCTCTTTGCAATCGCCATGACCTTCGGGATGGCCGCTACCGCCCCGCCCGCCTTTGCCCAGAATTGTGCAGAGCGCGAGCATGTGATCACAAAACTGAAAGACAGCTATTCCGAAGAGCTGGCATTCGGTGGTTTGCAGAAAACACGCGGCGCGCAGTCGGTCATGGAGGTCTGGACCTCGGAGGAAACGGGAAGTTACACCGTCCTTGTGACCCACGCGAACGGCATTAGTTGTATTGTCGCCGTTGGCACCGATTTTTTCCAAGCGATCCCGAAGATCAAGGTCGAGGGTACGCCCAGCTGATTTTGGCTGTGTAAACATCCGGTTTTCGGTCATTCACATTGCCACCTGCCCCAAGGAATGCTAGGGGCAGCCCGAACTGTGATTTGCCGTGAATGGAGCACCTGATGGCCGGGGACTATATCGTTAAAGACATTTCGCTGGCCGGGTTCGGCCGCAAGGAACTGGACATTGCCGAAACCGAAATGCCGGGTCTGATGGCCTTGCGTGCGGAATACGGCGAAAGCAAACCGTTGAGCGGCGCGCGCATTGTCGGCTCGCTTCACATGACCATCCAAACTGCTGTTCTGATCGAAACGCTGGTGGCGCTGGGCGCGGATGTGCGCTGGGCGTCGTGCAACATCTTCTCGACCCAGGATCACGCGGCGGCCGCGATTGCCGAGGCGGGCATTCCGGTCTTTGCCATCAAGGGTCAGACGCTGGAAGAGCATTGGGATTACCTGGACAAATCCTTCCTGTTTGCAGACGGCCCGAACATGATCCTGGACGATGGCGGCGATGCGACGCTGTACATCCTGCTGGGTGCACGGGCCGAAGCGGGTGAGGACATCATTCCAGTACCGGGTTCGGAAGAAGAAGAGGTGATCAAAAAGCAGATTGCCAAGCGCATGGCGGCATCGCCGGGCTGGTTCACCAAGATGCGCGACCAAATTCAGGGCGTGTCCGAGGAAACCACCACCGGTGTGAACCGCCTGTATCAGCTGGTCAAAGATGGCCACCTGCCGTTCCCGGCGATCAACGTGAACGACAGCGTCACCAAGTCGAAGTTCGACAACAAATACGGCTGCAAGGAATCGCTGGTCGATGGCATCCGCCGCGCCACCGACACCATGATGGCTGGTAAGGTTGCCGTGGTTTGCGGCTATGGCGACGTGGGCAAAGGCTCGGCTGCCAGCTTGCGCGGTGCGGGGGCCCGTGTGAAGGTCACCGAAGTTGACCCGATCTGCGCCCTGCAGGCGGCGATGGACGGGTTCGAAGTCACCTTGCTGGAGGACGAAGTTGCCAGCGCTGATATCTTCATTACCACCACCGGCAACAAGGACGTGATCCGCATCGAGCATATGCGCGAGATGAAGGACATGGCCATCGTCGGCAATATCGGCCATTTCGACAACGAAATTCAGGTGGCCAGCCTGAAGAACCACAAATGGACCAACATCAAGGAACAGGTGGATATGATCGAGATGCCTTCGGGCAACCGCATCATCCTGCTGTCCGAAGGTCGCCTGCTGAACCTCGGCAACGCCACCGGGCACCCCTCGTTCGTGATGTCGGCATCCTTCACCAACCAGGTTCTGGCACAGATCGAGCTGTTCACCAAGGGCGATCAGTACAACAACGAGGTCTACATCCTGCCCAAGCATCTGGACGAGAAAGTCGCCCGCCTGCATCTGGACCGGATCGGCGTGAAGCTGACCCAGATGGACAGCGAACAGGCGGCCTATATCGGCGTGAAGCCCGAAGGGCCGTATAAGCCGGAACATTACCGCTACTAAGCGCGGGTCGGGTATGACCAAAACGTCTGGACGCCGCCGGATTCTGCATCTGGCGGCGTCTTTCTTTTCGATCATTGTATTTCTATGTCTTATTGGGTCGGCTGGGTATCTGCTGCTGGCGCATCCCAAAACACCGGTGCCATCGCATTGGAACCCGCTGCGCGAGTTGAAAGTGACCGCACCCGTCACGCCAGTCACCCGGTTTCAGCTGAACCGGGCGCTGGCGGATGAGGCGCAGTGCCGGGCCACCTTGTCCGAGGCTGGTGTATCCTTCGCGGCGATGGAGGATCTGGTCGTGGATGAAAACTGCGGTATCACGGGCCGGGGTCTGCTGTCCGGGCTGGTGACTTCGCGTATAGAACCGGTCGAAACCAGCTGCACAACCACATTGCGGCTGGCCATGTGGGACCATCACGTGGTCCAGCCTGCGGCACAAAACCTGCTGGGCACGTCCGCCACCCGATTGCAGCATGTGGGCAGCTACAATTGCCGCCGGATGCGCTCGGCGCAGGGGCAGGACAACGGATGGAGCAGCCACGCCACGGCGGATGCGATTGACATCAAAGGGGTGCAATTCGCCGATGGGCGCAGCCTGACCCTGCTGTCTGATTGGGGTGCGGACGGGCCGGAAGGCGCGTTCCTGCGCCAGATCTGGCGCGGGGCCTGTGACTGGTTCCGCGTGGTTCTGGGGCCGGATTTCAACCGCTTGCATGCCGACCATTTTCACCTGCAAGGCCCCGGCTGGGGCTATTGCCGATAGGCGCGGCTTAGCGCAGGGACGGAAAAAAATCGCCGCGCCCGTTTGGGGTCAGGTCCAGAATGTTCCACAGCGGCCAGGCCGCATCCACATGGCGGGGGTGCCAGTCGCTGGGTTCAAAGAACAGCTCGGAGCTCCAGAAATGCCGGATACCGGCCTCGTCCTTCTGAAAGACGTTCAGAATGGGCAACTGGCTGCCATCCTCGCTCTCGGCCAGATAATCGCGCTGATACGTTGTGCCCAGCGCGGAATAGAGCGGCAGGTCCTGCTATCCCATCCGGGTTTTGAGCGCGCGCAGTTTTTCGGGCGTGTTTTGTGCCACCACGGATATGGCGATGGTCCGCGTAATATGCGCAACCTGCCCGTTCAGCCCGTCCAGAAAGGCGGAACACATGGGGCAGGGCTGGTCGGCATCCGGCCCGTACATCAGCGAATAGATGGCCAGCGTGTCATGCGACCCGAAGAGCGACGACAAGGGCGCGGCACCCCCGTCCGGATCCTGAAAGGCATAATCCTGCGGAACAGTCCCGCCCTGCGGCAATGTACGGCGCAGGGCAGCGACCTGTTCCACCTGCGCGCGCAGTTCGGCCTCGGCGGCCAACAATCGGTTGCGGGCGGTTCGATATTCGGGGCTTTCATTGGGCAAGGAAACGGGCATGGGACTCTCCTGACAGGGGTTTAACAATCAATTTAACACAAATGTTAAATAACAGAGCATCGAAAATCAACCACCATATCGGCGAGTCTCGGGTTTACGGGGAATGCGCGGAATTTTTCCCTTTGTTAAAAAATCCCCACTGATTACCCTGCCCAAACCTTTTTCAGGGATTTTGAGTGAACGCAGCCTGAACTGCTTGTAGGGAGAGACGTTAATGGGAAAACGCGACGAGCTGATCGCAAAATACGCCGATGATTTGAAGACCAAATGCGGCATGGACCCCGATATGGACTTGCTGACCAGTGTCACCATCGGATGTGGTCCGGCTATTTACGATGCGGATGCAGCGACGGTTGCCGCAAGCCAGGAAAGCGAACTGGAAACCGTCAAGAACAACTTCCTGATCAAAAAGCTGGGCCTGTCGGATGGCCCCGAGCTGATGGAAGGGATCAACAAAGCCATGGAAACCTATGGCATGTCCGAGCGGAACAAATACCGCGCGGTTGTCTATTACATGCTGACCAAGCATTTCGGCAAAGAGTCTGTTTACAGCTAAACCCGCTTTGAGGTGTTTGCGCCCGCCGGACCCTCGGCGGGCGATTTCAATTTGAAACAGAGTTTACGTATTTGGCGTTTGAAGCAAGCCGCAGGAGCGGCTAGCTTTTCCCCATGACCAGGACGGTCAGAACCAAGAGATTCCATCTGCGTGTGGTGAGTAGGGAGCACGCGGGGTAGGGAAGGTTCTGCACTGTCAGAGCCTTCCCAAATTCTTATCCGCCATCGTTCAGAAGCCGCGCTAGGAACCGGTCGAACATTGTCTGTTTCTCGGGCGGCTTGCTTTGTACCGCGCCACCGCTGCCCGCCAGATAAACCTCAATATGTCCGGGGCGGGTTTTGCTGCCGGAGTTGGTGAAATCCCGGGAAATTCCGCCAAGCGCGGCTGCGGCCAGTTCGGCGTTCCTTGCATCGTCGGGATGATAGAACCGAACCTGGGTTTCTCTGACCCTAAAATTCACACGCGCCGTTGCGACCACTTCGGCCTGCTCTCCGGTCAGAACCGCCAGCGCCTTGTTGCTGGCGTCCTCGGACACTCTCGCCGGTACGAATAGGGACACTGCCAACGCTTCGATCTGTTCCTTGGGTATAAGCGGCTTTACCTCGGAAAAGGCCGGGCTGGGAGGTTTCATGCTGTCGCCGGGAAACGGGTCAAGCGCGGTCGGATCGGTTTGCGAGGTGCCGTTCGGGCCGGTTGGGAGGGCTGCCATTGAGACAGAGCTTTGCGGGGAAGGCGGCGGCAACCCAACAGTGTCCTGTGTTTGGGGCGCCGGTACAACACTGAAATATGCCGGAACACTAACTGTGGGCGGTTTGCGAGAATAGGCTGGCTCCGGAACGGTCCGGGCATTCGCCAATGCGACGATCTGGTCCGGCTGCGGCTCGGCGGTGGGTGGCGGGGTGGGAACCGTGTCAGAGGATGCAGACTGCGCCGTTGCGGGCGAGGGGTCCAAGGCCGCATCGGCCTCGGGCAAAAGGGCGGTGTCCTGCGTGCTGGCCAACGGCACATCCAACGGATCCGACGCCTCGGGGTCGGACAGCGAAGCTGACACGACAGCCAAAGGAACGGGCAAATCGTCAACGGGCGCCGCTTCAGATGCCTCTTGCCCCGCGTCCGCGACATCTTCGGCGGTGTTCCAGTTGCTCACGACCTTCGCACCCGCCCAGTGCAGGGCAGCGCCGCAGAACACAGCCGCCGCAAGGGCCGCATATCCGACCCGGATCGGCGCTTTCCGGACAGGTTCCTCTTTGGACTCCACCTCGGGCTCGGGACGCAGTTCTTCCGCGACGATCTTTTCAAGCGTGGTCTGTTCCGGCGATGGCGGAGATTGATCCCAGGCGGGGTCAGACACAGGTTTCCTGGGCGCGTGTCCATTGGCCCCGGCCAGAGCAGCGGCGCGTTGCTTCCGCGCCTCTTTCAGGCGCGCTTCCCAGTTTCTTGCATCTTGCGCAGCAACGGTATCTTCGAACGCCCCATTGCTGCCTGAAACATCAGACATGGGCTCGAACTTCGAAAAAGGACCAACTTGTACTCGGACAACGCCAACAGGTAGGTGTGCAGGTGCGAAATCCGCATCCGACATGCCCCCACATGGCGTAGCCGCAGGATTTATAACATTTTGATATTCATTTGAGAAGATTCGTGCCCGTCAGCACACGCCGCCTCAACCGGGGTCCGTCTGGCCCAGCCTGCAGATCAGCGCCCACTCGGCCTCGGTCACAGGTTGCACCGACAGGCGCGAGTTGCGGACCAGCACCATTTCGGCCAGCCGCTCATCCGCCTTGATCTGGTCCAGCGTTACAGGAGTCGTGAATGGACGCACCGCTTTGATGTCGACGCAGTCCCAGCGGTCGTCATCGGTGGTGCTGTCGGGATGCGCCTCGGCGCAGACCTCGACAATTCCGACAATCGCCTTGTCCTTTTGTGAGTGATAAAAGAACCCCCGGTCGCCCAGTTGCATCTGGCGCATGAAATTGCGCGCCTGATAGTTGCGCACGCCATCCCATTCTTCGCCCGCGTCACCCTTGGCCACCTGCTGATCCCAGCTCCAGGTCGAGGGTTCAGATTTGAACAACCAATACGCCATCAGCCGATCACCCGTTTCCAGGGGATCAACTCGACCGAAGCGAACAACCCGGCCAGCGCATAAGGATCGTTCGCGGCCCAGCCCTGCGCGGCGGCAAGGTCTTCGACGTCCAGAATGATCAGCGAGCCGATCATCGTCTCGCCATCCAGCAGTGGACCGGCCTGTGCAACGACGCCAGTTTCCTCGATATAGGCCAGATGAGCGGCGCGGTTGTCCAGCCGGGTTTGCAGGGCACCGTCCTTGTCACGGGCGATCAGGGCGATCAGCATCTTATTCCTCCTTGAGCGGGCGACCCAGCAGCGATTGAATCGCCTGAGCCACACTGTAGGCCCCATGGCTGAGTTCCGCCACTGTTGTAGAGATGGGCATGTCCAGACCTTCTGCTGCGGCGATCTCCGCCGTGGCGCGGGCGGTGGCGACGCCTTCGACCGTGGTGCTGGCGTCAAAGCTTTGCTGGCGGCCCAGCGACAGGCCATAGCGGTAGTTGCGCGACAGTTCCGACGAACAGGTCAGCACCAGATCGCCCAGGCCGGACAGCCCCATCAGGGTTTCTGGCTGCGCCCGGCGCAGGGCGGCAAAGCGCTGCATTTCGGCGAAACCCCGTGTGATCAGCGCCGCGCGGGCACTGTCGCCGAGGCCTGCGCCGATGCTGGCACCGCTGGCGATCGCCATCACGTTCTTCAACGCACCGCCCAGCTCCGCACCCGCGGTATCCGTGGTGCGGTAGAGGCGCAGATTTGCGGTCGTCAGTTCCGCTTGCAGGGCCTCGCCCAAATTCGAGTCAGCGCAGGCCAGGGTCAGCGCAGTTGGCAGGCCTCGGGCGATATCGTCGGCGAAACTGGGGCCGGTCAGCAAGGCGGGCTGCGCGTCCGGGATGGTCTGGGTGATGACGGCAACCGGACCCATGCCGGTGGAAAGCTCGATCCCCTTGCAGCAGGCGACCAGCGTTTTGCCCGCCAGTGTGTCGGCGTGCCGGGACAGGGCAGACCGCAATTGCTGCATCGGAACCGCCAGCAGCAGCTTGTCCGCCTGCGCGGCAAGGGCAATGTCGGCAGTGACGGAGATACCGGGCGGCAAAGCCACACCCGGCAGGCGCGGGTTTTCGCGCGTTGCGGCCATATGCGCTGCCTGATCCGCATCCCGCGCCCAAAGCGTGACCGGCCCGTTGCCCGCCAGAGAAATTGCCAAGGCAGTGCCAAATGCACCGGACCCCAGAACCGAAACGCTCATGCCTTGGCCCCCTTTTTGCCGCTGCCCAGCATTGCCGGGCTGGTCTGGTCCAGGGGCCAGCGGGGCCGGGCGGTCAGGTCCAGACCGTCCTGCGCGCCGGTGCGAAACCGCTCCATCCCGGCATAGGCGATCATGGCTGCGTTGTCGGTGCACAAGGCCAGAGGCGGGGCGGTGAACCGGGTGTTCGTTTCGTCACAAACAGACTCTAACGCATGGCGAATTGCGGTATTTGCCGCGACCCCTCCGGCCACGGCAATCACCGGTTCAGCCGGGTGTTCCTGCAGATAGAGCGCAATGGCGCGCCGAGATTTTTCGGCCAGCGTGTCGACCACGGCCTGCTGGAACCCGGCGCACAGATCGGCGCGGTCCTGCCGGGTAAGCCCGCCTTTTTCCGACACGATCTGATCGCGCATCCGCATCAGCGCGGTCTTGAGACCGGAAAAGGACAGATCGCAGCCGGGACGGTCCAGCAGAGGTCGCGGAAAGCGGAAGCGCTTGGCATCGCCGGAACGGGCCTCGGCCTCGACCGATGGGCCGCCGGGTTGCGGCAGACCCAGCAGGCGGGCGGTCTTGTCGAAAGCCTCGCCGGGGGCGTCGTCGATTGTGCCGCCCAGCCGGGTGAACTGCTCGGGGCCATGGGCGATCAGGTACTGGCAATGCCCGCCCGACATCAGCAGCATGAGGTAGGGGAACGCAATCCCGTCGGTCAGACGCGGGGTCAGGGCATGACCCGCAAGGTGGTTCACCCCGATCAGTGGCAGCCCGGTTGCGGCGCTTAACCCTTTGGCGCACATCACGCCGGACAGAACGCCGCCGATCAGCCCCGGTCCGGCGGTGACGGCGATGGCGTCCAGATCGGCAAGCGCCAGACCGGCGCCCTCCAGCGCCTGACCCACGCAGACATCCAGCTTTTCCGCATGCGCCCGCGCGGCGATTTCGGGAACCACGCCGCCAAAGGCGCTGTGCAATTCGGTCTGGCCATGCACGACCGAGGACAGGATGTCGGCCCGCGCGCCCTCGGTCTGGCGCACGATTGCGGCGGCTGTATCGTCACAGCTGCTTTCCAACCCCAACACGGTAAGTGTTTGCACCATCGGCCTGATCCGTTGCATCATCGCTGCCAAGCGGGGTATCACCCCGCGCAGACGCAAACAATACCAAGGCCGAGGCGCCGCCCGTTGTATTTGTTGATGACCCGTCCTCGCGCCGCCTCGGAGAGGTTTGTTGCGCAACTGCCGACCCGCACCCGGTCCCGGCTGACGGTGATACATTCCCCCTTGCTGGATATCCGGCCTTTGGACGTGCAGGTGTTGACCGACGGGATGCGGGGCCTGATCTTCACCTCGGCCAATGCGGTCAATGTGGCTGCGTCGCTGCAGGTTTCGCGCAGCCTGCCGGCCTATTGCGTGGGTCCGGCGACGACCGGCACCGCCAAGGGGGCCGGGTGGCAGGCGCAGATGGTCGGTGGAACAGCCGAGGAACTGGTGGCCGCGCTGCTGCAACTCAGACCCCCAAGCCCGCTGCTGCACCTGCGCGGTGAGCATGGCCGGGGCGAGGTTGCCGAACGGCTGACCGAAGCGGGGCTGACCACGATGGAACTGCCGGTCTATCAGCAGCGCCTGTTGCCGCTAACGGACGAGGCGGTCGAAGCGGCAACCGGAAATGCGCCGGTTCTGGCCCCGATATTTTCCCCCCGCACGGCGCGACAATTTGCCGATATCTGGACCGGTTCCGCGCCCCTGTGGCTGGCCGCAATCAGCCACGCAACGGCGGAACCCCTTAAAACCTTGCGGTATGAACGCCTGAGGATCGCCAAAGAGCCGACCCCGAAGAAAATGGGTAAAGCCGTCAAAAAGCTTGTGAAACACGCGATGCGGGTTGAGGGTGAGACAGGCGCGGATTAACCTAGCCGGGTCTGTAGTTCTGGTGATTTTAGAATCGATAAGGGGAATGTGGCGGTGGCTGGTAAGAAGAAATCCGATCAGGAACCGGTGGAAACCCCCGAAACCGATGAGGGTGCCGAAGATGTGACGAACGTCTCGGAACCTGATGTGGCAGAAACCGCTCTTGACCCGGCAGAGCCTGTAGACGAGGCACTTTCCGAAGCCGAAGCCGAAGCCGAAGCCGAAGCCGAAGCCGAAGCCGAAGCCGAAGCCGAAGCCGAAGCCGAAGCCGAAGCCGAAGCCGAAGCCGAAATACTGGCTGAGCAGCCTGACGAGTCCGCAGAACAGAAACCCGCGCCGGTGGAAGAGAAAATCATCGAACGCACCGTCGAAAAACGCGGCGGGTTCATTCCGGCCCTGATTGGCGGCATCGTCGCCGCGGCAATCGGGTTTTTTGCCGGGCGCGGCGATTTGCTTCCGTCCAACGACGCCGGTCCCGATCCGGCGATTGCCGCGCTTGAAAGCAAGCTGGCGGATCAATCGGACCAGATCGCCAAGCTGACCCAGACAGTGGCGGATAGCGGCGATACCTCGGGGCTGTCGGATCAGATCACGGCGCTGTCGGACAAACTGAGCCCCGTGGAAAGCGATCTGGCCGGGGTGAAAACCAGCGTCGAGGCTCTGACCGGGCAGGTGACGCCTTTGTCGGACCGGATCGCTGCGCTGGAGAAAGCGCCGATTGAGGCCAATGTCTCACCCGAAGTCACCGCCGCTTTTGAGGCGGAACTGGAGAAATTGCGCGAATCCCTGACGGCGCAGCGGGCCGAGGTGGAAAAGATGGTCTCGGACGCGCAGGCGCTCGAGGCGAAAGCCGCGGCCGAGTCCAAGGCTGCCACCAATGCGGCTACCCTGTCGCGCCTGCAGGGCCAGTTGGATGCGGGTCAGCCCTATGCTGATCTGGTGGCCGAGTTGAAATCGGGCGGTGTGGATGTGCCGGATGCGCTATCGGGGCCTTCGGAAAAAGGCGTCGAAACCCTGACCTCGCTGCGGGCGTCTTTTGATCCGGCAGCGCGCAGCGCGCTGGCCGATGCGCGGGATGCCGACAAGGGCACCGGGCTGGTGGCCTTCCTGCAGCGCCAGACCGGCGCGCGTTCAGTGACACCGCAGGATGGGGACGGCCCCGATGCGGTTCTGTCACGGGCGCAAGCGGCGCTATCCGAGGGCGACCTGTCCAAGGCACTGACCGATCTGCAATCTCTGCCCGAGGCAGCCCAGACGGCATTGGCCGACTGGATGCAGGCGGCCCAGACCCGGATCGCTGCCGTTGATGCCGCAACGACGCTTGCGTCAAGCCTGAACTCGAACTGAAGGACCTGCCATGCTGTGGTCATTGTTTAAGATCCTTGTTTTTGTAGCGATTATCGGCCTGCTGGCCCTGGGCGCGCAGTTCCTGATGCAGACCAGCGGCGGTGTGCAGATCACCGTGGCGGGCACCGAATACACGCTTGGCCCGTTGCAATCGGTGATCGCGCTGGGCGTGCTTGTCTTTGCGGTCTGGCTGTTCTTCAAGCTGCTTAGCCTGCTGGTGGCGACGCTGAAATTCCTCAACGGCGATGAAACCGCCCTGTCGCGTTACTTCGACCGCAGCCGCGAGAAACGCGGCTATCAGGCGCTGGCGGACGGGATCATGGCGCTGGCCTCGGGCGAGGGGCGCGTGGCCATGTCCAAGGCTCACAAGGCCGAAAGACTGCTGAACAAGCCGGAACTGACCAATCTGCTGGTGGCGCAGGCGGCGGAACTGACCGGCGACACCAGAAAAGCGTCCGAGACCTACAAGAAACTGGTGACGAACAACGCCACCCGCTTCGTCGGTGTGCGCGGCATCATGAAACAGAAGCTGGCCGAAGGCGATGATGAAACCGCGCGCAAGCTGGCGGAAAAGGCTCTGGCGCTGAAACCGCGGCACGAGGAAACGCAGGACGTTCTGTTGAGCCTGCAAACCAAGACGCAGGACTGGGCCGGGGCGCGGTCGACGCTGACATCGAAGCTGAAAGCCGGGCACCTGCCGCGCGACGTGTTCAAGCGCCGCGACGCGGTTCTGGCGCTGTCCGAAGCGAAGGGCATTCTGGACGAAGACGCCACGGTCGAGCAGCAGGAACACGCGATCGAGGCCAACCGCCTGTCCCCCGATCTGGTCCCCGCTGCCGCGCTGGCGGCACGGGCCTATATCAAAAAGGGCAAACCCCGCGCCGCGACCAAGATCCTGAAAAAAGCGTGGGAGGTTCAGCCCCATCCCGATCTGGCCCATGCCTTTGCCGAGATAGTGCCGGACGAAACCCCGGTTGCCCGGATCAAACGGTTCACTGCGCTGACCCGCATTCACCCCAAGAACATGGAAACCCGCCTGATCTTGGCCGAACTGAATATCGTCGCCGAAGACTTCCCCGAAGCGCGCCGCGCATTGGGTGATGTGGTCGAAGAACAGGGCGATGCCCGCGCTTACACTCTGATGGCGGCCATCGAGCGGGGCGAAGGGTCCTCGGACGCGGTGGTGCAGGGCTGGCTGGCCAAGGCGCTGAACGCGCCGCGCGGTCCGCAATGGGTCTGTGACAATTGCCATGACATTCAGGCCGAATGGGCCCCGGTTTGCCCCAATTGCGGCAGCTTCGATACGCTCAGCTGGCAAACCCCGCAGACGCCGGAAATCGCCACAGCCACCGGTGTGCATATGCTGCCCCTGATCGTCGGCGCGCTTGAGGATCAGTCCGAAGACGATGACACGGCGGACAGCGGGGACGACCCGGACGTGATCGAGCTGGACGCGCAACCGGTTGACGAGCAGGCCGAGAAACAGGCCTGATCCCCCCGGGCCCTACAGGCGATTGTCGCACCCCATTCGGTTTGCTAGGGTCTGCCTCGCGTCGGGGAGGGCGTGCAAACCTGAATGCTGGATTATTCTCATAACGCCTGGCTTGTGGCGGCGTCGCTGGCCGTGGCGCTGATGGCGGGGTTTACGGGCCTTTACCTGACCCATGGCGCGTCCCGGCTGGACGACCAGCGCCGCAAGCTTGTGGTCGCGCTGGCGGCGGTCATTCTGGGCGGTGGCATCTGGTCGATGCATTTCGTGGCGATGCTGGGCCTGCAACTGCCGATCCTGTTTTATTACGATGCGCTGATCACCCTGATCTCGGCCCTGGTGGCGATCCTGATGGTGGGGCTGGCCCTGCTGCTTTTGCATTTCCGCCCCCGCACCATGCAGACCATCGTCGGTGCAGGGGTGATCGTGGGCCTTGGCATCGTGGTGATGCATTATGTCGGCATGGCCGGGATGGAGCTCTGCCGCCCGGTCTACACCCTTTGGGATGTGGGACTCTCGACGCTGGCTTCGGTCGTGTTGTCGGTGCTGGCGATCTGGGTGGCCTATGACAACCGCACCCAGCGCAATATCCTGCTGGGCACCGCGTGTTTTGGCCTGGCCGTGTTCACCATGCATTTCGTGGCGACCGGCCTGACCGATTTTGTCGCCACCGACACTGCCGGAGGGGCCGGGCCGGCGCTGAACAACCGGGTGCTGGCGATGGGTGTCACCGTCGCGGTCTTTCTGATCTGCGGCGCGTTTCTGTTGACAGGGATCACTTTCATTGACCCCAAGGACACGGCGCAGCCCGATATTCCGGAACCCACCCCACCGGCACAACTGCGCGCGGGCGTTCCCTTTGAGCGCGAGGGCCAGACCTTTTTCGCCGAACCCGCCCGCATCGCCGCAATCCGTGCCGAGGGGCATTACACCGTGCTGTACATGGGGGCCGAGAAATTGTTCTGCCCGTGGTCGATTACCGAGGCCGAAACCCGCCTGAAACCCGACGGGTTTTTGCGTGCCCATCGCAGCTATCTGGTCAATCCCAAACATGTCTCGGGGTTCGAGCGTCACAAGGACAACGGCACCTGTTACTTCGATGGTGTCGATGCCTTGTCCAAAGTCCCGGTCAGCCGGTCGCGCCTGATCGATGTTCGCGAGGCGCTGGGCCTCTGATCGCAACTCGTGCAGCCCATTCGCATTTCGTGAAACAAGCTGCGCGCCCTGTTTCCCTTGACTGGAACGGCTGACCCCCGCGCCCTTTCCTTGCCTCAGGTCCCCCAAGGCACATCGCCCGGACCCAGGGAGGAAACACATGATACCAGCCGGTTTTGAGTATCACCGGCCAGGCGATATCGCCTCGGCCATCGGCATCTTGCAGGAACACGGAGACGAGGCGCGGGTGATCGCGGGCGGGCATAGCCTGATCCCGATGATGAAGCTGCGCATGGCCGAGATGGGCCATCTGGTCGATCTTCAGGCAATTGACGAGTTGAAGGGCATCGGGATCGGCGCGGATGCCGTTTCGCTGGGCGCGATGGTGACCCAGCACGAGCTCATCACCCATGACGGACTGGCCGCAGCCATTCCTTTGATCCGCGAGGCCGCTTTGCAGATCGCCGACCCGCAGGTGCGTTATATGGGCACCGTCGGCGGCAATGTCGCCAATGGCGATCCGGGCAATGACATGCCGGGGCTGATGCAATGCCTGAACGCGACCTTTGAGCTGTCCGGTCCGGACGGATCGCGCAGCGTGGCCGCGCGTGACTTCTACGAGGCGGCGTATTTCACAGCCCGCGAGGATGAGGAAATCCTGACCCGGATTTCGATCCCTTTTCCCGGTGCGGGGGTCGGTCAGGCTTACGAGAAACAGAAGCGCAAGATCGGCGATTATGCCACCGCCGCCGCGGCGGTGATGGTCGGCAATGGTGCGGCCTCGGTCGCGATGACCAATCTGGCCGATACACCGGTTTGGTCCGAAACGGCCAGCACGGCGTTGGCGGGTGGGGATGTCGATGGCTGCGTCGCCGCGATGCTCGATGCGATCGACCCGGTGGCCGACAATCGCGGCCCCGTCGAGTTCAAGAAACACGTGGCCGCCGTGATGCTGCGCCGCGCCATCGATCGTGCGCAAAGCCGCGCGGGTTGAGGAGGGGAATCAATGTCGAAAATGCACGTCAAACTCACCGTGAACGGCAAACAGGTCGAAGGTCTGGCCGAGCCGCGCACGTTGCTGATCCACTTCCTGCGGGAAGACCTGAAAATCACCGGTCCTCATATCGGTTGCGAAACCAGCCATTGCGGGGCCTGCACCGTGGATATCGATGGCAAATCCGTAAAATCCTGCACGACCTTTGTGGCGCAGGTGAACGGGGCCGATATCACCACTGTCGAAGGCCTGACCAACGACGATGGCAGCCTCGGGGTGTTGCAGGAAATGTTCCGCGAACATCACGGGCTGCAATGCGGTTTCTGCACGCCGGGCATGATCACCCGCGCGCATCGGCTGCTGCAGGAAAACCCCAACCCGACCGAGGAAGACATCCGCTTTGGCATGGCCGGGAACCTATGCCGCTGCACCGGCTATCAGAACATCGTCAAGGCGATCTCGGCCTCGGCTAACCTGCTCAATGCACAGAAGGAGGCGGCAGAATGAACGATCAGACTCTGACCCCCGAAGAACGCGCCGCCAACCTCAAAGGCATGGGCTGCGCCCGCAAGCGCGTCGAGGACGTGCGCTTTACCCAGGGCAAGGGCAATTATGTCGATGACATCAAGCTGGACGGGATGTTGTTCGGCGATTTCGTGCGCTCTCCCTACGCTCATGCCCGCGTTGTCAGCGTGAACAAAGAGGCCGCTCTGGCGCTGCCCGGTGTGATCGCCGTGCTGACCGCCGAGGACCTGTCGCCGCTGGGTCTGCACTGGATGCCGACGCTGGCCGGTGACAAGCAGATGGTACTGGCCGACGGCAAGGTGTTGTTCCAGGGGCAGGAGGTCGCCTATGTCGTCGCCGAGGACCGATATATCGCGGCGGATGCGGTGGAACTGGTCGAGGTCGAGTACGAAGAACTGCCCGTCCTGACCGACCCCTTCGAGGCGCTGAAATCCGAGGTGGTCCTGCGCGAAGACCTTGAGGGTCAGACCGAAGGTGCGCATGGGCCGCGCAAACATCACAACCACATCTTCACCTGGGAACAGGGCGACAAGGACGCGACCGAGGCGGTGCTGGCCGAGGCCGATGTGGTCGCCGAGGAGATGGTCTATTACCACCGCACGCATCCCTGTCCGCTGGAAACCTGCGGCTGTGTGGCCAGCATGGACAAGGTGACCGGCAAGCTGACGCTTTATGGGACGTTCCAAGCCCCGCATGCGATCCGCACGGTTGTCTCGCTGATCTCGGGTCTGGCCGAACACAATATCCGCGTGATCAGCCCCGATATCGGCGGCGGGTTCGGCAACAAGGTCGGGGCCTATGCAGGCTATGTCTGCTCGGTCGTGGCCTCGATCGTCACCGGCAAGCCGGTGAAATGGGTCGAGGACCGGATGGAGAACCTGATGTCCACCGCCTTTGCCCGTGACTACTGGATGCAGGGCAAGATCGCCGCGACCAAGGATGGCAAGATCACCGGGCTCTGGTGTCATACCACGGCGGACCATGGCGGCTTTGACGCCTGTGCCGACCCGACCAAGTTCCCGGCGGGGTTCATGAATATCTGCACCGGGTCCTACGATATCCCGACCGCTTATCTGGCTGTTGATGGGGTCTATACCAACAAGGCGCCGGGCGGGGTGGCGTATCGCTGCTCCTTCCGCGTGACCGAGGCGGCGTATTTCATCGAACGGATGATCGAGGTGTTGGCGATCAAGCTGAACATGGACGCGGCCGAGCTGCGGCGGATTAACTTCATCAGCGCCGATCAGTTCCCGTATCAGTCGGCGCTGGGCTGGGAATATGACTCGGGCGATTATCACACCGCATGGGACAAGGCGCTGAAGGCTGTCGATTACGAAGGTCTGCGGGCCGAACAGGCGCAGCGGGTCGAGGAGTTCAAGGCTGGCAAGACCCGCAAGCTGATCGGCATCGGCCTGACGCATTTCACCGAAATCGTCGGGGCCGGGCCGGTGAAGAACTGCGATATCCTTGGGCTGGGCATGTTCGACAGCTGCGAGATTCGCATCCACCCGACCGGGTCCGCCATCGCGCGGCTGGGCACGATCTCTCAGGGGCAGGGCCATGCCACGACCTTTGCCCAGATCATCGCCAGCGAGATCGGCCTGCCCGCCGACGATATCACGCTGGAGGAAGGCGACACCGATACGGCGCCCTACGGGCTGGGGACCTATGGGTCCCGGTCAACGCCGGTTGCCGGTGCCGCGACCGCCATGGCCGCGCGCAAAATCCGCGCCAAGGCGCAGATGATCGCAGCCTATCTGCTGGAGGTTCATGACAACGATGTGGAATGGGATGTAGACCGCTTCGCCGTCAAAGGCGCGCCCGAGCGGTTCAAGACCATGAAGGAAATCGCTTTCGCCGCCTATAATCAGGCGATCCCAGGGTTGGAGCCGGGCCTGGAGGCGGTCAGCTATTATGATCCGCCGAACATGACCTATCCGTTCGGGGCCTATATCTGTGTCATGGAGATCGACGTGGATACCGGCGAATGGGACGTGCGCAAGTTCTATGCGCTGGACGATTGCGGCACGCGGATCAACCCGATGATCATTGACGGGCAGGTTCATGGCGGCGTGACCGAGGCGCTGGCCATCGCGATGGGTCAGGAGATCGCCTATGACGAGATCGGCAACGTCAAGACCGGCACGCTGATGGATTTCTTCCTGCCGACCGCCTGGGAGACGCCGAACTACATCACCGATTACACGGTGACGCCGTCCCCGCACCATCCGATTGGGGCGAAGGGCGTGGGTGAGAGTCCGAATGTTGGGGGCGTGCCCTGTTTCTCGAACGCGGTGCATGATGCGTTCCGGCCTTTTGGCCTGGTGCAGAGCCATATGCCGCATGATCACTGGCGGATCTGGAAGATCGCCAATGGGTTGGGGATGCATGGGTGAATGGGTTCGGACCGGCTTTGCCGGTCCGACAAGGCAAGGGGGCTCTGCCCCCTTGGACCCCCGGGATATTTTTGGACAGATGAAGATTGGATCCTGGTTTTGAGTTTGAGTGACGTGCAGAACGGGTTGGCCGCGCAGGGCTATGTTGCCGATGATCGGTTGGCGATGGCGCTGTATCTGGCGCAGGCTTTGGGGCGGCCGTTGCTGCTGGAAGGCCCTGCCGGGGTTGGCAAAACCGAAGTGGCCAAGGCGATGGCGGCGTGGCGTGAGACGCGACTGATCCGGTTGCAATGTTACGAAGGGCTGGATGCCAGCCATGCGATCTATGAGTGGAACTATCAGCGGCAGTTGCTGGCCATTCGGGCCAGCGAGGCGCAGGGCGGGGTTGCTGAGGCACAGTTGTTTTCCGACGACTATCTGCTGAAACGCCCTTTGTTAGAGGCTATCTCGCAGGACAGCCCTCCGATTTTGCTGATTGATGAGATTGATCGCGCCGATGAGGAGTTCGAAGCCTATCTGCTGGAAATCCTGTCGGACTTTCAGATCACCATCCCCGAACTTGGGACGGTCGAGGCCAAAGCGCGGCCCATCGTGATCCTGACCGCCAACGGGACGCGGGACCTGTCGGACGCGTTGCGGCGGCGGTGTTTGTACAGTTTTCTGGATTACCCGTCGAATGAGACCGAGATGTCGATCCTGCGGGCCCGGATGCCCGAAGTCGAGGCGCTTTTGGCGCGGCAGATCGTCAGTGTCGTACAGGCGTTGCGCAGGGAGGACCTTGAGAAAACGCCGGGGATTGCCGAAATGCTGGACTGGGCCGCCGCCCTGTCGGGGCTGGGGGTCAATGATCTGGCGAAATCGCGGGACGAAGTGCAGGCGACGCTGGTCTGCCTATTGAAGACCGCCGCCGATTATGATGCCGCCCCGCCCGAGGTGATGGACCGCCTGATCGGAAAGGTTGCGTGATGCAGGTGACGCGCTTTCCCTCCCGGGCTGCGGGGTTTGCTGACCGGATGTCCGGGTTCATTGCGCATCTGCGCATGAACGGCTTGCGCGTGGGTCCGCGGGAAACCGGGGATGCGCTTGCGGCCCTGACCGCCGTGGACGCGACCGATGCGGATCAGGCGCGGCAGGCCTTGTGCGCGCTGTTGGCCGGAGACGCCGAGGATTGGCGCCGGTTTGACGAGCTGTTCGATGCCTATTGGTTCAATGCGGGCAAGCAGCGCACGGGGATGGCGCAGACGTCTTTTGTCCGCGTGCAATCCGCCAAGCCGATGATCTGGCAAGGGTCGGATCAGGACGGGGAAAACACGCAAGGGGATACAGATCAGGCAGCCACCACTCCTGATCCGGGCGACGGGGAGGCCGAAGGGATGGACGGGAAGCTGATAGCGACCCGAACGGCCAACCTGTCGCGCCGGGACCTGCGGGATGTGATGGATGAACAGACCCTGAAACAGGCGGAAACGGTGGCTTTGGCTTTGGCCCGCGCGATCCGCGACCGCCGGTCCCGCCGGCGAAAGCAGTCGCTTAAAGGACCGGCATTGGACATGCGGCGCATTCAGCGCGCCAGCCTCGCCCGTGGGGGTGAGCCGATGGACCTGTTCCGCCGTGCCCGCCCGCCGCGCCCGATGCGGATCGTGGCCTTATGTGATGTCAGCGGGTCGATGACGGTATATTCCCGGGTGTTCCTGTCCTTTCTCAAGGGGCTGATCGGCAGCGGGGCACAGGCGGATGCCTATCTGTTTCATACCCGCCTGATGCGGGTGACGGATGCGCTGCGCGATCATGACTCGATCCGCGCTGCCGGGCGGCTGTCTCTGATGGCCGAGGGGTTCGGCGGCGGAACCGACATCTCGGGCAGTCTGGAGCGCTTTCTGAACGGCTACGGCGCGCGCGCCCTGAATGGCCGCACCATCGTTCTGATCCTGTCGGATGGCTATTGCAGTTCCGACCCGGACGCGCTGGGCGATGTTCTGGCCCGCATCCGGCGCAAGGCGCGGCGCATTGTCTGGCTGAATCCCTTGAAAGGCTGGCAGAACTACCAGCCGATCGCAGCAGCGATACAGGCCGCTGAACCCTATCTGGACGCACATCTGCCCGCCAACACGCTGGACGCGCTGGCGGCGCTTGAGCCGCAGTTCCGCAAGCTGTGAAAGGAGGCTGACATGGCCAGTTTCGACATTTTCGACACCATAGATCAGCTGCGGCGGACCGGAGACGCCTTTTGCGTCGCAACCGTTCTGCGCACGGCGGATGCGACCTCGGCCAAGGCGGGCGGTAAGGCGGCGGTGACGCGGGACGGGCAGATCCTCGGCCACTTGGGCGGGGCTTGCGTGCAACGGGCGGTCCGGACCTCGGCGCAGGAGGCTTTGGCCAGCGGCATGCCGCAACTGATCCGGGTCAAACCTTCGGAAAAGGTGGTGAACATGACCGACCCGGACGGCGTTCAGACCTTCAAAAGCGGCTGCCCTTCGGGGGGAACCGTCGATCTTCTGGTGGAACCTTACCAGCAGGCCCCGCGTCTGGTGATATTCGGCGAGTCGCCGATCGCAACCGCCCTTGCGGATCATGCGGCGCTGGCCGGGTTTCGCGTCTGCGTGACCGAAAGCGGCGGCGGCAGGCATACGCGGGTCGCGCCGGATCAGATCGCCGATCTGGGGATCGAGGCGCGGGATTTCGTTGTGGTCGCCTCGCAAGGGCAGGGCGATGCAGCGGCCCTGGAAGCCGCGCTGCAGACCAATGCGGCGCGGGTGTCGATGGTTGCCAGCCGCCGCAAGGCCGATACACTGATGGCAAAACTGATCGCCAAAGGCATGGATCCGCTTCGGGTTGCGCGGCTCAAATCCCCGGCCGGGCTGGATATCCGCGCCATAGACCCGCACGAAATCGCAGTGTCCATTCTGGCCGAGATCGTGATGTGGCGAAACAGTGACAAGTCCGCGGAGGTGTCCCATGATGAAAAGCTGGCGTAAGCGGTTGGCGGCCTTCTGGTCCCGACGCCCCGAACAAACACCCGAGGACGCGACCGAGACCGCGCTTCGTGTATTTCCAAGATGTTGCTGACAAAGGAAAAACCTGAATGGAACTAAATGACGAAATCCGCATCGCCGCACCGCGCGACGTGGTCTATCAGGCCTTGAACAACCCGGATGTGCTGCGCGAGTGCATTCCGGGCTGTGAAGAACTGACCCAGACCTCACCCGAAGAGCTGGAAGCCAAGGTTGTCCTGAAAATCGGACCGGTCAAAGCCAAATTTGCTGGCGAGGTGACGCTGGATACGTCCAACGCGCCGGGTGGGTTTTCCTTGATGGGCGAAGGCAAGGGCGGCGCTGCCGGTTTTGCCAAGGGCGGCGCCGAGGTCACGCTGACCGAAGACGGGGCCGAAACCGTTCTCGCCTACACCGCCAAGGTCGATATCGGCGGCAAAATCGCCCAACTGGGCAGCCGCCTGATCGCGGGCACGGCCAAGAAACTCTCGGGTAAGTTCTTCACCCGGTTCGGCGAGATTGTGTCGGAGCAATCCGTGTCGTAAGCGGGAGGCAGAATCGTACGGGGAATAGGTGTCGGCTGCGGATTAGCGCAGAAGCCAAGTCTGGGGCGCTGGGGGCTTTTTTGTTTTGGGAATTTGGTGCCCAGGAGAGGACTCGAACCTCCACGTCCATACGGACACTAGCACCTGAAGCTAGCGCGTCTACCAATTCCGCCACCTGGGCAGGTGTCGTGGAGGGGCGTTTAAGCCGACTGGCGGGGGGCGTCAACCGGATTCGGGAAGATTCTTGAAAGTTTTTTGAACCCCACACAACCGGGCTTGGATCCGGCATCGGGATCAGAGCGTTGCGCGGCGAATTAGCGCCTTGTTTGCCGCCGGTCCCGGCGCTAATCCTAGGGCGCAGTCAGTTCGCAGGAGCCTTCTCATGTCCAAGCTGGTCACGATCTACGGTGGATCGGGTTTTGTCGGTCGCTACATCGCGCTGCGCATGGCGAATGAGGGGTGGCGCGTGCGGGTGGCCGTTCGCCGCCCGAACGAGGCGATGTTTGTCAAACCCTACGGCGTTGTGGGGCAGGTCGAACCGGTTCTGTGCAACATCCGCGACGATGCTTCGGTCTCGCTGGTGATGCAGGGGGCGGATGTGGTCGTGAACTGCGTCGGCGTCCTGAATGAGCTGGGCAATAACGCCTTTGACGCGGTGCAGGCCGAAGGTGCCGAACGGATCGCGCGGCTGGCGGCGGAAAATGGCGTGGCGCGTATGGTTCATGTGTCGGCCATCGGTGCGGATGCGGATTCGGACAGCGAATATTCCCGGACCAAAGCGCTGGGCGAGGCTGGTGTGCTGGCCCATATGCCGGATGCCGTGATCCTGCGCCCCTCGGTCATTTTCGGGACCGAGGATCAGTTCTTCAATCGCTTCGCGGGGATGACCCGGATGGGGCCGTTCCTGCCTCTGGTCGGGGCAGAGACGAAGTTTCAGCCGGTTTACGTGGATGATGTGGCCCGGGCCGCCGAATTGGCCGTTCTGGGGCAGGCAAAGCCTGGCGTATACGAACTGGGCGGGCCCGAGGTGAAATCCTTCCGCGCGCTGATGCAGCAAATGCTGGACGTGATCCACCGCCGCCGCGTCATTATCGGCATGCCCTTCGGGGTCGCCCGGATCATGGCGGGCGTTCTGGACATTGTGAAATTCGTCAGCTTTCAGCTCTTTCCCAACCACATCCTGACCCGCGACCAGCTGAAGAACCTGCGCCGGGACAATGTGGTGTCAGAAGGGACCCGCGGCTTTGCCGATCTGGGGATCGAACCCACGACGCTGGAATCGGTGCTGCCCGAATACCTGTGGAAGTTCCGCCCCTTTGGTCAGTATGACGACATTCAGAACTCGGCCGACAATCTGCGGACCTGATCAGCTATAGGCGATCACCAGCAGGATCGCGCCCAGAACAACCCGGTAAATCACGTAAGGCGTGAAGCTGACGCTGCGCAACAGCCGCATCATCAGGCTGAGCGCCAGCAGGGCAGACAGAAACGCAAAACCCGCAGCAATCGCACCGTCCTTGGCCAGTTCTGCGTCGGCTTGGGCAATCACATCCAGCGCCAGCAGCGCGCCCGAGGCCAGAATTGTCGGGATCGACATCAGCATGGCAATCCGCGTGCCGTCTTCGCGGGTATAGCCCAATTGCCGCGCGCCGGTGATCGTGATGCCCGACCGCGAAGTACCGGGGATCAGCGCCAGAACCTGCCACAGGCCCATGATGGCGGCATCGCGCAAGCCCCAATCCTGTGCCTCTTTCGTTTGGGGGCCTTTCTGGTCCATCCAATACAGCAGGAGGCCAAAGCCCAGCATTGCCCAGCCGATCACCGCGATGGATCGCATGGCCACGGCCAGACCGGTGACATGCAGCAAAAGCCCGACGATCACGGCGGGAATGGTGGCCACGATCAGACCCAGCGCCAGCCGCGCCTGCGGCGTATCGGTGCGCCCGGTCAGGGCGCGCGGCGTTCCGGCGATGGCTTGTTTGACGTCGGACCAGAAGTACAGAACCACCGCGCCAAGGGTGCCCACATGCACGGCCACGTCGATCGCCTGCCCCTGATCCTGCATCCCGGTCAGGCGGGGCAGCAGGATCAGATGACCTGAGGATGAGATTGGCAAAAATTCGGTAATTCCCTGTATGATTGCCACGAGAATCAAGTGAAAGAGACTCATCTGCCCTGCCGCGCTGCCGCCCCGTTTTGTTTGTGTTCAATGGGTATAAGTGTGACCGGGAAAAGGAAAGCGCGTAGATAGGTCCGGATCGGAACTAAAAATACGGTAATTTTCCGGACGTTTGACTTGCGCAGCATAATTTTTCCCATTTAGGTCAGCATAGTTGACTTTTCATCCGTACAGTCATCCCGTAAAGAGGTCCGACCAAGCCAATTCATGGAGTCTGACCCGTGGCCAAGCAACCGATGCTGAAATTTGTGCAGATCGACCGTGTCATGCCTGAAAAGCGTGCCGCAGATGACCGCAAGGAAGACTTTGACGAAATCTATGCCGAGTTCGCCGCCGAAAAAGCCGCAGAACAGGCCAGCCGGTGCAGCCAATGCGGTGTGCCTTATTGTCAGTCGCACTGCCCGCTGCACAACAACATCCCCGACTGGCTGAACCTGACCGCGACGGGCCGGTTGGAAGAGGCCTATCAGACCAGTCAGGCCACCAACACCTTCCCTGAAATCTGCGGCCGCATTTGCCCGCAGGACCGTCTGTGCGAAGGCAACTGCGTGATCGAGCAATCCGGCCACGGCACCGTGACCATTGGCACGATCGAAAAATACATCACCGACACCGCGTGGGACAAAGGCTGGATCAAACCGGTGGTTCCGGCGGCGGAACGTAGCGAAAGCGTTGGTATCATCGGCGGCGGCCCCGGCGGCCTGGCGGCGGCGGATATGCTGCGCCGTGCTGGCATTCAGGTGACGGTCTATGACCGGTACGACCGCGCCGGAGGTCTGCTGATGTACGGCATCCCCGGTTTCAAGCTGGAAAAGGACATCGTGCAGCGCCGCAATGATCTGCTGGCGGACGGCGGCGTGACGTTTGAACTGAATTGCGACGTGGACGCGGAAAAGTTCGAAGAGATCCGCGCCAAGCACGATGCGGTGATCATCGCCACCGGCGTTTACAAATCGCGCGACCTGTCCATGCCCGGCAGCGGGCTGGACGGTATCGAAAAAGCTATCGACTTCCTGACCGCCTCGAACCGCAAGAGCTTTGGCGACGCGGTTGAAGATTTCGACAATGGCCGTCTGAATGCCGCTGGCAAGAAGGTGGTGGTGATCGGTGGCGGTGACACGGCCATGGATTGCGTCCGCACCTCGGTCCGGCAGGGCGCGACCTCGGTCAAATGCCTGTACCGCCGGGACCGGGCGAATATGCCCGGCTCGCAGCGCGAGACGCAGAATGCCGAGGAAGAAGGCGTGATCTTCGAATGGCTCAGCGCGCCCAAAGGGTTCACCGGCGACAACAAGGTTCAGGGCGTGATGGTGCAGAAGATGCGTCTGGGCCAGCCCGATGCCTCGGGCCGTCAGGCGCCCGAGGTGATAGAAGGCGCCGACTATGTCGAGGATGCCGATCTGGTCATCAAGGCGCTGGGCTTCGAGCCCGAGGACCTGCCCACCCTGTTCGGCCAGCCCGACCTGCCCGTGACCCGCTGGGGCACCGTCAAGGCCGCGTTCCAGACCGGCGAGACCGAGATGGACGGCGTCTATGCCATCGGCGATATCGTACGCGGGGCCTCTCTGGTCGTGTGGGCGATCCGCGACGGGCGTGACTGCGCCGACGCAATCATCGACCGGTTCAATGCGAAGGCGGCCATAGCCGCCGAATAACCCCAGCAATCAGGAGGCGTGTGATGCCCGAATTGCAAGGCCAATGCATGTGTGGCGCGGTCACCGTGACCGCCACCCCGGCACAAGACGAACTGGGCGCGTGCCATTGCGACCTGTGCCGCCGCTGGACCAGCTCCATGTTTATCGCGTTTCAGGCCGAACCCGGATATGCCGCGCTGGGCCCGGTGAAAACCTTTACCTCGTCCGACTGGGCCGAGCGCGCCTTTTGCGCCGATTGCGGTTCGGTGCTGTGGTACCGGCTTACGCTGCCCGGCGAGATGCACGGGCAGACACATATCGCAGCGGGCCTGTTTGATGACACAGGCCATGCGCTGGAACTGGAACTCTTTATCGACAAAAAACCGGGCGGATACGCGTTCGCAGGCAAGCATCGGCAGATGACCACAGCCGAATTCGAAGCCATGGTCGCCGCGCCGCAAGAAGGAGACAACCAATGACGAGATACGATGCCGATTGGGTCCGGGCCGAAGAAGCCAAGCGGGCCTGGATGGCCGAAAACGGTCTCTATTCCGAAGAAGAAGAGCATTCTTCCTGCGGCGTGGGTCTGGTTGTGTCCCTTGATGGCAAGAAAAGCCGCAAGGTTGTGGATGCAGGGATCGATGCGCTCAAGGCGATCTGGCACCGGGGCGCGGTGGACGCTGACGGCAAGACTGGCGACGGCGCGGGCATTCATGTGCAGATCCCGGCCCCCTTCTTCTATGACCAGATCCGCCGCACCGGTCACGAGCCGAACATGGACGAGCTGATCGCGGTCGGACAGGTCTTTCTGCCGCGCACCGATTTCGGCGCGCAGGAACAATGCCGGACCATCGTGGAAACCGAGGTTCTGCGGATGGGCTATTACATCTACGGCTGGCGGCATGTGCCGGTCGATGTGACCTGTCTGGGCGACAAGGCCAACGCCACCCGGCCCGAGATCGAGCAGATCCTGATCTCGAATTCCAAGGGCGTCGATGAAGAGACGTTCGAGCGTGAACTCTACGTCATCCGCCGCCGGATCGAAAAAGCCGCCCTGGCGGGCGGGATTTCCGGCCTCTATCTGGCCTCGCTGTCGTGCCGGTCGATCATCTACAAGGGCATGATGCTGGCCGAACAGGTCGCCGTGTTCTACCCCGATCTGATGGACGAGCGTTTTGAGTCGGCCTTTGCGATCTATCACCAGCGTTATTCGACCAACACCTTCCCGCAATGGTGGCTGGCGCAGCCCTTCCGCATGCTGGCCCATAACGGCGAGATCAACACGCTCAAGGGCAATATCAACTGGATGAAAAGCCATGAGATCCGCATGGCCTCGGCCAGCTTTGGCGATTACGCCGAGGATATCAAGCCGATCATCGCAGGCGGATCGTCGGATTCCGCCGCATTAGACTCGGTTTTCGAGGTTCTCGTGCGCGCGGGCCGGTCCGCGCCCATGGCAAAAACCATGCTGGTGCCGGAAAGCTGGTCGAAACAGGCGGTGGAATTGCCGCAGGCCTGGCGCGACATGTATTCCTACTGCAACTCGGTGATGGAGCCGTGGGACGGCCCCGCCGCGCTGGCGATGACCGATGGCCGCTGGGTCTGCGCCGGGCTGGACCGGAACGGGTTGCGCCCGATGCGCTATGTCGTCACCGGCGACGGTCTGGTGATCGCCGGATCCGAGGCGGGCATGGTGCCGATTGACGAGGCCACGGTGACCGAAAAAGGCGCGCTGGGTCCGGGTCAGATGCTGGCCGTCGACATGAAAAAAGGCAAACTGTTCCGCGACAAGCAGATCAAGGACAAGCTGGCCCGCGCGCTGCCCTTTGGTGAATGGGTTGGTAAGATTCACGATCTGGATGAATCCCTTGCCGGTGTGACCGAGACGCCGATCTACACAGGTGAAGAACTGCGCAAGCGCCAGATTGCAGCCGGGTATTCGATTGAGGAACTCGAACAGATTCTGGCCCCGATGGCCGAAGACGGGAAAGAGGCGCTGGCCTCGATGGGTGACGATACGCCCTCGGCGGTTCTGTCCAAGAAATACCGCCCGCTCAGCCATTTCTTCCGTCAGAACTTCAGCCAGGTCACCAATCCGCCGATCGACAGCCTGCGCGAATACCGGGTGATGTCGCTGAAGACCCGGTTCGGCAACCTGAAAAACGTGCTGGACGAAGACAGCAGCCAGACCGAGATCGTGGTGCTGGAAAGCCCGTTTGTGGGCAATGCGCAATGGGACAAGCTGGTCGAAAACTTCGACGCGCCGCTGGTCGAGATCGACTGTAGTTTCGAACCCGGCCGCAGTGCGCTAAGCGCCGCATTGTCCCGTATCAGAGCCGAAGCGGAAGAGGCCGTGCGCTCGGGCGCGGGGCATCTGGTGCTGTCCGACATGAATTCGGGTGCGGGTCGTGTGGCGATGCCGATGATCCTGGCGACCAGCGCGGTGCATTCGCATCTGACCCGGCAGGGGCTGCGGACCTTCTGTTCGCTGAACGTGCGCTCGGCGGAATGCGTTGATCCACATTATTTCGCGGTCCTGATCGGCTGTGGCGCGACCGTTGTGAACGCCTATCTGGCCGAGGATTCGCTGGCTGACCGTAT
The DNA here is from genome assembly GCF_056533845.1 of Ruegeria sp. F5. Taxonomy (NCBI): domain Bacteria; kingdom Pseudomonadati; phylum Pseudomonadota; class Alphaproteobacteria; order Rhodobacterales; family Roseobacteraceae; genus Ruegeria; species Ruegeria sp. F5. The sequence goes on along the minus strand of NZ_JBQFOU010000008.1, from coordinate 27,510 downwards.
TGATCGCGGGTTGCTCGACGGCACGCTGACCGAAAACGTCGCGCGCTATCGTGAGGCGATTGATCAGGGCCTGCTCAAGATCATGGCCAAGATGGGGATTTCGGTGATTTCCTCGTATCGCGGTGGTTTGAATTTCGAGGCCGTGGGCCTCAGCCGCGCTATGGTGGCCGAGTATTTCCCCGGCATGACCAGCCGGATTTCGGGTATCGGCGTGACCGGCATTCAGGCCAAGGCTGAGGAAATCCATGCCAAAGGCTGGGATAGCGGTCTGGACGTGCTGCCCATCGGCGGCTTCTACAAGGCGCGGAAATCGGGAGAGACCCATGCGTGGGAAGCGACCTCGATGCATATGATGCAGATGGCCTGTAACAGAGCCTCATATGAGCTGTGGAAGCAGTATTCCGCCAAGATGCAGTCGAACCCGCCGATCCATCTGCGCGACCTGATGGATTTCAAACCGCTGGGCAAGCCGGTGCCGATCGAAGAGGTGGAATCGATCACCTCGATCCGCAAACGGTTCGTGACGCCGGGCATGTCGCTGGGCGCACTAAGCCCTGAAGCGCATAAGACGCTGAACGTGGCGATGAACCGGATTGGTGCGAAATCCGACTCGGGTGAAGGTGGCGAAGATCCGGCGCATTTCGTGCCGGAACCCAATGGCGACAACCCCTCGGCCAAGATCAAACAGGTGGCCTCGGGCCGGTTCGGTGTGACCGCCGAATATCTGAACCAGTGTGAAGAGCTAGAGATCAAAGTGGCCCAGGGTGCAAAACCCGGTGAGGGCGGGCAGCTTCCGGGCATGAAGGTCACCGACCTGATCGCGCGTCTGCGTCACTCGACCAAGGGCGTCACCCTGATTTCACCGCCGCCGCACCACGATATCTACTCGATCGAGGATCTGGCGCAGTTGATCTATGATCTGAAACAGATCAACCCGCGCTGCAAGGTGACGGTGAAGCTGGTCGCGTCTTCGGGCGTGGGCACGATTGCCGCCGGTGTGGCCAAGGCAAGCGCCGATGTGATCCTGATCTCGGGCCACAACGGCGGAACGGGCGCGTCGCCCGCGACCAGCATCAAATATGCCGGTCTGCCATGGGAGATGGGCCTGACCGAAGCGCATCAGGTTCTGGCGATGAACAACCTGCGCGACCGGGTGACGCTGCGGACCGATGGCGGCCTGCGCACCGGGCGCGATATCGTCATGGCCGCGATGATGGGGGCCGAGGAATACGGCATCGGCACCGCCGCCCTGATCGCCATGGGCTGCATCATGGTGCGTCAGTGCCAGTCGAACACCTGCCCGGTTGGTGTGTGTACGCAAGACGAAAGCTTGCGCGCCAAATTCACCGGCAATGCGGATAAGGTCGTCAACCTGATCACCTTCTACGCGCAGGAAGTGCGCGAGCTGCTGGCCAGCCTTGGCGCGCGCTCGGTGGAAGAGATCATTGGCCGGGCCGACCTGCTGGCTCAGGTCAGCCGGGGCTCGGCGCATCTGGATGATCTGGACCTGAACCCGCTGCTGATCACCGTCGATGGCGCGCATGACATCGTCTACAACCGTGACAAGGACCGCAACGTGGTTCCCGACACGCTGGACGCCGAGATTGTGCGCGACGCGGCCCGGTTCCTGAAAGACGGCGAGAAAATGCAGCTGTCTTATGCGATCCAGAACACGCATCGGACCGTGGGCACACGTGTGTCCAGCCATATTGTGCAGAATTTCGGGATGCGGAACACGTTCCAGGACGATCATCTGCATGTGAAACTGCAGGGCTCGGCGGGTCAGTCGCTGGGGGCCTTTGCGGCGCCGGGTCTGAAACTGGAGGTCTCGGGTGACGCCAACGATTATGTCGGCAAGGGTCTGTCCGGCGGCATGATCGTCGTACGTCCGCCGCAGGTCAGCCCGCTGAAATCGGATGACAACACGATCATCGGCAACACGGTGCTGTACGGGGCCACCGATGGCCACCTGTTCGCAGCAGGCCGTGCGGGCGAGCGTTTTGCGGTGCGGAACTCGGGCGCACAAGTGGTGATCGAGGGCTGCGGTTCCAACGGCTGCGAATACATGACCGGCGGCGTCGCTGTCATTCTGGGCGATATCGGGGCCAATTTCGGTGCGGGCATGACCGGCGGTATGGCCTATCTCTATGACCCCGAAGGCCGGGCCGAGGCGCTGATGAACATGGAAACCCTTGTCACCTGCCCGGTGACGGTGGACCACTGGATGGATCAGCTGAAAACCCTGGTCGAACGCCACGCGCAGGAAACCCACAGCCGCAAGGCCGCCGACATTCTGCAGCACTGGGATGTTGAAAAATCCAACTTCCTGCAGGTCTGCCCGAAGGAGATGCTGAACAAGCTCAGCCATCCTCTGACGACGGAGGCGGCGGCGGTGCCTGCCGAATAGGCTCTGACACGGGCAAAACCCCGGCCTTGCGTGTTTGAAATGACACGCAGGGCTTACTTTTGATCGCATGGGTGGCGCCCACTTCTTGCCCGCTGCGACAGAAAACACCTAGCTTTGGTCATAGTTTGTTCAGGAATTGCAGCCAGCCTGCAGTCCGGCGGATATGAGTGAAACGGAGTTGTCGGATGCCAACAACCTATACGGACCAGTTTTTTGTGCTCGACCCGGCCAATCCGGGGGCGAACGGGACGGTTGTTGGTTCGACGCTGACGGTGCAGAATTTCGATATCGTCGATCAGAATGACGACGGGTTGATCAACCGGCTTCGACCGGCAGGTCAGGGCGACTCGGTCGATGGCTCCGACATCACGGCAACCTATTTCGACGATATGGTGACGGTCCAATTGGCCGACGGATCGCAAGTCACCTATACTGGTGTCACCTTCTATCTGGCCGATGGGCGCGAGGTATTTACCCCTACCGGTACTCAGGTTCTTCAGGACGGTACGTTTGTATCCTCGTCCTTCACCGATACCAGCGATACCGGGGGGTCTTTCGGCTCGGTCGATATTGCAGGTGGCGATCTTGGACCACCCTGCTTTACGCCCGGCACCCTGATTGCCACGCCGGATGGGGAGCGCCCGGTTGAGGCGCTGAAAGCCGGCGATCTGGTGCTGACCGCCGATAACGGGCCGCAACCGATATTGTGGGTTGGCAAGACCACAGTCGCCGCCGAGGGGAAACTGGCCCCCGTTCGGTTCGAAGCCGGTGTTTTGGGGCTGGAACGCCCCCTTATCGTGTCGCCGCAACATCGGATGCTGATCGAGGATTGGCGCGCGGCGCTGCATTTCGGCCATGCCGAGGCGCTGATTGCCGCCCATTGCCTGGTCAACGGCGACACCGTCACGCGGGTCGAAGGCGGTGAGGTTGACTACATCCATCTGCTGTTTGCACAGCACGAAATCATCATCGCCAACGGGGCAAAAAGCGAAAGCTACTATCCGGGCCATGCGGTTTCACTGCCCGAGCGCGAAGTGCAGGCCGAAATATTCCGGCTGTTCCCCGAATTGCGCGCGCGCGACCCGATCCTGCCGGAAACCGCCCGCCCGGTCGTGCATCCGCGCGAGGCGCGCGCCATCGCGATTTAAGCCGTTTCAAACCCGCGCCGCGCGTCGTATAGCTGGACCATGGCAAAGAAGGCAGCCCGCAAATCCAGCGGTAAGAAAAACAAGGCATCCGGCAGGAAAATCCCAGTGCTGAAACGCATTCGCCGCTGGGCGATGCGCGCCGTTCTGGGCGTGGTGACCTTTGTCGTGGCGCTTGTGCTGCTCTATTCGGTGGTGAACCCACCGGTCACCCATACCATCTGGTCCGAATGGCGGCGTCTAGGAAAGATCGAGCGCGATTGGGTTCCGATCGAGCAGATCTCTCCGATCATGGCGCGGTCGGTTGTGGCCGCCGAGGATGCTAATTTCTGCCTGCATTGGGGCTTTGACGTCGAAGCCATCCGGGACGCGCTGGAGGACGGCGGCAATCGCGGGGCTTCAACCCTGACGCAGCAGGTGGTGAAGAACGTGTTCCTCTGGCAGGGCCGCAGCTGGGTGCGCAAGGCGCTGGAAACCTCGATCACGCCGGTTGTCGAAATCTTCTGGAGCAAACAGCGTATCCTCGAGGTCTATCTGAACGTGGCCGAGACCGGCACCGGGCTGTTCGGGGTCGAGGCTGCGGCGGGCAAGAACTTCAACACCAGCGCGGCTAAGCTGACCCCGGTGCAGGCGGCGCGGATCGCGGCGATTCTGCCCTCGCCCCGCAATCGGTCGGTCACGGACCCGTCGGTCCGGACCCGACGGCGGGCCGCGTCGATACTGGACGGGGCGGCCACCATCCGCGCAGATGGTCGCGCGGATTGTTTCGAGGATTGAAACCACCGCCCCGCCAAGGCTAAAGCAGAAGAGTACTCATTGGTTCGATTGGAAGCTCATGGCGCGTCTGTTTCACGTCCCCCTCTCTCCCTACTGCCGCAAGGTCCGTCTGTCGCTGGCGGAAAAGAAGATCGAGGTTGAGCTGGTCGAGGAAAGGTACTGGGAGCAGGACCCGGATTTTCTGCGCCGCAACCCGGCGGGCAAAGTGCCGGTGCTGCGGCTGGATGGGCACACGATGTCGGAAAGCACCGCCATTTGTGAATATATCGAGGAAACCCGCCCCGAACCGCCCCTGATGCCGAAAACCCCCGAGGCGCGGTTTGAGGTGCGCCGGTTGGTGGGCTGGTTCGACGACAAGTTCCATCACGAGGTAACCTCGAAGCTGCTGTATGAGCGGGTCAACAAGAAGGTGACGGGTGAGGGGTATCCGGACAGCAAGAACGTCAAGGAAGGCGCGCGGGCGATCAAGTACCATCTGGATTACATGGCCTGGCTGCTCGATCATCGGCGCTGGCTGGCGGGGGATCAGATGACGCTGGCCGATTTTGCCGCTGCGGCGCATCTGTCGGCGCTGGATTACATCTCGGATGTGGACTGGAACCGGAGTCAGGCGGTGAAGGATTGGTACGCCAAGATCAAGTCGCGGCCTGCGTTCCGCTCGATCCTGGCGGATCAGGTGCCGGGTTTCCGGCCCCCGCCCCATTACGCCGATCTGGATTTCTGATAGGGTAGAGGGGGGCTGTCTGCCCCCGATCGCGCAGGCGCGATTCCCCCCGAGGATATTTGTGGACAGATGAAGAGCGGATCGGAGTTGAAGGAAAGGCTTGTGCAACAGGCTCTTTCCGAGGGGTTTGTGTCCTGTCGTGTGTGTCGTCCATGGGATGTGCCCGAAGTGCCGGCGCGTCTGGAGGCGTTTTTGCAGGCCGACTATCACGGGCAGATGGGATGGATGGCTGAACGCACCCATTGGCGGGGCGATCCGGCGGCGCTTTGGCCCGAGGCGCAATCGGTGATCATGCTGGCCGAGAGCTATACCCCCGAGCATGATCCGACCGGGGTATTGGCACACCCGGAGCGGGGGGCGATTTCGGTCTATGCGCAGAACAAGGATTATCACGATCTGGTCAAGAAACGGCTGAAGCGGCTGGCGCGGTGGCTGATTTCTGAGGCAGGGGGCGAGGTGAAGGTGTTTGTCGATACCGCGCCGGTGCCGGAAAAGGCGTTGGGGCATGCCGCTGGGCTTGGCTGGCAGGGGAAACACACCAATCTTGTCAGCCGGGATTGGGGCAATTGGGCCTTCATAGGGTCTGTTTTTACCACTTTGGATTTGCCCACGGATGTGGCCGAGATGGATCATTGCGGGTCGTGCCGTGCCTGTCTGGACAGTTGCCCGACAGATGCGTTTCCGGCGCCGTACCAGTTGGATGCGCGCCGCTGTATTTCGTATCTGACCATCGAACATAAAGGGCCGGTAGACGAAGAGTTGCGGGGGAAGCTGGGCAACCGGATCTACGGCTGCGACGATTGTCTGGCCGCCTGTCCCTGGAACAAGTTTGCGGTTGCCGCCAGCGATATGCGATACGCGGCGCGCGATGATCTGAAGGCGCCGTTGCTGGCCGATCTGGCGGTTCTGAACGATGCGGAATTTCGGGCGAAATTCTCGGGCTCTCCGATCAAGCGGATCGGGCGGGATCGGTTTGTGCGCAATGTGCTGTATGGCATTGGCAACTCGGGCCGGGCGGAGTTGCAGCCCGTTGCGCGATCGCTGACCGATGATCCTGATCCAACCGTGGCGGATGCGGCGCGCTGGGCGGTGAAACGACTGGCTTAAGTGCCGCAAACAGGCTGGACGCGCTGGTCGAAACCGCTACACCCATGTCCAGCGAACAGATGGAGGACCCGATGGCGTTGGCTTTGGGGGTGGATACGGGCGGCACCTATACCGACGCGGTACTGATCCGGGATGAGAGTGAGGTGATCGCCTCGGCCAAGTCCCTGACCACGCGTGCGGATCTGGCGGTCGGGGTGGGCAAGGCGATACGGGCGGTGCTGGATCAGGCGCGGGTGTTTGCGCAGGATATCTCGATGGCGTCGCTGTCGACGACCCTGGCCACAAATGCCTTGGTCGAGGGGCAGGGCGGGCGCGTGGCGCTGATCTATGTCGGGTTCAAGGACAGCGATCTGGAGAAGCACGGGCTGAAGGAGGCCCTGAAAGGCGACCCCGCTTTGGTGATCGCTGGCGGGCATTCCCATGCCGGGGGTGAAAAAACACCGCTGGATGTGGCGGCGCTTGAGGCGTTCTTGGACTCTCACACAGGCATTTCCGGCTTTGCGGTCGCCGCACAGTTCGCCACCCGCAACCCAGCCCATGAGTTAGAGGTGGCGCGGATCATCCATGACAGGACCGGCGCGCCGGTGACGTGCTCGCATCATCTGTCGGCCAAGCTGAATGGGCCGAAGCGGGCGGTGACGGCTGTGCTGAATGCGCGATTGATCGGGATGATCGACCGGCTGATCGGGCGCGCGCAGGATACGTTGCGCGACCTTGGCATCGATGCGCCGATGATGGTGGTGCGCGGCGACGGCGCGTTGATGAGCGCCGAGCAGGCCCGCGAGCGGCCGATTGAAACCATCCTCAGCGGCCCGGCGGCATCGATTGTCGGCGCATGCTGGCTGACCGGGGCCGAGACGGCGCTGGTGTCGGATATCGGCGGAACCACCACCGATGTGGCTTTGATCCGCGATGGCAAACCGGCGATTGACCCCGCCGGCGCGCGGGTTGGTGGCTTTCGGACCATGGTTGAGGCCGTGGCGATGCGCACCCATGGTCTGGGCGGCGACAGTCAGGTCCATGTCGTAACCGAAGGTCTGGGTGGCGGTGTGTTTCTGGGCCCACGGCGGGTATTGCCAGTCTCGCTGATCGCCTCGGAAGCGCCCGAAGTGGTGCATGCGGTTCTGGATGAGCAGCTGCGCGCCACGACGGTTGGGGAGCATGACACCCGCTTTGCCCGGCGGGTTCCGGGCATTCGCACCGATGGGATCGGCGCGCGAGAGGAGGCGTTGCTGGACCGGCTCGGCGATCAGGTCCTGCCGCTGAGCAGCCTGTTGCGGACCCGGATGGAAAACGGCGCGCTGGGGCGGTTGGTGGATCGGGGGATCGTTCAGGTCTCGGGCGTTACCCCATCGGATGCCAGCCATGTGCTGGGCCGACTGGAGGCCTGGGATGCAGACGCGGCGCGCAAGGCGCTGGAACTGATTGCGCGGCGGCGCGTGGGAACCGGCGATATGCTGGCCAGCACGCCCGAGGATCTGGCGCAGATGATCGTGGATCAGCTGACCGAACAGACCAGCCTGATTTTGTTAGAGACTGCTTTTGCGGAAGAGGCTGAGGAATTTGGCCTTCCCGCCGCGGACCTGGCCCGGCATGTTCTGACGCAAAAAAGTCTGGCGAAGCATCGCGGATTGCTGGCGCTGGATGCCGCGCTGAACGTGGATGTGGTGGGTTTGGGTGCCTCCGCCCCCAGCTATTACCCCGCTGTCGGGGAACGCCTGCATTGCCGGATGGTGCTGCCGGACCATGCAGGCGTTGCCAACGCCATCGGGGCCGTCGTCGGGCGGCTGACACTGCGCCGGACCGGCACCGTCACTTCACCGGCTGAAGGGCGCTATCGCGTGCATCTGGAGGACGGGCCACAGGATTTCACATCGGCGGATGAGGCGCTGGGACTGCTGGAAACCGTGTTGCGGCAAGAGGCGGAAGGTGAGGTACGTCAGGCCGGTGCGGCAGATATCCGGGTTGTCGTGGACCGCGATATCCGAACCGCCCGGATCGAGGCGCAGGACGTTTTTGTCGAAGCGATGATCACGGTCGAGGCCAGCGGCAGGCCCCGGGTTGCGACGGGCTAGGCACTATCACTGGCGGTCACTTCTTTCAGTTGCACTATCTGTAGTTCGTATCTCAAAATTTAGATTCGACTCCAAGGCGCGCTGTGGATAAAATGAAAGCGCCCGGGGATTCCCGAGCGCTAACCGCTGCTTCGCAACGGATCGTGTCGCTAAACACAATGTCAGATTCACATGATCTGGTATTGTCGGTCAAGCGCAAAGCAGCTTCTTCAGATCGCGTGGCTCTTCGCTGCGCATAAAGGAGTATACTGCAATGTACTTTAAACTTTACCGTGATCGTTCCAATGACTGGCGTTGGACGTTGAAAGCCGCAAACCATCTTACAGTTGCGGATTCTAGCGAAGGGTATCGCAACAAATCTGACGCCCTCAACGGAATAAGTTTGGTCAAAGGATCGGGCAACGCGCCAGTCTATGAGTAGAAAAGTGGGCGGCGTCTGTTTTTTGCGCCGCCTTTTTTTATTCCGCAGCGCTGCGCTTGGGCAGGACCCAGCCGGTGCGCGGGAAATGGCAGGTATAGCCGTTGGGGATGCGCTCAAGGTAGTCCTGATGTTCCGGCTCGGCCTCCCAGAAATCGCCGACGGGCTCGACCTCGGTCACGACCTTGCCGGGCCATAGCCCGCTGGCGTCCACATCGGCGATGGTGTCGAAAGCGACCTGTTTCTGTGCCTCATCGACATAATAAATGGCCGAGCGGTAGCTCATCCCGATGTCGTTGCCCTGACGATTCACCGTGGTCGGGTCGTGGATCTGAAAGAAGAACTCCAGCAGTTCCCGATAGGTGATCTTGGCGGGATCAAAGAAAATCTCGATCCCTTCGGCGTGGGTGCCGTGGTTGCGATAGGTGGCGTTGGGCACATCCCCGCCGGTATAGCCGACGCTTGTGCGGGTGACGCCGGGCAGCTTGCGGATCAGGTCCTGCATGCCCCAAAAGCAGCCCCCTGCGAGTACGGCGCGATGTTCGGTCATTGGATCTCCTCCACATGGATCAGGTATTCGCCATAGCCTTCGGCCTCCATCTGGTCGCGATGGATGAACCGCAGCGCGGCAGAGTTGATGCAGTAGCGCAGCCCGCCATGTTCACGCGGACCGTCCGGGAACACGTGGCCCAGATGGCTGTCGCCGTGCTTCGACCGCACCTCGGTCCGGATCATACCATGCGTTGTGTCATGGAACTCTTCCACATGTTCGTGAATGATGGGTTTGGTGAAGCTGGGCCAGCCGCAACCGGATTCGTATTTGTGGGTCGAGGCGAACAGCGGCTCGCCCGAGACGATATCCACATAGATACCCGGTTCCTTGTTGTTCAGATGCTTGCCGGTGCCGGGGCGTTCCGTGCCGCTGTGCTGGGTGACGCGGAATTCCTCGGGTGAGAGGGCGGCGATGGCCTCGGGGTTTTTGGTGTATCGGGTCATGGCTCCTGCGATTCCTTTTGGTTTGCCACAGTAGATGGGGTTCGGCGGGCGAAAGCAAAGGCTTGTTGTATGACCTCGCGCAGACGTGCGGCGGTTCAGGCCGGTTTTGGCGCAGGTTGGCGCGACAGTTGCACCGCCAGAATGCCCAGCGTGGTGATCAGAACCCCCGTCAGGTCCAGCGGGCCAAGCTGCTCACCCAGCAGGATGGCGGCGATGGCGACGCCGAAGACCGGGTTGAGGAAGTGGAAGGTCGCGGCGCGGATCGGGCCGATGCGATCCAGCAGCAGGAACCAGATCAGCGTGGCCAGCAGGCCGGGGAACAGGGTGGTATAGGTAAAGGCCAGCGCGAAAGGCAGGGTGAGTTGGATATGGATCGTCTCAAAGATAGGGGCGGCGAGGAAAAGGATCGCCGAGCCCACCAGCATTTGCAGCCCCACCACCATCATGAAATTCCCGCCCGAGGTCGCCCCCCGCACCGCCAGCGTGGCAAAGGTCAGCGCCAGCGCGCCGATCCCGCAGAGCAGGACGCCGAACAGATCGACGCCGGCGCTGATCCGGCTGCTCAAGATCAGGGCGACCCCGGCAAACCCAGCCAGCAGGCCGAGGATGCCCAGAGGGCGCAGCCGTTCGCCCAGCAGCAGCCACCCTGCCAGCGCCACAAGCAGCGGCATGGTCGAGGCGATGATCGCCGCGACCGAGGCCTCGACCGTTTGCATCGCATAGAAATTCAGACCCAAATAAAGGGCATTCTGGCAAATACCGAACAGGATCGTGGCGCGCCACTGGCCCGGTGTCAGGTGCCAGCTTTGCCCCATCGCCCGTGCAATTGCCACGCCCAGCAGCCCCGAGATCAGAAACCGCAGCGCCAGTGAAAACAGCGGTGACGCATCGGCCACGATGATCCGGGCCGAGGTAAAGGCCGAGGACCAGATCAGGGCAAACACAAGCCCCATGGCAATGGCGCGCAAATCCATCTCGGCCCCCTTGTCACACCGCGCGGACTGTTCCCGATTTTTTACTGGTTCGCAAGCGCCCAGAGGGCCGGGGGTTGGGATGATCGACGAGGGTACCGACACATAATGCCAACAGGCTGGGAACTTTCGGCGGTCGGTTCCCGCTGTCGGCATGGTCCTGATGCCGTTGGGCGAGGGGTCAACGCCAACAACGGACCGAAGCAGGTGCCAATCTCAGGCTATATACAAACCGTACATATCCACATCAAACCCGGACAGGGCATTGTCCCGAGCGAATCCATTTTTGATCAGAACCCGCTCAGAGCCGGTATTTTCCGGTGCAACGCCACCCAACAGCTGCACCGCGTCGCCCTGACCGCGATACCAGTTCACAAGCCCCTCGATGAGTTCCGTGGCATAGCCTTTCCCCCAAGCGGCCTCGGACAGGAGGTATCCGATGTGAACGGTCACCGGACGTCCGGGTCCGGGTGTCCGGGCAAGGATCAGCAGCCCCAGAAGTGACCCGCCCGCGTCGCGGATTGTCATAACATCACTTTCGGCGGACCTTTCGTCGATCCACGTCTCAACCGCGTTTTCAGCCCCGGCCAGTCGAAACGATGGCGGCATATGCCGCAGGACGGGCGGGGTCAGGACAGGTTTCAACTGCTCTGCGAGATTCCGTTTCCCATCAATTGACCGCACACAGGACCGCCAATCCTCGACTGTCAGCCGGGGCGTCTTGAAGGCGATGGCAGGCGACATTTTGATGTGTCTCCTTGGGCAGGGGGTCGGGCGGCGTGCGGGCCGGACCGGGCATGAAGATTTCTATCCGGGCCACGCTTTGCGGTGCAAGTGCCCGGCAATCGACATTTTTTTTCAAACCCAAACTCGCCACAACCGAACCAACGCGGCAAAAAGAAAAAGGGTCCCCCGAAGGCGACCCTCAATCGTTTTGTCCGAGAAGGGCTGAAATCAGCCGTTCACGCTGTCTTTGAGCGCCTTCGCGATGGTCATTTTCACAACCTTGTCGGCTTCTTTGGTGAAGGTCTCACCGGTGGCCGGGTTGCGGACCTGACGCTCGGGGCGTTCGCGGCAGTAGATTTTGCCGACGCCGGGCAGGGTCACTGCGCCACCGGCCGAAACTTCGCGGGTGATCAGGCCGGTCACGGCCTCCAGCGCCGCATTCGCGGATTTCTTGTCGGTTCCCATTTCCTCAGCGAGAGCAGCAACCAGCTGAGTCTTTGTCATAGGCTTTGCCATTTCTTGGTCTCCTTAACGTGCCCGATGTCTTGGGCCTCACCGCGTAACTGTAACGGGATATTGTGGAGGAACACAACGAATAGTAGCGTTGAAACCCCTAAAAATATGGGGAAAACGTTGCTTTTTTGCGTCAGAGGAAGGCTGTTTCGTCAAAAGAACGCAATTTCCGGCTGTGCAAACGCTCCAGCGGCATGCCGCGCAGGTGTTCCATCGCCCGGATTCCGATCGCCAGATGGCGGCTGACCTGCGTGGTATAGAAGGACGACGCCATGCCGGGAAGCTTCAATTCCCCATGCAGCGGCTTGTCCGACACGCACAGCAATGTGCCGTATGGCACCCGGAACCGATAGCCATTGGCGGCGATGGTGGCGCTTTCCATATCCAGCGCAATCGCTCGCGACTGGCTGAGCCGCTGCACCGGGCCGGACTGATCGCGCAACTCCCAGTTGCGGTTGTCGACCGAGGCGACGGTGCCGGTGCGCATGAGGCGCTTCAACTCATACCCGTCCAGTTCGGTGACCTCGGCCACGGCGCGTTCCAGTGCCACCTGAACCTCGGCCAGTGGCGGGATGGGGACCCAGACGGGCAGGTCATCGTCCAACACCTTGTCTTCGCGCAAATAGGCATGGGCCAGAACGAAATCCCCCAGCGCCTGCGTATTGCGCAGCCCGGCGCAATGGCCGACCATCAGCCAGGCATGCGGGCGCAGCACCGCGATGTGATCAGTGGCCGTTTTGGCATTCGACGGCCCGACGCCGATATTGACCAGGGTAATGCCCGAGCCATCCTCGCGCTTCAGGTGATAGGTCGGCATCTGCGGCAGTTTCAGCGGCTGGTCCAGAACGCCCTCGGGCTCGGTGATTTCGGCGTTTCCGGTGGAGACAAAGCTGGTGTAGCCGCTGTCGGGATCCGCCAGTTGTGCGCGCGCGTAGCTTTCGAACTCGGTGACGTAGAACTGGTAGTTGGTGAACAGCACATGGTTCTGGAAATGGCTGGGGTCGGTCGCGGTGTAATGCGCCAGACGGGCCAGCGAATAATCCACGCGCTGCGCGGTGAACAGGGCCAGGGGGCCGACCTCATCCTCGGGGTCGTACACGCCGTTGACGATATCGTCATTGGTGGTCGTCAGGTCCGGCACATCGAACACGTCGCGCAGGGTGAACCCGGCGGCGCCCTGATGCGGCACCACCAGATCGGGGTTGTTGGCCACCGCGAAATGCACCGGGATCGGCGTATCGGATGCACCGATTGTCACCGGCTGGTCGTGGTTCCTGATCAGCAGCGCAATCTGCTGGGTCAGGTAGGATCGGAACAGATCGGGGCGCGTGACGGTGGTGGCGTGGATGCCCGGTTCCGAGACATGGCCAAAGCTCAGCCGGCTGTCCACCTGCGCGTAGGAGCGGGTTTTGATGCGAATTTCCGGGTAATAGGCTCTGAATCGCTCGGCAGGCGTGCTGCCATCCAACGCGCTGGCGAAACTGTCGCACAGAAAGCGGGTGGCCTGTTCGTACAACTGTTCAAGCCGCGCCACCGCCGCTGCGGGATCGGTGAATTGTTCCGGAGCAGGCGCGTCAGGTGTTCTTATGATTGTCATGCCAAGGGCTCCAGCAGGTCGATCTTTTCGAATGTGCGCACGTCCACCAGCCCGAGGTCCGATATCCGCAATTCCGGAATCACCACCAGCGCCAGCAGAGAATGCTGCATGTAAGCGTTGTTGAGCGTGCAGCCGCAGGCCTGCATCGCCTGCACCATCTCTTCCGCTTTGGCTGCGACGTCAGAGGCGGGGCTGTCCGACATCAGGCCCGCGATGGGCAGTTCCACCAGCGCCAGTTCCTGACCTTCGCGGAAGACGGTGATGCCGCCGCCGACCTCGGCCAGCCGGTTGGCCGCCAGGGCCATCTGTTCGCGGTCGGTGCCCACAACGATCATATGGTGGCTGTCATGCGCCACGGTCGAGGCCATGGCCATCGGCCCCTCATACCCGAAGCCCGACACAAACGCATTTGTCACCCCGCCCGTGGCGCGGTGCCGTTCGACAAGCGCGATCTGGCAGACGTCGCCCTCGCCTTCGACCAGCCCGCCGATGATCGGCAATTCGGCCTTAAGCGCCTTGGTCGGGGCCTGATTTTCCACAACTCCGATCACATTGGCACGCACCCGGTTGGCCCCTGCGGGGGCTTTGATCTCGAAGTCAGCACCGGTCAGCGCATGCCCCAGATGCACCGTGTTGCGGGCCTTGTCGGGCCAGTTCAGATGCGGGCAGTCGACCGTGATTGCGCCGTTCTCGGCCACGATCTGTCCGCGCGCAATCACCATCTCGATGGGTAATTCCGTCAGGTCCGAGCTGACGATGATATCTGCCCGCCGCCCCGGCGTGACCGAGCCGATCTCACGCTCCAGCCCGAAATGCGTGGCCGTATTTATGGTGGCCATCTGCAACGCAACCAGCGGCTCGCACCCGCAGGCAATCGCGTGGCGCACAACCCGGTTCATATGCCCGTCATTGACCAGGGTGCCGGAATGGCAATCGTCCGTGCAGAGGATAAAGTTGCGCGGGTCCAGCCCTTTTTCGGTCACGGCAGTGATTTGGCTTTCCACATCGTACCAGGCCGAACCCAGCCGCATCATCGACCGCATCCCCTGCCGCACGCGGGCGATGGCGTCGGCTTCGCAGGTGCCTTCGTGATCGTCGGCGGGGCCGCCCGCGACATAAGCGGCGAAATCAGGCCCTAAATCCGGCGATGCATAGTGCCCGCCAACGGTTTTACCTGCCCGCTGCGTGGCAGCGATCTCGGCCAGCATCTTCGGGTCGCCATGGATCACACCGGGGAAATTCATCATTTCCCCCAACCCGATGATCCCGGGCCAGGACATCGCCTCGACCACATCTTCTGGGGTGATTTCATACCCGGTCGTTTCCAGCCCCGGGGCCGAAGGCGCGCACGAGGGCATCTGGGTGAAGATGTTGACCGGCTGCATCATCGCCTCGTCATGCATCATGCGCACGCCCTCAAGACCCAGCACATTGGCGATCTCATGCGGGTCGGTGAACATCGTGGTCGTGCCATGCGGGATCACCGCGCGGGCAAATTCGGCGGGCGTCAGCATGCCGGATTCGATATGCATATGCCCGTCGCACAGGCCGGGCAGGATATAACGCCCCTCTGCTTCGATGATCTGCGTGTCCGGGCCGATGCAGTGCTGCGCATCCGGCCCGACAAAGGCGATCCGGCCTTCGGCAATTGCGACGGAGTGGTCCGGCAGCAGTTCCCGGCTGTGCACATTGACCCAGATACCGCCGCGAATAACCACATCCGCAGCCTCGCGCCCCGCTGCAACGGCGATTAAACGGGGGGCGACATCGGGCCAGCTTGGGAAGGGAGTGTAGTCCATGGCTCAACTTTCCCGAATGCGCCGCCGGGTGCAACCCCGGTTATTCGGTATCATGAAAACATCACATCAGCCGGTGCACGGCCCGTCCGGCTTGGCACACCCGCAGCGCGCCAGCGCTGCCCGGCCCAACCCGGGAAGATGCCCCGCAAGGGGCATCGGCGCGGGGCGGGAGCGCTACCCCTCTGCCCCGATCTCGCGCCGAACCCAATTGGCAAAGGCCACCGCGCCGGGTGTTTCTTCGGCCTGCGGGGACAGCAGCAGGTAATACGCCTCGGGCATCGGTACGCGATGATAGAATGGGGCTGCCAGCAGACCCTGTTCGATCAGCCGGCCCGTGATCGCATCATGCGCCAGACACAGCCCGCCGCCTGCCATTACAGCGGACAGGCAGACCAGATAAGTCGTGGTATAGGTTATGGCCGGATTTCCCCATGTCAGAGCCTGATCTTCCGCCCAGCTCGACCAGTTTGACAGCAGGTTCGAGCAATCGAACAAAGGCTGTTGCTGAAGCGTATCCAGCGACACAGGATAGCCGGGCGCGCAGACCGGATAGTAGAATTCGCGGCGCAGCAGTTCGGTCCGGACCGAGTCCGCTGGCCGCAGAGAGAATCGGATCTCGACCGCGGCCCCTTCGGCCATTTCGCGCGGCTCCCACAATTCGGTGAAGATGTTCAGTTGCACATCCGGATGCGCGGCGCGAAAGGCAGGCAGGCGCGGGGCCAGCCAGTTGACCGCGAAAGTGATGTTGCACTGCACCTGCACCGCGTTCTGCTGCGCGCCGGTGACGGCCTGGGTGCCGCGCACCAGCGTCCGGAACGCTTCGCGCACGACGGGCAGGTATGTAATGCCCGCTTCGGTCAGTTCCAGCGCCTTGGGGCGCCGCAGGAACAAGGGCTGGCCCAAATGCCCCTCCAGCGACTTGATCTGCTGGCTGACCGCGCTTTGCGTCATGTTCAGATCACGCGCCGCACCGGTAAAGGACAGATGGCGGGCCGCGGCCTCGAACGTGCGCAGCCATCCCAGCGGCGGCAGTTGTTTCTGCATCTTCATAACCTCGGCATAAGTTTCACTAATGGAATAGGTGCGTTTTTTTCGTTGGTCAAATCGCCGGGGCGGAGGCAGGCTTTTCCTTAGACCTGTCAGAGGAGCCACCCCATGAGTCTCGCCAGCCTTCGCCCCAATATCGACCATTGGTCCGAGCGTGTGGATTTGGCGGCCACCTTCCGCTGGACCGCGCGTCTGAACATGCATGAGGCTGTGGCCAACCATTTCAGCCTTGCGGTGAACGAAGACGGCACGCAGTTTCTGATGAACCCCAATCAGATGCACTTTGCGCGCATCCGCGCCTCGGACCTGTTGCTGCTGGATGCCAATGATCCGGCGGTGATGAACCAGCCCGGCGCGCCGGACCCGACGGCCTGGGGCTTGCACGGGTCGATCCACCGCCACTGCCCCCATGCGCGTTGCGTCATGCATGTGCATTCAATCTTCGCCACGGTGCTGGCGTCGCTGGCCGACAGCACGCTGCCGCCGATCGACCAGAACACCGCGACCTTCTTCAACCGCTACGTGATCGACGAAGAATTTGGCGGTCTGGCATTCGAGAGCGAGGGCGAACGCTGCGCCTCGATGCTGTCGGATCCGAAGAAGAAGGTCATGATCATGGGCAATCACGGGGTTCTGGTTCTGGGCCGTGATCCGGGGGATGCTTTTAACAGGCTCTATTATTTCGAACGCGCGGCCGAGACCTACATCCGTGCGCTGCAGACCGGCCAACCCCTGCGGGTGCTGTCGGATGAGATTGCCGAGAAGACCGCGCAGGAACTGGACGAATACCCCGATCAGGACGATGCGCATCTGCGTGAGATCAAAGCGATGCTCGATGCCGAAGGCTCGGACTACGCGACGTGACCGCAATCCAAAGGGTGACTGCCATGACCGACGCCACTCAGGACCCCGAAGCCGCCCGCTGGCACTACCACCCCGAAGGGCCGGTGGGATTGAATCCCCTGTTCAACTGGCCGCCACGACCGGCAGCCGTGTTGCGGTGGTATAGTGGCGCGTGGCTGCAAATCACCGCACTGACGTTATGCATGCTGCTGGCCATTGCCGCCTATGCGCTGTTTTTTCCTTCATTAGAGTCTGTGCAGACCTTCGCGCCGGGCTGGATGTTCCGCATCTGGCTGCTGAACATGGTGCCGCAGATAATGGTGGCCGGCAGCCTGCATTGGTGGCTGTACATGCGCAAAGGTCAGGGCATGTACAAAAAGTTCGACCGCCGCGACCTGACCCGCAACAACGGCAACTTCACCTTCCGCAATCAGGTTCTGGACAATATCTGGTGGACGCTGGGCAGTGCCATGACCGTCGCGACGGTTTATCAGTGGTTTATCTACTGGGCGATGGCCAACGGCTATGTGCCCACGGTCACATGGGCCAGCGCGCCGGTGTGGTTCGTGATCTGGATGCTGTTCATCCCGATGTGGTCCGGGCTGCATTTCTACTGGGTCCACCGGCTGGAGCATCACCCAAAGCTCTACAAACACGTCCACGCCGTGCATCACCGCAACGTCAATATCGGCCCGTGGTCGGGGATTTCGAACCACTGGTTCGAGAATATCCTCTACTTCACCACCTATTTCATCCACCTGATCGTGCCCTCGCACCCGCTGCATCTGTTGTTTCACAGCTATTTCCAGCAGATCAGCCCGGTCCTGTCCCATTCCGGGTTCGAAAAGCTGAAGGCAGGCGAGACCGAGGCTGCGCGGGCCGGGGATTTCTTCCACCAACTTCACCACCGGTATTTCGAATGCAACTACGGCACCTCGGAAATCCCGTTCGACAAGTGGTTCGGCACCTATCATGACGGGTCAGCCGAGGCGACGACGCGCACGCGGGCCTTCAAGAAGCAGATGTACACCTAACAGGTGCGCAGCGCGCGCGGGGTCACCCCAAACTCGGCCCTGAACGCCCGGGTGAGCGCGCTGGGATCGTCATACCCGGCGCGCAGGGCAACCTCGCGGATGCTCAGATCCGTCTCGGACACCAGTTTGCGGGCCAGATTCAGCCGCAGCCGCCGGTAGACCTGCGCTGGCCCGGCCCCAAGCTCCGCCTGCATCCGCACCGACAGTGTTTTTTGCGACCGACCGATCCGGCGGGCGATCTCGGCCACTGGCAAGGGCGTTTCCAGATGTTCCTGCATCAGCGCCAGTGCAGCATTGACGCTGCTGCTGGTCGCCCCTGCACCGCCGGAATGCGACCGCGCGGAATCGCGGGTCATGAACAACTGGCAGACCGCAAGCGCCAGCGCCTGTCCCTGATCCCGCCCGATCAGGTGCAGCACCAGATCAAAGGCCGCCATGGCGCCGGAACAGGTGATGCGGTTGCCATCGATCACATATCGCTCGCGCACGGCCTCGACCTCGGGGAAACGCTCGGTGAATCCGACCAGTTCCTCCCAGTGAATGGTGGCGCGGTGCCCATCCAGCAGGCCCGCGCGCGCCAGCAGCCAGCTGCCGGTGTCAAGACCCACCAGCGTTTCAAACCGTTGCGCCGCCGACCTGAGCCCCGCCTGCGTCTGCCAGCCGCCATAGGCGCGGAAACCGTAGGATGGCATCACCATCAACGTATCCCCGGCTGCGGTCTGAAGCACCCCATGCGGCGCGACCTGCAAGCCCGAGGACGAGGTGACCGATCCGGCCGTCAGCGACAGGAAACGCCAGTCATATAAAACACGTCCGGACAAGGTGTTTGCAGCCCGCAACGGCTCGACCGTGTTGGCAAGGCAGTGGTTCGAGAACCCGTCAAACAGAAGAACCCCGATTTGCTGCGGCGCGGCGGGGGATTTAATCCAATCCTGCATGAAAACTGTCTATTTCTGCATGATAGGAAATTCAACCTGCATCACGATGCGCGCAAATCCAGATGCGGAGACTTCAGATGCAATATGGCCTGTCCGACGAGCAGGAGATGATCGCCTCGACCGTGCGCAGCTTTGTCGAGAACGAGATTTACCCTTTTGAAGAGATTGTCGAGCGCACCGGCGAGGTTCCGCAGGAGGTTGCGGACGAGATCAAGCGCAAGACCATCGAGCTTGGATTCTACGCCTGCAATTTCCCGGAAAGTGTCGGCTGTGCGGGCCTGAACCATCTGGAGTTCGCTTTGGTCGAGCGGGAGTTGGGCCGGGGTTCGATGGCGCTGAACCATTTCTTCGGGCGACCGCAGAACATCCTGATGGCCTGCGAGGGCGAACAGGTCGAGCGCTATCTGATGCCCGCCGTCCGGGGCGAAAGGATGGACGCGCTGGCGATGACCGAACCCGGCGCGGGCTCGGATGTGCGCGGCATGAAATGCGCGGCGGTGCGCGATGGTGGCGATTGGGTGGTCAACGGGACCAAACATTTCATCTCGGGCGCTGAGCATGCGGATTTCATCATCGTCTTTATCGCAACCGGCGAGGATCAGACAGAAAAAGGCCCTAAAAAGCGAATTACCGCCTTTCTGGTCGACCGGGGCACGCCCGGGTTCACCATTCGCGACGGGTATAAATCCGTCAGCCATCGGGGCTACAAGAACATGGTTCTGGATTTCGACGACTGCCGCCTGCCGGATGCGCAGGTTCTGGGTGCGGTCGATGGCGGGGTCGATGTGATGAACACCTGGCTTTACGCCACGCGCATCACGGTTGCGGCCATGTCCGTGGGCCGGGCGCGGCGGGCGTTTGACTATGCGCTGGACTATGCCGCCACGCGGGAACAGTTCGGCCAGAAGATCGGCAAGTTTCAGGGCGTGTCCTTCCAGATCGCCGACATGATCACCGAGATTGACGCCGCCGACCTGCTGACGCTGGCCGCGGCGGATCGTCTGGATCAGGGTCTGCCCGCGAATCGCGAGATTGCCTCGGCCAAGCTCTATGCCTCGGAAATGCTGGCGCGGGTGACGGATGCGGCGATTCAGGTTCACGGCGGGATGGGCCTGATGGACGATTATCCGCTGGAACGGTTCTGGCGCGACGCGCGGGTCGAGCGTATCTGGGACGGCACCAGCGAGATTCAGCGCCACATCATCAGCCGTGATCTGCTGAGGGCGCTGGGCGCATGAGGCGCATTCTGAACCCCACTTCGCTGGCGGTGATCGGCGGCGGTGCGTGGTGCGCTGCCGTGATCGATCAGGCCCGCAGGTTCGGGTTTGAGGGCGACATCTGGCCGGTTCACCCCAAGGCCGAACAGGTTGGTGGCGCACAGGCTTTTGCCGCGATAGAAGACCTGCCCGGCGTGCCGGATGTGGCCTTTGTCGGGATCAACCGGCATGCGAGCGTTTCGGCGGTCGCGGCGTTATCAGCAGCAGGCGCGGGCGGTGCGGTTTGCTTTGCGTCTGGCTTCACCGAAGCGCGGGCCGAGGATGGTCACGCTGCCGATCTGCAAGCACAACTGGTTGAGGCAGCGGGCAACATGCCGATCCTCGGGCCCAACTGCTATGGATTCGTCAACGCCCTGGACAGGGTGGCGGTCTGGCCCGATCAGCACGGCATGCGGCCCGTAAAGCGCGGCGTGGCGATCCTGACGCAAAGCTCGAATATCGCGATCAACATGACCATGCAGCGCCGGGCGCTGCCGCTGGCTTTCATGCTGACCTGTGGGAATCAGGCGCAGACGCATCAGGCCGACATCGCCTCGGCCCTGCTGGACGATGACCGCATCACCGCGATTGGCGTTCATATCGAAGGCTTCGGCGATTTGCGCAAATGGGAGGCTCTAGCCCGCAAGGCGCGGGCCCGGAACATCCCCATCATCGCGCTGAAAATGGGGCGGTCGCAGCACGCACAGGCGGCGACGATTTCGCATACCGCCTCGCTGGCGGGTGGGGATGCGGGCGCGCAGGCGTTCCTCGACCGGTTGGGTATTGCGCGGCTGGATGACATCCCCAGCCTTCTGGAATGTCTGAAACTGCTGCATGTCACCGGACGGCTGGACGGCAATGGGCTGGGTATGATCAGCTGTTCGGGGGGTGAGGCCAGCCTGTCTGCGGATATGGCAGAGGATCGCGACCTGCATTTCCCGCCATTGACCGACCCGCAAAAGGCCGATCTGCGCGCGGCCCTTGGCCCCATGGTGGCGTTGGCAAACCCGCTGGATTACCACACCTACATCTGGCGCGACACGGAGGCGATGACCCGTGCCTGGTCGGGTATGACGGGACCGGACAAGGCTCTGACACTGGCGATTGTGGATTATCCGCACACAGACCCGACGGATTGGGACTGCGCGACAAAGGCCGCTTTGAACTGCGCCGCACAGACCGGTCGGCCCTTT
The DNA here is from genome assembly GCF_056533845.1 of Ruegeria sp. F5. Classification (NCBI taxonomy): domain Bacteria; kingdom Pseudomonadati; phylum Pseudomonadota; class Alphaproteobacteria; order Rhodobacterales; family Roseobacteraceae; genus Ruegeria; species Ruegeria sp. F5. The sequence continues at coordinate 5,944 of NZ_JBQFOU010000008.1, read as the reverse complement.
GCGGTGGCGGCGACCTTGCCGGAATTGATGCCAGAGACCGTCGCGCAACGCCTGCTGGAAGGTGGCGTGGTGCCCTTTGCGGGACTGCACGAAGCGCTGGCGGCTGTCGAGGCCGCAGCCCGACCATTGCCCGAGGAAACGGAGCCGGTGCTTTTGCCGTCAGCCGCGCCAGCAGATCGCATATTGACCGAGGCGGAGGCCAAGGCGGAATTAGCCGGGTTTGGGCTGTCTGTTCCTCGCCGCGTTGTGGTCAGACCCACGGATACGGCTGGGGTTCGGGACCTGAACGGCCCCTTCGCTGTAAAAGGCGTCGGGCTGGCGCATAAATCTGAACATGGTGCGGTGCGCCTTGGCGTCCCAGCCTCTGAACTGGCCGAGGCCGTACGATCGGTCGGAACCGATGAGGTGTTGATCGAGGAGATGGCCACCGGCACGGTGGCCGAGCTTTTGATCGGCGCCACCCGCGACCCGGCGCATGGCTATGTTCTGACCATCAGCGCGGGCGGTGTCCTGACCGAAATTCTGCGCGACACGGTCTCGGTCCTGATCCCTGCGCCCCGCACGGCGATGCGCCGGGCGATGAACTGTCTGGCCTGCGCGCCGCTGATGGCGGGGTATCGAGGCAAGCCCCCGGCAGACATTAACGCCATCCTTGATGCCGTCGATGCATTGCAAAACTATGTGATTGCCAACGCGGCAACCGTCGAAGAAGTTGAGATTAACCCGCTGATCTGCACCGCCGACGGGGCGGTTGCAGTGGATGCGCTGATCCGAAAGGCAAGCTTATGAGTCCGATCAAAACCCGCCGCGACGGTGCCATTCTCGAAGTCACCCTGGACCGGCCCAAGGCCAACGCCATCGATCTGGCCACCAGCCGCATCATGGGCGAGGTGTTCCGCGGCTATCGCGACGATCCCGAACTGCGTGTGGCCATCCTGACCGGCGCGGGCGAGAAATTCTTTTGCCCCGGCTGGGACCTGAAAGCCGCAGCCGGTGGCGACGTGGTAGATGGCGATTATGGCGTCGGCGGTTTTGGTGGTTTGCAGGAGTTGCGCGATCTCAACAAACCCGTCATCGCTGCGGTTAACGGCATCGCCTGCGGCGGCGGGCTGGAACTGGCGCTGAGCGCCGACATGATTCTGGCGGCAGACCACGCAACCTTTGCCCTGCCCGAGATCCGGTCGGGCACGGTGGCTGACGCCGCCAGCGTCAGGCTGCCCAAGCGCATCCCCTATCACATCGCGATGGAGCTGCTGCTGACCGGGCGCTGGTTCGATGCGGAAGAAGGCCATCGCTGGGGTCTGATAAACGAGATCAAGCCTGCTGACCGGTTGATGGACCGGGCATGGGAGCTGGCGCGGCTGCTGGCCAGCGGCCCACCGCTGGTCTACGCCGCCATCAAAGAGATTGTGCGCGAAGCCGAGGATGCCAAGTTTCAGGACATCATGAACCGGATCACCAAGCGGCAGCTGACCACCGTCGATGTGCTGTATGGATCCGAGGACAATCTGGAAGGCGCGCGGGCCTTTGCGGAAAAGCGCGATCCGGTCTGGAAGGGGCGCTAGGCCTTTTCAAACAGGGCGATCAGCGCGGTGTCGTCCTTGTTCGGCCCTGCGGCGAGGTCGCCGTAGATTCGCACCTCGGACAGGTTCAGGTTGCGAATCTGATCGTGGCCGAGCTGGTGCAGCACATCGGCGAAACCCAGTTTCCGGTAATGCTGTGCGTTGATCGACAGTGCGAACTGCGCCCCGTGGCGGGCGATCCGCAGCAAAGCCGGAAGCGCATCGGGCCCCAGATGGCCATGGGTGAACGTGCCGGATGAGACGATGCCCGCGTAGCTGTCATCCGGCACCGGGATGCCCGCGTTCAGATCGGCCTCGATCGCATCCCGGTAAATGTCCTTGCGCATGGCCTGATCCAGCATCTCGGCGCTGATATCGGTGGCGTCAATCGGCCCGACACCCAGACCCGCCAGTACGGCACCGCAGAGCCCGGTGCCCGCGCCAACATCCAGAACCGGGCCTTGCCCCCCGGCGCTGACAAAGGCGCGGGCGGTGTGGATGTGCAGCTGATAATCCTCGATCGCGGCAAAGCCTTCGTCGTAATCCCCGGCCCATTCGGCATAGAGACGTTTGTTCTCTTCCGGTGAGGTCAGGGCATAGGCGGCGTGCAGGTCGGGTGTTTTCTGGCTCATACTTCAAAGAAAGGCGCATCGGGGGATTCGAATCAAGTGCGTCCATCCGGCGCTTGCATCCCCGGCCTGCGCAGATCATCAAGAAGGGCATGACACAGACGTTGTTTTCATTTGGCCACGGCTATTCCGCGCAGGCTTTGTCGCGGGTTCTGAAACCCAAAGGCTGGCACATCACCGGCACCACGCGCGACGCCGAAGGCACCGCCGCAGTCCGGGCCTCGGGGGCCGATCCGCTGGTCTGGCCGGGAGAGGCCGTGGATCTGGACGGGGTGAGCCATCTTCTGGTCTCGACCGCTCCGGGGGCGGAGGGCGATCCGGTGCTGGCCGCGCTGGGCAACGAAATTGCCGACCGCGCCGGGCAGTTCAAATGGGTGGGGTATCTGTCGACCACTGCGGTTTACGGCGATCATCAGGGCGGCTGGGTGGATGAGAGCACCCCACCCGCGCCGACCGCCAGACGGGGCCGCTGGCGGATGCTGGCCGAGCAGCAATGGTCGGCCATTCCCGGCCTGCCGGTGCATATCTTCCGGCTGGCAGGCATTTATGGTCCCGGTCGGGGACCGTTTTCTAAGCTGAAACGCGGCGGGTTACGGCGGATCATCAAGTCGGGGCAGGTCTTTTCGCGCATCCATGTGGATGACATCGCGCAGGTGCTGGCCGCGTCGATGGCCGCGCCTAATCCGGGCGCTGTCTACAATGTCTGTGACGACGAACCGGTGCCGCCACAGGATGTGATCGGTTACGCCGCCGAGCTGCAGGGCCTGCCTCTGCCGCCCGCCGTACCTTTCGAAGACGCCGATCTGACCCCGATGGCGCGCAGTTTCTACAATGAAAACAAGCGGGTGCGGAATGATCGGATCAAGGATGAGCTTGGGGTGAAACTGCTCTACCCCAATTACCGCGCCGGGCTCGAGGCGCTGATGAGTACGCGTTGATGTGGGATTTTCGGTTCAGGCTTGATCATAATCAAAACCTATGATTGTGATCCGAAAACAAAACTTATTTGCATGAATTTGATTTGCTATGTCTTGCGGGACGAAAGACGGCAGAATCGGTAATGCCCGGTGCCACAAGATCCCTGTTTTCGGGATTTTAATCCGGGCAAGGGTTGTACCGACATCTTGCTGTGATCTTGTTCGTTACAGATTTGACCACGCAAAACGGCAAGACCTGAGCCAGGATTGGAGATCGATATGGACGGAAGTGATAACCCCAACACGGGCGGATGCCCTGTCATGCATGGTGCAGGCACTCGGTCGAACCGGGACTGGTGGCCAAACCAGCTGAACCTGTCGATCCTGCATCAGCACGCGCCCGCCTCGAACCCGCTGGGGGCCGAGTTCAACTATGCCGAGGCATTCCAGGCGCTGGACATGAAGGCGCTGAAACAAGACCTGTACGCGCTGATGACGGATTCGCAGGACTGGTGGCCTGCGGATTACGGCCACTATGGCGGGTTGTTCATCCGCATGGCCTGGCACAGCGCCGGGACGTACCGGACGGCAGATGGTCGTGGTGGCGCCTCGACCGGGAACCAGCGGTTTGCGCCGCTGAACAGCTGGCCGGATAACGGCAACCTCGACAAGGCGCGCCGCCTGCTGTGGCCGATCAAGCAGAAATACGGCAACCAGATTTCCTGGGCTGACCTGTATATTCTGGCGGGCAACTGCGCCATTGAATCCATGGGCGGCAAGACCTTTGGCTTTGCCGGTGGCCGTGAAGACATCTGGGCGCCCGAAGAAGACATCTATTGGGGCACCGAGACCGAATGGCTCGCCCCCACCGACAACCCGCACAGCCGCTATTCCGGCGAGCGCGATCTGGAAAACCCGCTGGCCGCTGTGCAGATGGGTCTGATTTATGTGAACCCCGAAGGACCGGATGGGGAACCGAACGTTCTGGCCTCGGGCCGCGACATTCGCGACACTTTCGGCCGGATGGCGATGAACGACGAGGAAACCGTTGCTCTGGTCGCGGGCGGCCATACCTTCGGCAAGGCCCACGGCGCGGGCGATCCCGATCTGGTCGGCCCGGAACCCGAAGCCGCCCCGATCGAGGATATGGGCTTTGGCTGGATCAACAAGTTCGGCTCGGGCAAGGGTGACGACACCACGACCTCGGGCATTGAGGGCGCATGGACCGCAAACCCGATCAAATGGGACAACGGCTATTTTGACCTGCTGTTCGGATACGAGTGGAACCTGACCAAAAGCCCCTCGGGCGCGTGGATTTGGGAGCCGATCGGCGTGAAAGAAGAAGACATGGCCCCGGCGGCGCATGATCCGTCGAAAAAGGTCAAGACCATGATGACTACCGCCGACATGGCGATGCGCATGGACCCGATCTATGGCCCGATCTCGAAACGCTTCCACGAGAACCCGGACCAATTCGCCGATGCCTTCGCCCGCGCGTGGTTCAAACTGACCCACCGCGATATGGGTCCGCGCGCGGCCTACATCGGTGAGGAAGCCCCAACCGAAGAGCTGATCTGGCAAGACAACGTCCCGCCCGTGGATCATGATCTGGTGGACGACGCGGATGTGGCTGACCTGAAAGCCAGGATCGCAGCCACCGGCCTGTCGGTCTCGGAACTGGTCTCGACTGCCTGGGCCTCGGCCTCGACCTATCGCGGGTCGGACAAGCGCGGCGGTGCCAATGGCGCGCGCATCCGTCTTGCGCCGCAAAAGGATTGGGACGTCAACGAGCCGATGAAACTGTCCAAGGCGCTGGATGCGCTGGAGGGCGTTCAAACCGCGTTCAACGACGCGCAGTCGGGCGGCAAGAAAGTGTCGCTGGCCGATGTGATCGTTCTGGCAGGTAGCCTCGGCGTTGAGCAGGCGGCAGAAGCCGCCGGTCATGATGTCGACGTGCCGTTTGCGCCGGGCCGCACGGATGCGTCCCAAGACCAGACGGATGTGGGTAGCTTCGCCGTAATGGAGCCCATCGCCGACGGGTTCCGCAACTACCAGAAGACCGACTATACCGTCTCGCCCGAAGAACTGCTGGTAGATCGGGCGCAACTGCTGACGCTCTCTGCGCCCGAAATGACGGCGCTGGTCGGCGGCCTGCGGGTTCTGGGCGCGAATTTCGGCGACAGCAAGCACGGTGTGTTCACTGACCGCGTCGGAACGCTCAGCACCGACTTCTTCACCAACCTGCTGGACATGGGCACCGATTGGAAACCAGCGGGCAATGGCGTCTATGAAGGCCGCGACCGCGCCAGCGGTGATGTCAAGTGGACCGGTACCCGCGTCGATCTGGTCTTCGGCTCGAACTCGCAACTGCGGGCGCTGGCCGAGGTCTATGGGCAGGCAGATGCGGGTGGCAAGTTCGTCTGCGACTTTGTCTCGGCCTGGAACAAGGTGATGAACGCGGACCGGTTCGATCTGAAGTAATCACCCCTACCACTCACGAAACGACGCCGCCCGGGGGCCTCGGGCGGCGTTTTCTGTTGGGTGAGTCCGGGACGGGTGGCCGTGACCGGCTGCGATTCCTCCGAACGGTCATTCATTTGCCTGTCTGAAACCATGTTTGGCTGGTTTGGTGACCGGAATTATTAAGCCAACCTATTGTTTTCATTAACATGAGTGTGTTTCCGCTGAGAAATGTGAAGTTTTTTCAAAATGGGGGTTGCAGGTCCCGAACCTAATCCGTAAATACCCCTTCACCGGCGCTGCTGAGGCGGTTGCTGGGTTGCTGGAGACGGCGAGACGCGCTGGAAAGACGGCGGGACACATCGGAGAGACGGTG
>NZ_JBQFOU010000007.1:0-274577 GCF_056533845.1 Ruegeria sp. F5 | reverse complement strand
TCGACACGCCTGAGCGTGCTGTTGACCAGCCGTTCCTGATGCCGATCGAAGACGTGTTCTCGATCTCGGGCCGTGGTACCGTTGTGACCGGTCGTGTTGAACGTGGCGTGATCAACGTGGGCGACGAGATCGAAATCGTCGGCATCCGCGACACTTCGAAAACCACCTGCACCGGCGTTGAAATGTTCCGCAAGCTGCTGGACCGCGGTGAAGCAGGCGACAACATCGGCGCGCTGCTGCGTGGTGTGGACCGTGACGGCGTTGAGCGTGGCCAGGTTCTGTGTAAGCCGGGTTCCGTGACCCCGCACACCAAGTTCGAAGCCGAAGCCTATATCCTGACCAAGGAAGAAGGCGGCCGTCACACCCCGTTCTTCGCGAACTACCGTCCTCAGTTCTACTTCCGGACCACGGACGTGACCGGCACCGTGACCCTGGCCGAAGGCACCGAGATGGTCATGCCCGGCGACAACGTGTCGTTCGGCGTTGAGCTGATCGCGCCCATCGCGATGGAAAACGGCCTGCGCTTCGCCATCCGCGAAGGCGGTCGCACCGTTGGCGCAGGTGTTGTTTCTAAAATTATCGAGTAAGGCGCGCTCGTCGCGCCTGGTTGCAGCAGGCGATTTTCCACGGGAAAATCTGCCGGGAGCAACTCGGTAAAGAACTAAAGAAGGCCGTCCCACTCAGGGGCGGCCTTTTCGGTTGAGAGGTTTCCATCATGTTTCTACCGATGGACAATCTCGCGGTCAGATTGGTAACTGGTCCCACAAACACAATTGCAAAGCATGGAATTTCCCAAATGAATCGAGAGCTTAGTTCCAACGAGCGGTCTTTGGCATTATCCATTCTTCCTTGGCTTGCTCATGAGATGTCTTGGCGCTCGCAGCACATGTCACCAGCACCAACGCTTTTGCACGCGGGTGGGCAATCCAACTTTGAAAAGGGGTTTAGCGTTTTGTCCCGGGCGGGGTTAATGCGCAATGAGGGAATCTACGGTTTGCTTACTTGGGAAGCCGGTCAAAGCATCGAGCTGCCAACAGACTATCGACGTGATGATCTTGACGAACTGCTCGAGGCTTTCGCTTGTCATTCGCACTACGCAGACGAGTTTGCTGACCACTACGTGTCCGTAGTGCCCAAAAACAACTCAACGACAAGAATATGCGAGGCCTTTCGTGCTTGCGACTACATAGAAAGGACACCACGCGGCTGGGCTTGGACAGATGCATTCGGGCCTTGGCTGGTGTATGAATGCTGCTGGAGTTTATCAGAGTACGAGGTTGCGGATGACGAAAGTATCGCCGCTACACTCGAAAATCTGCCAGTACAGACATTAAAAAAATTGAAAGGAAGTATGTGCTCATTTGAGCCAGACTTCCTGAGAATTCTATTTGCCCAGTGTCGGAACGGCGTTTGGTTAGAAAGCAACGAGTGGCGAACGGTTCCATCAGATGAGTGGGACATGAATTTGGCCGCTGGTCTTTACGAAAGACTGCAAAAGCCCGGTTAAATCTGAGGCGCACTTCTTTGGTGGCTATCGGATTGTCAGGGTCAACCATTTCCCCCTTGCCAAACCCCGCCAACCCCACTAATACGCGCGAGTTCTCAACAAGAACGTCAAGGCGGGGTGATTCCCGCCTTTTGGGTTCGATGAGGGTTGGCGATGCGCGTCTGTCCTCCTCTCAACCTCAACGCCTGATAAAAGGCTGTATCTATGCAAAGCCAAAATATCCGTATTCGGCTGAAGGCATTTGACTATCGCGTTCTGGATGCCAGCACGCAAGAGATCGTCAACACTGCCAAGCGGACCGGCGCGAACGTGCGCGGCCCGATCCCGCTGCCGAACAAGATCGAGAAGTTCACGGTTCTCCGTGGCCCTCACGTTGACAAGAAATCCCGCGACCAGTTCGAGATCCGCACCCACAAGCGTCTCTTGGACATCGTTGATCCGACCCCCCAGACCGTTGACGCGCTGATGAAGCTCGACCTCGCTGCTGGTGTGGACGTCGAGATCAAGCTGCAGTCGTAAGATCGGAGGGTATAGATTATGCGCTCTGGTATTATCGCAAAAAAAGTTGGCATGACCCGCCTGTTCATGGAAGACGGCAAGCAGATCCCTGTGACCGTTCTTCACCTGGACAATCTGCAGGTCGTTGCACAGCGCACTGCTGACAAAGACGGCTACACCGCCGTTCAGCTGGGCGCCGGTGCTGCCAAGGCAAAACGCACCTCGAAAGCCATGCGCGGTCACTATGCCGCTGCGAAGGTCGAGCCCAAGCGTAAACTGGCCGAGTTCCGCGTCTCCGAAGATGGCCTGATCGATGTGGGCGCCGAGATTTCGGCAGAACACTTTCTGGAAGGTCAGAAAGTTGACGTGTCGGGCACGTCGATCGGTAAAGGCTTTGCCGGTGCGATGAAGCGCCACAACTTCGGTGGTCTGCGCGCCTCGCACGGTGTTTCGATCAGCCACCGTTCGCACGGCTCAACGGGTCAGTGTCAGGACCCGGGCAAGGTGTTCAAAGGCAAGAAGATGGCCGGTCACATGGGTGCTGCCCGTGTCACCACCCAGAACCTGGAAGTTGTCAAAACCGACGCCGACCGGAACCTGGTCTTCATCAAAGGCGCCGTTCCCGGACCGAAATCGGGCTGGGTCACCGTCAAGGACGCCGTCAAGAAGAAAGCACCGGAAGGCCTGCCTTTCCCGGCTGCTGTGAAATCGGCTGCAACCGAAGCACCTGCGGAAGAAGCGCCCGCGGAAGGTGGTGAAGCATGAAACTTGATGTAATCAAACTGGACGGCGGCAAAGCCGGCGACATCGAGCTGAACGCCGATCTGTTCGGTCTCGAGCCGCGTGCGGACATCCTGCACCGTGTGGTCCGTTGGCAGCGCAACAACGCGCAGGCCGGCACCCACAAGGTCAAGACCCGCTCGGAAACCAGCTACTCGACCAAGAAGATCTATCGCCAGAAGGGCACCGGTGGCGCTCGTCACGGTGACCGCAACGCGCCGATCTTCCGCAAGGGTGGTATCTACAAGGGCCCGACCCCTCGTTCGCACGGCCACGACCTGCCGAAGAAGTTCCGCAAGCTCGGCCTGCGCCACGCTCTGTCGGCCAAAGCCAAAGCAGGTGAACTGGTTGTGATCGAGAACGCCGAAGCCGAAGGCAAGACCGCCGCTCTGGCCAAACAGGTTGCAAACCTGGGCTGGAAACGCGCTCTGGTCATCGACGGCGCGACCGTGAACGAAGGGTTCCTGAAGGCGTCGCGCAACATCGAAGGTCTGGATATCCTGCCGTCGATGGGTGCAAACGTTTATGACATCCTCAAGCGTGACACCCTGGTGCTCACCAAAGCGGCTGTCGAAGCACTGGAGGCTCGTCTGAAATGAGCGCGAAGGCAGAACACTACGACGTGATCCGCAAGCCGATCATCACCGAAAAGTCGACCATGGCGTCCGAGAACGGCGCGGTTGTCTTTGAAGTGGCGATCGACAGCAACAAGCCGCAGATCAAAGAGGCCGTTGAGGCGCTGTTTGGTGTGAAGGTCAAAGCGGTGAACACCACCGTGACCAAAGGCAAGGTCAAGCGGTTCCGCGGTCAGCTGGGCCGTCGGAAAGACGTCAAAAAAGCATATGTGACCCTGGAAGAGGGTAACACCATCGACGTGAGCACCGGTCTTTGATCCGACGCTTACTGCGACTATTCACGGCCCCGGCGGTTCAACCCGCCGGGGCCGATTTCGTTTCGGATCCTGAAACTGTGCGTGCGCAGGTGCTGGATCAAATGCGGGTGTTCAGTGCCGAGCCCTATTTTCAGATCGCCGATGAAAAGCTGAGGCTGCTGTCGGTTTTCGATGATCTGAAATACGACCGGGCAGATGTGGACATGATCTCTCCGGCGATGCGAAAGCATGTGGTCGGAAAGCTTGGCCCGCTGGGGTTTCGCCAGACCTCAGGCACGGTGCTGGAGCACGCCGAGGCCGACTTGCGTGTCCACATCCCCAAGTTCCACGCCCTTGGCGCGTCGCCTTTCGATATCGCGCGCTATACCGAGAAACGCCCGCAGGATTACTGTCTGCTGACACCCACGCAGGTAGCTTGTCAGTACGTGGATCACTATGAGTTGGACGACGCCGTGCAGCGGATCGAGGCGCTGGTTGCGAAGCACCCGATCAACCTGCTCAAACTGGCGGATTATCTGGAAGGCAAACCCAAACACCGCGCCTTTCGCGAGGTGCTGGGGCATGTCAAGCTCAAGCAGAGGATTGCGGTGGAGTCCGAGCCGCTGTGCCGTAGGCGATCTTTGGGGTGAAGCTGGTCCGTCGGAAAGACGTCAAAAAAACAAATGTCACCCTGGAAGAGGGTAACACCATCGAAGTATCGACCGGTCTCTGATCGGATCCGTCATTGGAGAGAGATAAAGGCCCCCGCGAAAGCGGGGTTTTATTGCGCTCCAACATGCGGTGCTGCCACATGCAAGTTATCTTGGGGCCAATCAGTTTGAACTGGTTTGATCCTGCTCCGCTTCGATGAATGCCTGCCAACCGTCTACCTTGCCAAACACGCGCATTCTTTCGTGCAGCATAGGGGCGTAGATGGACCACATGCGTTTTCGTAAGTCCCGTCCCTTTGTCGTGACTTTCACGACTTTGCCTCTCCGGTCACTACCAAAGTCGACAAACTCCACCAGTCCCTCTGCAGCGAGCCGCTTGCTCAGATGGGACAGGTTTGATTGCTCGAATATGGTGTCCCGTGCAAGCTCATATGGACGTAGTTGCCCCCCGTGGCGTTCCAGCGACCAAAGCAGATCGTACCATTTCAACGGTGGAAGTCCCGCCTCTTTCAAGGCTGCGCTGATATCCGACTGGATACGGCGGTTGGCTCGGTTCATTGCGACCCAGATCTCTGTCTCAAATTCTGTTGGCAGATCGTTCTTCACAACTTCGTGTTTGCCTTGTTTCTGATTGCAGTCTTGGTTCAATTTATTTAGATGAAAATTCATCTACTTTCCAGTGCCTACCGGACAAAAGGAATACAACCATGACCTTAAAGTCTATAATTGCCGCCGCTGCCTTGACCGTTGCCGTGACACCGGCTTTCGCGCAGACCTATAAGACCGATCAAGGGCATACTGAAGTCCGGTTCGGTTGGAGCCACGCAGGTGTCTCGAACCAGCATGGTGAGTTCACCAAAGTAGACGGCACGTTGGATCTAAATGCCGAAGATGTGGAAGCCTCGACGCTGAACGTGACGATTGACACGAACAGTCTGGCTTCGGGCTTTGGCCCCCTGGATGACCACCTCAAATCAGCTGATTTCTTCGAGGTCGAAACCTATCCCGAAATCACTTTTGTCAGCACCGAAATCAAACGGACCGGCGATACGACGGCGGACGTGACCGGAGATCTGACCATTCATGGCGTGACCAAACCAGTAACCCTGCAAGCCACACTGACCCATCAGGGCGAGCATCCTTTAGGCGGCGCCATAGAATATTACAAAGGCGATTGGGTGGCCTTTTCGGCAACGGGTGAGATCGATCATACGGAATTCGGTGTGGGACCATTCTCAACCGGGCCGATCACAATCATGATCGATACCGAGATGAAGGCAGACGGATAACACCAAAGCCAACTGTATCACCGGGATAAAAAGAGAAAGATTATGCAATCTTGGATGAGGGTGTAGACACCCATCCCCAACCCTGTTACACGCTCCCAATCTTGCGGCCTCGGATTCGTTCCGGGGCCTCTGATATTTGTAACCGGGGACCTTCGGGGCCCTATACCCTTGGCACCTACGGGGGCCTATCACATAGCAGGGAAACCCCCTGCACTTGCTAAACGGAAGACAGAAAGCATGGCACTCAAGTCGTACAAGCCGACGACGCCGGGCCAGCGCGGGCTGGTGCTGATCGACCGTTCGGAGCTTTGGAAAGGACGTCCGGTCAAGTCTCTCACTGAGGGTTTGACCAAATCGGGCGGCCGGAACAACACCGGACGGATCACTTCACGCCGCCGCGGCGGTGGCGCAAAGCGTCTCTACCGGATCGTTGACTTCAAACGGAACAAATTTGATGTTGCGGCAACCGTCGAGCGGATCGAATATGACCCGAACCGGACCGCATTCATCGCACTGGTAAAATACGAAGACGGCGAGCAGGCATACATCCTGGCTCCGCAGCGTCTGGCTGTTGGTGACAAAGTCGTGGCATCCGCCAAGGCCGACATCAAGCCGGGCAACGCAATGCCGTTCTCGGGCATGCCCATCGGTACCATCGTCCACAACATCGAGATGAAGCCTGGCAAAGGCGGTCAGATCGCACGTGCGGCCGGTACTTACGCGCAATTCGTTGGTCGCGATGGCGGCTACGCTCAGATCCGTCTGAGCTCGGGTGAGCTGCGCATGGTCCGTCAGGAATGCATGGCCACCATCGGTGCCGTGTCCAACCCCGACAACTCGAACCAAAACCTCGGTAAAGCCGGTCGTATGCGCCACAAGGGCGTTCGTCCGTCGGTTCGTGGTGTTGCAATGAACCCGATCGACCACCCGCACGGCGGTGGTGAAGGTCGGACCTCGGGTGGCCGTACGCCGGTTACGCCGTGGGGTAAGGACACCAAGGGTAAGCGTACCCGCAACAAGAACAAAGCGTCCCAGAAGCTGATCATCCGCTCGCGGCACGCCAAGAAGAAGGGACGTTAATCCATGTCTCGCTCTGTTTGGAAGGGTCCTTTCGTCGATGCTTACGTGCTGAAAAAAGCCGAAGCAGCGCGCGAGTCGGGCCGCAACGAAGTCATCAAAATCTGGTCGCGTCGTTCCACCATTCTGCCCCAGTTCGTGGGTCTGACCTTTGGTGTGTACAACGGCCAGAAGCACATTCCCGTCAACGTCTCGGAAGACATGATCGGTCAGAAGTTCGGTGAATACTCGCCGACCCGTACCTATTATGGCCACGCCGCAGATAAAAAAGCGAAGCGGAAGTAAGTCATGGGCAAGGAAAAGAACCCCCGCCGCGTGGCTGAAAACGAAGCAATGGCGAAAACCCGCATGCTTCGCACCAGCCCGCAGAAACTGAACCTGGTTGCGCAAATGATCCGCGGCAAGAAAGTCGAGAAGGCTCTGACCGACCTGACTTTCAGCAACAAGCGTGTCGCGCAGGACGTCAAGAAGTGCCTGCAGTCCGCAATCGCGAATGCCGAAAACAACCACAACCTGGACGTTGACGAACTGATCGTCGCCGAAGCTTGGGTTGGCAAGAACCTGGTCATGAAGCGCGGTCGTCCGCGTGCACGTGGCCGTTTCGGCAAGATCATGAAGCCGTTCTCGGAGATCACCATCAAGGTGCGTCAAGTTGAGGAGCAAGCCTAATGGGTCATAAAGTAAATCCGATCGGCATGCGCCTGCAGGTCAACCGCACCTGGGACAGCCGCTGGTACGCCGACACCAAGGACTACGGTGATCTTCTGCTGGAAGACCTCAAGATCCGTGAGTTCATCAACAAAGAGTGCAAGCAGGCCGGTGTTGCCCGTGTGATCATTGAACGTCCGCACAAAAAGTGCCGCGTTACGATCCACACTGCACGCCCCGGTGTCATCATCGGCAAGAAAGGTGCAGACATCGAAGTTCTGCGCAAAAAGCTTGCTCGTATGACCGACAGCGAACTGCACCTGAACATCGTCGAAGTGCGCAAGCCCGAGCTTGACGCGCAGCTGGTTGCCGAGTCTATCGCTCAGCAGCTCGAGCGCCGCGTCTCGTTCCGCCGCGCGATGAAGCGGTCGGTTCAGAACGCCATGCGCATGGGCGCCCTGGGTATCCGGGTGAACGTCGCTGGCCGTCTGGGCGGTGCTGAAATTGCACGGACCGAGTGGTACCGCGAAGGCCGCGTGCCTCTGCACACCCTGCGTGCCGACATCGATTACGCACATGCCGAAGCGATGACCCCCTACGGGATCATCGGGATCAAGGTCTGGATCTTCAAAGGTGAGATCATGGAGCACGATCCGCAGGCACGTGACCGTAAAGCACAGGAACTCCAGGACGGCCCTGCACCTCGTGGTGCTGGTGGCGGTCGTCGCTAAGGAGGGAAAGATATGCTTCAACCAAAGCGTACTAAATTCCGCAAGATGCACAAAGGCCGGATCAAGGGTCTCGCCAAGGGCGGCTCTGATCTGAACTTTGGCACCTACGGCCTGAAAGCTCTTGAGCCTGAGCGTGTAACCGCACGCCAGATCGAAGCTGCACGTCGTGCGATGACGCGTCACATGAAGCGTCAGGGTCGCGTCTGGATCCGCATCTTCCCCGACACTCCGGTCACTGCAAAGCCGATCGAAGTTCGTATGGGTAAAGGTAAAGGTTCGGTCGACCGCTGGGCCTGCAAAGTCAAGCCCGGTCGCGTGATGTTCGAGATCGACGGCGTCAATGACGACATCGCCCGCGAGGCCCTGCGCCTGGCCGCGATGAAGCTGCCGATCAAGACCCGCGTCGTGGTTCGCGAAGACTGGTAAGCGATTGGGGTTTTGTCCCCGTTCGTTTTGAATTGACCCCGCCGGGAAACCGGCGGGGTTTTCTTTTTGCCGGGTGCGGGCCACAGAGACGTGACTGGCAATCGAAACGTATACACGGCTATCATCGGGTCCTGCGCTTTCGTTTCGGGACGACTAGACATGTCACACTTTCTTCGCCTGTTGGCCCTTTTCTCTCTGCTGGCCGTAACGGCACTGGTCGCCGTGCCGACGGCGCGGGCCGCGTCACCAGAGGTGAACCTTGGCCACTTCAACGGGCTTGCGATGAACGGCTATGACGTGATGACATATTGGCGTGGCGGCGACCCGCAGAAAGGCGACGCACAGATCGCGGCGGACTACAATGGGGCGACTTGGGTATTCTAGAGCGACGAAAACCGGCAGGCGTTTCTTTCGGACCCGGCGAAGTTTGCGCCGCAATTTGGTGGCTATTGCGCCTATGCCGCCAGCCAGAACGCAGTTGCGGATGTCGACCCGATCGCCTGGCGTATCTGGGACGACAAGCTTTACCTGAATTACAGCATCGAGGTGCGCCGGATCTGGGCCAACAAGATCGACGAGAATATCGAAAAGGCGAACGGCTACTGGCCGGAACTGTTGCAGCAATAGGTCGCAATTTCGCGCCGCCATTGCCCTCGCCTGCGGCACCGGGCTGAGCTATGAGGGGCGCATGGCACAGATTGAATCGCTCTTCGTTACCCGTCTCTACCGTGCGGCCTTGTCCGAATTCGACCCCAGGATCGACCCTCAGGAGTTGGAAAGCTCCTGCCTTGTCATCGCCGAGGATGACGAGGCCGGGCAGGAGTGGTGTGAAGAAAACGGCTATCCCGGCTACACCAGCTATGCCTCGCTGACCGATCTGCCCTGGCGGTTTCCGATCTTCGCCGATCTGGTCAAAGCTTTGGACCAGCATGTGGCGGCCTTTGCGAAAGATCTGGAGTTCGATCTGGGTGAGGGTGCGTTGAAACTGGAGGACCTGTGGATCAACATCCTGCCCGAGGGCGGCATGCATTCCAGCCACCTGCACCCGCACAGCGTGATCTCGGGCACGACCTATGTTGCGATGCCCGAAGGGGCGAGTGCCTTGAAACTGGAAGACCCCCGCTCGGGCCGCATGATGGCCGCGCCAACGCGGATCAAAGGCGGGCGGCGGGATTTGCAGCCGTTCATCTATATGAAGCCACAGGTGGGCGACGTGTTGCTCTGGGAAAGCTGGCTGCGCCACGAGGTGCCGATGAACATGGCCGAGGACGAGCGGATTTCGGTGAGTTTCAATTATAAGTGGGAGTGAACTTTTTCACTGTTACTTTGCACTGACACGCGCGCGGAACTTAGGGAAGCCGATGCAGTTCCCGTTCACCGACCCTGACCTGTAAGCCCCGTTTTTGAATTTGAGATCAAACTTCATCACGCTTCCCGAAGAACAACTGTCTTTTTTGGAAATAATAGCGTCGAACTGAAGCCGATCGTCGGTGACCTTTCGAATTTTTATACCCTCGGGGGTGATCCCGTGTGCGGCAAGGACCTGCGGCGTGTTGTTGCTGACAGCTATGTCCATCTGCCATGGGCGGTTGGAATTGATGGTCAGGGTCCATTTCCCATCCGGGGCGGCAGTTGCGATGGAGGCTGAAATCAGGATGGCAAATGTGAAAATCGTTGCTTTGGTACGCTGCACAATACTCCTCACCAATTAATTTAGACCAAGAACAGATCGTAATGGTACGGCGGCAAGCGCTTTCAGGGCAACACTTATAGTTTGTGCGCAAAGCCACTTTGGTCGCGCGGGTTGTAAACACCGAAAAGATCGTCGAATTCCGCTTGCAGTGTATAATCCCAAAGGGAAGGAATCTTTCCCTTGCCACCCACCCCCTAAACCCTTATACGGCGGCATCCTGCGATCTCCCGGCGTTGTCGGGCGATTCGTATGTCTATCATTCATCCACCAGGTCCAAGGTGACCCGTGTACGGGGCCTTCTGGTGTTTTGAGCAAAGGAAAAAGGCGATGAACGCCCAAGAACTGCGTGACAAGACCCCGGACCAGCTCCGCGAGGAACTGGCCAACCTGAAGAAAGAAAGCTTTAACCTGCGCTTTCAACAGGCAACCGGTCAGCTGGAAAACACTGCCGGCATCAAAGCGGCCCGCCGCAATGCTGCCCGCGTCAAAACCATTCTGAACGAAAAGGCCGCTGCCGCGGCATCCGAGGAGTAATCAGATGCCCAAGCGTATCCTGCAAGGCACCGTGACCAGCGACGCCAACGAACAGACCGTAACCGTTCAGGTAGAGCGCCGCTTTACCCACCCGGTTCTGAAGAAAACCATCCGTAAGTCCAAGAAATACCGGGCTCACGATGAAAAGAACGCCTTCAAGGTCGGCGATACAGTCCGCATCATCGAATGCGCGCCGAAATCGAAGACGAAACGTTGGGAAGTTCTGGAAGCGTAAGCTTCCGGGATTTTTCCATTTGTCGAAACCCTGGGGGATTTAACAAGACCAGCCCCCACAGGTCGGGAGAAACCACATGATCCAGATGCAGACCAATCTGGATGTCGCTGACAACTCCGGCGCACGCCGAGTTCAGTGCATCAAGGTCCTGGGTGGTTCCAAGCGTAAATACGCCTCCGTCGGCGACATCATTGTCGTCTCGGTGAAGGAAGCCATCCCGCGCGGCCGCGTAAAGAAAGGGGACGTCCGCAAGGCCGTCGTCGTACGCACCGCCAAGGAAGTCCGTCGCGAAGACGGCACAGCGATCCGTTTCGATCGCAACGCCGCCGTCATCCTGAACAACAACAACGAGCCCGTAGGTACCCGTATCTTTGGCCCGGTTGTTCGCGAACTGCGCGGCAAGAACTTCATGAAAATCATCTCGCTGGCTCCGGAGGTGCTGTAATCATGGCTGCTAAACTCCGCAAAGGCGACAAGGTCGTCGTGCTGGCCGGCAAGGACAAGGGCAAAGAGGGGACCATCACCTCGGTTGACCCGAAAGCCGGTAAAGCTGTTGTCGACGGCATCAACATCGCCATCCGCCACACCCGCCAGTCGCAAACCTCGCAAGGGGGTCGCCTGCCTCAGGCAAACCCGATCGAGCTGTCGAACCTGGCGCTGCTGGACAAGAACGGCAAAGCAACCCGCGTTGGCTTCCGCATGGAAGGCGACAAGAAGGTCCGCTTCGCCAAGACCACAGGGGACGTGATCGATGCTTGATAACGCAACCTACACCCCGCGTCTGAAAGCTCAGTACGCCGAAACCATCCGCGCCGCTCTGAAAGAAGAGTTCGGCTACAAGAACGACATGCAGCTGCCCAAGCTGGAAAAAATCGTTCTGAACATCGGCTGTGGTTCTGAGGCGGTTAAAGACTCGAAGAAAGCGAAAGCTGCCGTCGAGGATCTGACTGCGATTGCCGGTCAGCAGGCCGTTGCAACCAAGGCGAAGAAGTCGATCGCGGGTTTCCGCGTCCGTGAAGACATGCCGCTGGGCGCGAAAGTGACCCTGCGCGGTGACCGGATGTACGAATTCCTGGATCGTCTGATCACCATCGCGATGCCTCGCGTGCGTGACTTCCGCGGTGTGAAGCCGTCTTTCGATGGTCGTGGCAACTTTGCCATGGGCATGAAAGAGCACATCGTGTTCCCGGAAATCGACTTCGACAAGGTCGACGAGGTCTGGGGCCTGGACATCGTAATCACCACCACAGCGAACACCGACGCTGAAGCAAAGGCACTGTTGAAAGCGTTCAACATGCCCTTCAACGCCTAAGCGCCGGGAGGATTGAGACATGGCTAAGAAAGCAATGATCGAACGCGAGAAGAAGCGCGAACGCCTGGTGGCCAAATATGCCGCAAAGCGTGCCGAGCTGAAAGAAATCGCGAATGACGAGAGCCGCCCGATGGAAGAGCGCTTCAAGGCGCGTCTGAAGCTGGCGAAACTGCCGCGCAACAGCTCGGCTACCCGTCTGCACAACCGCTGTCAGCTGACCGGTCGTCCCCACGCTTACTACCGTAAGCTGAAGGTCAGCCGTATCGCGCTGCGCGAGCTGGGTTCTGCTGGTCAGATCCCCGGCATGGTGAAATCGAGCTGGTAAGGGAGACATAGATATGAACGATCCTATCGGCGATATGCTCACCCGTATCCGCAACGCGCAAATGCGCGGCAAGTCCACCGTTTCCACCCCGGCTTCCAAGCTGCGCGGTTGGGTTCTGGACGTGCTGGCGGACGAAGGCTACATCCGTGGCTATGAAAAGACGACCGGTGAAAACGGTCATCCGGCCATCGAAATCAGCCTGAAATACTACGAAGGCACCCCTGTCATTCGCGAACTGAAGCGGGTTTCCAAGCCCGGTCGTCGCGTGTACATGGGCGTCAATGACATCCCGCAGGTCCGTCAGGGTCTGGGCGTGTCGATTGTCAGCACTCCGAAAGGTGTGATGTCGGACGCAAACGCTCGCTCCAACAATGTTGGCGGCGAAGTGCTCTGCACCGTCTTCTAAGGAGGTCTGCAATGTCTCGTATTGGTAAAAAACCGGTCGAGCTGCCCAGCGGCGTTACCGCCTCTGTGTCGGGTCAGACCATCGAAGTGAAAGGTCCGAAAGGCACCCGCAGCTTCACCGCCACCGACGACGTGACGCTGTCGGTTGAAGACAACGTGGTCAAGATCGACCCCCGTGGCATGTCCAAGCGTGCCCGCCAGCAGTGGGGCATGAGCCGCACCATGGTTGCCAACCTGGTAACCGGTGTTACCCAGGGCTTCAAAAAAGAGCTGGAGATCCAGGGTGTTGGTTACCGGGCTCAGATGCAGGGCAACACCCTGAAGCTGAACCTGGGCTACAGCCACGATGTTGATTTCACTGCCCCGGAAGGTGTCACCATCACCGCGCCGAAGCAGACCGAGATCGTTGTGGAAGGTATCGACCAGCAGCAGGTGGGCGAAGTCGCGGCCAAAATCCGCGAATGGCGCCGTCCTGAGCCGTATAAAGGCAAGGGCATCCGCTATAAGGGCGAGTTCATCTTCCGCAAGGAAGGCAAGAAGAAGTAAGGACGCAGACAATGGCAAACAGCAAAAGAACCCTGTTTCTGAAGCGCCGCCTGCGCGTTCGGAACAAACTTCGCAAAGTCAACGCGGGCCGCGTACGCCTGTCGGTTCACCGTTCGAACAAGAACATCAGCGTTCAGTTGATCGACGACGTTCGTGGCGTGACCCTGGCCGCAGCCTCGACCCTGGAAAAAGATCTGGGTGTGGTTGGCAAGAACAACGTCGAAGCGGCCACCAAAGTGGGCGCGGCCATCGCCGAGCGTGCCAAGAAGGCAGGCGTCGAAGAGGCTTATTTCGATCGTGGCGGCTTCCTGTTCCACGGCAAGGTGAAGGCAGTTGCCGACGCCGCGCGTGAAGGCGGCCTGAAGATCTAAGACCTGCGGGCGGGTTTCGATCCGCCCCGATGATCCGGGGGCCTCGGCAACAGCCGGGGCTCACTTGGATTGAAGAAAACGGCGCGACAAGCGCCACATGAGAAAAGGGATGCCAAATGGCAGAACGTGAAAACCGTCGGGGCCGTGGCCGCGACCGTGAAGAAGCACCGGAATTTGCAGATCGTCTGGTCGCAATCAACCGCGTGTCGAAAACCGTAAAAGGTGGTAAGCGCTTTGGCTTCGCCGCTCTGGTGGTTGTCGGCGATCAGAAAGGCCGCGTGGGCTTTGGCAAGGGTAAAGCGAAAGAAGTGCCCGAGGCCATCCGCAAGGCGACCGAACAAGCCAAGCGTCAGATGATCCGCGTGCAACTGCGCGAAGGCCGCACCCTGCACCACGACATCGAGGGCCGTCACGGCGCTGGTAAAGTGGTTATGCGCACCGCACCTGAAGGTACCGGTATCATCGCCGGTGGTCCGATGCGTGCCGTGTTCGAAATGCTGGGCGTCAAGGACGTTGTGTCCAAGTCGCTGGGCTCGCAGAACCCGTACAACATGATCCGCGCCACCATCAACGGCCTGCAGAAAGAGCAGAGCCCGCGTTCGGTTGCCGCACGTCGTGGCAAAAAGGTTGCCGATATCCTGCCCAAGCGGGACGAAGCACCGGCTGCTGCTGAAGCAGAAGCGTAAGGAGAGCGAACCATGGCAAAAACCATCGTCGTCAAGCAGATCGGCTCGCCGATCCGCCGCCCCGCCGAACAGCGCGCAACCCTGATCGGCCTGGGCCTGAACAAGATGCACAAGACCCGTGAGCTGGAGGACACCCCTTCGGTCCGCGGCATGGTCAACAAGATCCCGCATCTGGTCGAGATCATCGAAGAGCGCGGCTAAGCGCAATTCGCAGAACAAAGAAACGCCTCCGACGTGGTCGGGGGCGTTTTTCGTTTCCGATCGGCAGTTTTCCTGTTTGTCGCCGGTTTCCGCAACACGGCGCACCGAGGTTCTTAAGGACAGCCGTTCAACCGCGCCGACCCGGTTTTGCATCCTCGCAATCCATCGGAACCACGCGCCAGTATTCGTGATTTCCTATGTCTCCGGCCCTGTCCTATGGTTGAAAGCACTCCTTGATCCATTGCCTGACCCAAGTGCGGAGGGGATAAGTTGATGCCGGAGACCAAGAAAAGCTTAACCAACGTTTGCCAGAGATTAAGCGACAAAGCTGCATCTCTCATGACCCTTGCATTGATATGTTTATCCGCACCCGTTTTGGCGGCTGATTTCGAACTCGGGCTCAAGGCCTTCCGGGCCGGAGAAATCCAGCTGGCGCTGGATGAATGGCAACCCCTTGCTCAGGCCGGAGATCCGGAGGCACAACATGCTTTGGGTATGATGTACGAGTATGGGCACGGATTTGAACGCGATGATACAGAGGCCGCGATCAGGTATCAGAAAGCGGCTGAGCAGAATGTGACAGAAGCGCAATATCGATTGGGCGTTTTTCACGATAATGGATGGGGTGTCGTCCGCGATCCCGGCCTGGCTGCAAAGTGGTATGAGCGCGCAGCACAGCGTGGCCATGCTTTCGCACAGCATGATCTGGCCTACATGCATCTGAACGGGACCGGCGTGCCGAAGGACAAAATTCAGGCCTATAAGTGGCTCAGAATTGCGACCGAGCAGCAAGCCGGGTTAATGGCGAAGCATCTCTACAACGTATCGAAGACGATGACCGCGAACGAAATAGCCCGGGCCGAGGCCCTGGCCCAGGCCTGGCTGAATTCGGAAAAAATATAGACGTCCAAGGCTTATGCTCATGCCGGATAGGGCGGGGTCCGTCGCACAGCGGATACCGCCCTGTATTGGCAAACCATGTCCCCGACATTCCCGTACTGCATATCGGCTAGACCCAAAACCGCAGTTGTTAGCGATATCGTATGGGCCTATCTCCACCTTGTCCAAACAAGGAACAAAAAAGTGATCGTTGGGGAATGCGCCCTGACACAGAAAGGAAATGAGATATGGCACATACAGCTACTCTGACACATAACGGTTTTAACTTCGGCGCCCGGTTTACCGCGCTGGTCGAGCGCATCAAGGCGTCCCGCGCCCGTGCTGCCGAATACCACCGCACCTATACCGAGCTGCAGCAGCTGAGCACGCGCGAGCTGGACGATATCGGCATTCGCCGTTGCGATATCGCCGACATCGCACGCGAGCATGCTTATTGCTCTTGAGACTACCCACCGCTCACGAAAAAAAAGAGGTGCCCGATCCGGCACCTCTTTTGCGTTTGGGGCGACGCGGTTCACAACAAACCTTGCAACGGGATGCGCAACGCTGTAAGGCGCTCCGGTGGATTTCCGTCCACGAGAATCAAAACCAAGAAACGCCGTGGTTGGCCCATCACGCTTCGGGGGTCACATCCGGCTTAGGAGAAGCGATATGAAACTGCATGAATTGCGCGACAATCCCGGCGCTGCACCGAAACGGACCCGCGTTGGCCGTGGTCCCGGCTCGGGCAAGGGTAAAATGGGTGGCCGTGGTATCAAAGGCCAGAAATCCCGTTCGGGTGTGGCCATCAATGGTTACGAAGGCGGCCAGATGCCGCTGTACCAGCGCCTGCCCAAGCGTGGCTTCAACAAGCCGAACCGCAAGGAATTCGCCGTCATCAACCTGGGCCTGATCCAGAAATTCGTCGACGCCGGCAAGCTGGACGCCAAAGCTGCGATCACCGAAGACGCTCTGGTTGCATCCGGTCTGGTCCGTCGCAAGCTGGACGGTATCCGCGTTCTGGCCAAAGGCGAAATCAGCGCCAAGGTGAACCTGGAAGTTACCGGTGCTTCGAAAGCTGCCGTTGAGGCAGTTGAGAAAGCGGGCGGTTCACTGACGGTCACAAAAGCTGCTGCGGCAGAGTAAGCGCTTGTGAGCGGGCCAAGACCCGCTTACATAGACCACAGAGTTTTCCAAGACGCCGCCCGAGCCGGAAAACGGTTCCGGGCGGTGTTTTCATAAGAGAGACCGATTTATGGTATCAGCAGCAGAACAAATGGCAGCCAACACAAGCTGGGCTGCTTTGGGCAAAGCCACCGATCTGCGCAACCGCATCCTGTTCACGCTGGCCTTGCTGATCGTCTATCGTCTGGGCACCTTCATTCCGGTGCCGGGGATCGACGGGCAGGCCCTGCGCGAGTTCATGGAGCAGGCGGGGCAGGGCATCGGCGGCATGGTTTCGATGTTCACCGGCGGGGCGCTGGGGCGGATGGGTATCTTTGCCCTTGGGATCATGCCCTATATCTCGGCCTCGATCATCGTGCAGCTGCTGACCTCGATGGTTCCCGCGCTTGAGCAACTCAAGAAAGAGGGCGAGCAGGGCCGCAAGAAGATCAACCAATACACCCGTTTCGGCACCGTGGCACTGGCCACGGTTCAGGCCTATGGTCTGGCGGTCTCGCTGGAATCAGGCGATCTGGCGACCGATCCGGGGCTGTATTTCCGCATGTCGACCATGATAACTTTGGTTGGCGGCACCATGTTCCTGATGTGGCTGGGTGAACAGATCACCGCGCGCGGCATCGGTAACGGTATCTCGCTGATCATCTTCGTCGGCATCATTGCCGAGGTTCCGGCTGCACTGGCGCAGTTCTTTGCCAGCGGACGCAGCGGTGCGATCAGCCCCGCCGTGATCGTTGGTGTGATCGTCATGGTCATCGCCGTGATCACCTTTGTGGTGTTCATGGAGCGTGCCCTGCGCAAGATCCACATCCAGTACCCACGCCGTCAGGCCGGGATGAAAGTCTACGAAGGCGGCTCAAGCCACCTGCCGGTCAAGGTGAACCCTGCGGGCGTGATCCCGGCGATTTTCGCCAGCTCGCTGCTGCTGCTGCCGGTGACGATCTCGACCTTCTCGTCGGGGGCTGCGAACGGCCCGGTGATGTCCTGGCTGCTGGCCAACTTTGGTCCCGGACAGCCGCTGTACCTGCTGTTCTTCGCCTCGATGATCGTGTTCTTCGCCTATTTCTACACGTTCAACGTGTCGTTCAAACCGGACGATGTGGCGGACAACCTGAAAAAGCAGAACGGTTTTGTGCCCGGCATTCGCCCCGGCAAGAAAACCGCCGAGTATCTGGAATACGTGGTCAACCGCGTGCTGGTTCTGGGTTCGGCCTATCTGGCGGCGGTCTGTCTGCTGCCTGAAATTCTGCGGGGCCAGTTTGCCATCCCGTTCTATTTCGGCGGCACCTCGGTTCTGATTATCGTCTCTGTGACCATGGACACGATCCAACAGGTCCAGAGCCACCTGCTGGCGCATCAATATGAAGGGCTGATCGAAAAGTCCCAGCTGCGCGGCAAAGGCAAGAAACGCGGCAGAAAGGGAGCTGCTCGTCGATGAACATCATTCTTCTCGGCCCCCCGGGGGCAGGCAAAGGCACGCAAGCGCGGCATTTGGTTGAAACCCGGGGCATGGTGCAACTGAGCACTGGCGACATGCTGCGCGAGGCCAAGACCAGCGGAACAGAGATGGGCCAGAAGGTCGCCGCGATCATGGATGCGGGCAAGCTGGTCACCGACGAGATCGTGATCGGTCTGATCGAAGAGAAGCTGACCTCGGAAACCGGTGCCGGTTTCATCTTTGACGGCTTCCCCCGCACGCTGGCACAGGCGGACGCATTGTCGGCGCTGCTGACCAAGCTGGGCCAGTCCCTGCACACCGTGGTCGAGATGCGGGTGGACGACGATGCGCTGGTGGGTCGTATCACCGCACGGTCGACCTGCGGCGGCTGCGGCGAGGTCTACAACGACATCACCAAGCCGATCCCTGCCGATGGCAAATGCACCAATTGCGGCAAGGAAAACGACTACGTCCGCCGGGCGGATGACAACGAAGACAGCCTGCGCACGCGGCTGATGGAATACTACAAGAAGACCTCGCCGCTGATTGGCTACTACTATGCCAAAGGCGATCTGCGCCCGGTGAACGGGCTGGCGGATATCAAGGAAGTGACAGCTTCGATCGAGGCTATTCTGTGCTGATTCCAATATGGGCTTGACGGCGGTGCCAAAAGCCCATATCGACCCCCATCCCTGAAGGGAATCAAGACCGCGTGCGGGATTCGTCCCCTGCGCCCCGACCACCTCGAATAATGCTGGACCCTCTGGCGGCACTGCCACGGTTAGGCGTTGTGAAAAAAGGTTCTGGAGCTACGGAACCGCAACGAAAAGGAAAGTGACACGTGGCACGTATTGCCGGCGTAAACATCCCGACTGCAAAGCGGGTACCTATCGCCCTCACATATATCACCGGTATCGGCAACACCTCGGCCAACGCGATCTGCGAAGCCGTGGGCATTGATGCGACCCGTCGCGTCAACGAACTGTCGGATGCCGAAGTTCTGGCCATCCGTGAACATATCGACGCCAACTACACCGTCGAAGGTGACCTGCGTCGTGAAGTTCAGATGAACGTCAAGCGCCTGATGGACCTGGGCTGCTATCGCGGTCTGCGTCACCGCCGCAACCTGCCGGTTCGCGGTCAGCGCACCCACACCAACGCTCGTACCCGCAAAGGCCCCGCAAAGGCCATTGCCGGTAAGAAGAAATAAGAGGGGGTCTGACCGATGGCACGCGACAAGACTCGCATCAAGCGCAAAGAGCGCAAGAACATCGCATCGGGCGTTGCCCATGTGAATTCGACCTTCAACAACACCAAGATCCTGATCTCGGACGTGCAGGGCAACGCCATCTCGTGGTCGTCTGCCGGTACCATGGGCTTCAAAGGATCGCGGAAATCTACTCCGTATGCCGCGCAGATGGCTGCGGAAGACGCAGGCAAGAAGGCGCAGGAACATGGCGTCAAGACGCTGGAAGTCGAAGTTCAGGGCCCCGGTTCGGGTCGTGAATCGGCGCTGCGCGCGCTGGCTGCCGTGGGCTTCAACATCACGTCGATCCGCGACGTGACCCCGATCGCTCACAACGGCTGCCGCCCGCCGAAGCGCCGCCGCGTCTAAGCGATTTCGAATTTGGCTGGGGCTGTGTTTTTGCACGGCCCCAGCACGTCATTTTGAACCTCGGGCGTCTGCACCTTGTTGGTCATGGGGCGCGGACAGGAATGGAGGGATTACATGATCCACAAAAATTGGGCAGAATTGATCAAGCCGACCCAACTGGACGGCAAGCCGGGCAACGATCCCGCGCGTCAGGCAACCCTGGTTGCTGAACCGCTGGAGCGTGGCTTTGGTCTGACCCTGGGCAACGCGCTGCGCCGCGTGCTGATGAGCAGCCTGCAAGGCGCGGCCATCACCAGCGTTCAGATCGACAACGTGTTGCACGAATTCTCGAGCGTCGCGGGCGTTCGCGAAGACGTCACCGACATCATCCTGAACCTGAAAGGCGTGTCGCTGCGCATGGAAGTCGAAGGCCCCAAACGCCTGTCGATCAATGCCAAAGGCCCCGCCGTTGTCACAGCAGGCGACATCAGCGAAAGCGCAGGTATCGAGGTTCTGAACCGCGATCACGTCATCTGCCACCTGGACGATGGCGCCGACCTGTTCATGGAACTGACCGTCAACACCGGCAAAGGGTACGTCTCGGCCGAAAAGAACAAGCCCGAAGACGCGCCCATCGGCCTGATCCCGATCGACGCGATCTATTCGCCGGTCAAAAAGGTCGCCTATGACGTTCAGCCGACCCGTGAAGGTCAGGTTCTGGACTATGACAAGCTGACCCTGAAGATCGAAACCGATGGTTCGATCACGCCGGAAGACGCGCTGGCCTATGCCGCCCGTATCCTGCAGGACCAGCTGTCGATCTTCGTCAACTTCGACGAGCCGGAATCGGCTGGCCGCCAGGACGAGGACGATGGTCTGGAGTTCAACCCGCTGCTGCTGAAGAAAGTGGACGAGCTGGAACTGTCGGTCCGTTCGGCGAACTGTCTGAAGAACGACAACATCGTCTATATCGGCGACCTGATCCAGAAGACCGAAGCCGAGATGCTGCGCACCCCGAACTTCGGCCGCAAGTCGCTGAACGAGATCAAGGAAGTGCTGTCCGGCATGGGTCTGCACCTCGGCATGGATGTCGAGGATTGGCCGCCCGACAACATCGAAGATCTGGCGAAGAAATTCGAAGACGCGTTCTAAGCGCGTCTTCCCAAATGCCCGGATCTGCCGGGGACAAAACGGGCACTTCCGCCCCAAGGAGAGCCGGTGACACGCATCGCCGGTCAGACAAAGCAAAACGCGAAAGAAGGAACTAGAAAATGCGTCACGCACGTGGTTACCGCCGCCTGAACCGCACACATGAGCACCGCAAGGCGCTGTTTGCGAACATGGCCGGCTCGCTCATCGAGCATGAGCAAATCAAGACGACTCTGCCCAAGGCAAAAGAACTGCGCCCGATCATCGAAAAGCTGGTCACGCTGGGCAAGCGCGGCGACCTGCACGCCCGCCGTCAGGCCGCATCGCAGCTGAAAGAAGACAAAGACGTCACCAAGCTGTTCGAGGTTCTGGGCCCCCGCTACGCCGAGCGTCAGGGCGGTTACGTCCGCATCCTGAAAGCGGGCTTCCGCTATGGCGACATGGCTCCGATGGCGATCATCGAATTCGTGGATCGTGACGTCGACGCCAAAGGCGCGGCTGACAAGGCCCGCGTTGCCGCCGAAGAGGCTGCAGAAGAATAAGACTTATATAGTCTGTAAACTCGGAACCCTCGTACCATGCGGTGCGGGGGTTTTTCTTTTTCGCGCGGCGATGTTTTTTGCGCCGTGTTGCCAGAATCGTAAACTTGGGCGATCTTTGAAGAAATTGAAGGATCGCAATATGTATAGATTTCTGATTTTTGCGCTTCTGATCGGCGCAGGCAGTGCGCTTTACGCTCAGGAAACGTCTGGGGAGGCGACCGAAGGCGCAGCAGACGATGCCTCGGCTGAGTTGTTGACCGATGCCGAGCTTCAGACATTGGTTGCCCCGGTCGCGCTTTATCCCGACACGCTGCTGATCCAGATATTCGTTGCGGCCACGCAGCCGCTGGAAATCGTCAAGGCGGAACGCTATCTGCTGGACAACGCCGACCGCGACCCGGTCGAGTTGGAGCCCGAGATTGAGGCGATGGGGTGGGACCCGTCGGTTACCGTTCTGGCGACGGCCTTCCCCGAGGTTGTGGGCCAGATGGCAACGCATATCGACTGGACTGAAACCATGGGCACAGCGATGCTGGCCCAATCCGACGACGTGATGAATGCTGTTCAGGTCATGCGGGATCAGGCGATTGACAGCGGTGCGCTTGTCTCGGGCGAGGAACAGACCGTCGAAGTGGCCGAGGATGACACCGTCACGATTGTTCCGACCAACCCCGAAACCGTCTATGTGCCGCAATATGATTACCAGACGGTCTATACCGGGCCATCAACCGGAGATGTGATCGGCGCGGCCCTGCTGACCTTTGGCACCGTCGCGCTGATTGATGAGATCTTCGACGATGACGACGATTGGTACGATTACTGGGGCTGCCGGAATTGCGGCGGCTGGAATGGCAATCCCATCATCCGAAACCCCGATATCGACATCGATGTGGATGGCAACGTCAATATCGGTAATCAGATCGATCTGGGCGACCGGACCGATATTGGCTGGAACCCCGACCCCGGGCGCCAGCAGGATGCGCGCGACAAGATCGCTGATCACAAGCGGCCCGAAGGCGGGCGCGGTGATTTGCCTGTGAACCGGCCCGATGGGCGTACGGATGAATTGCGCGCCAAGCTCAGCCGGGAATCCGGTGCTGCGGATATCAGCCGGGATGGGGCGGGGGCCGCCGCTCTGGCCGCCGGGGCTGGGGCCGGTGCGGTCGCGGGCGGCGCGCTGGCCAATCGCGACGGCGCGAAAAAGCAGCTGCCACCGCTCAATCCCGGTGGCGTGGATCGGGACAAGGCCGCAGCCAAGCAAAACGCGATAGACCGCACCAAACAGCGGCCAGACACGGCGAAGCAGCCTGTGAAGCGCAACGCGCAGACGGCCCAAAAGCCTCAGGCCAAGAAGGCTGCGGCGCAACGCAAGCCCTCGGCCCAAAAAGGGCAGGCCATGAAAAAGAAAGCCTCGGGTCACAAAACGCGCTCGGCCTCGAACCGGGGACATGCGTCCAAAGGAAAGCGGAGACGGTAAGATGCGCAAGATTTTGGTTTCCTCCGCTTTCGTTTTCGCAATTGCCGGGCCAGCGCTGTCCGACGGCGCGCAATTTGATACGCCGCAATCGGCTTTGGACGCCTTTGTCGCCGCGCTGGAAGCGGAAGATCACGGCAAACTGCTCGAGATTTTCGGGCCCGACGCCGAAGACCTGCTGGCAACCGGCGATGCTGATGAGGATCGGTCCCGCCGGCAAGAGGTTCTGGCCATGTATGCCGATGGCTATCGCTTCCAGCCCGATGGAAACGGCGTCGTCGTCCTGATGGGCGAAGACAGCTGGCCCTTCCCGATCCCGATCACGCGGGACGGCGCGCAGTGGCAATTCGATCTGGACGCCGGGATAGAAGAGCTTGCCGCGCGCGAGATCGGATTGAATGAGCTGGATGTGATGGACCTGCTCGAAGCCTATGTCGATCTGCAGGCCGCGTTCCGGCTGGTCGATCACAATCGCGACGGCGTGATGGAGTTCGCGCGCGCGATCATCTCGGACTCTGACACCCGCGACGGGCTGTTCTGGCCGGGTGAGGACAGCCTTGTCGGGGCCGCCCTGGCCCGGGCCGCGGCCTCGGGGTGGAGCGACGGGGAACAGGATTACGAACCGGAACCCTTCCTGGGCTATTACTACACCATCCTGCAGGGGCAGGGCGACAATGCGCCCGGCGGTGCACATTCCTATTTCGCAGGCGATCACATGGTCGCCGGGCACGCTTTGCTGGCGGTTCCGGCAGAATATGGCGAGACCGGCATCCACACGTTCCTGATCGGCGAGAACGGGATCATCTATGAGGCTGACTTTGGCCCTGAAACGCTGGACCGCGCGGCGGAAATTTCGGAATATGACCCCGGCCCGGACTGGTCCGTGGCCGAGTGATTTGCCTTGCGCGCTGACAAGGGTCGCCCGATTGAAGGCGTTAATGTCGTTTTTGGGCGATTTCCGATGATTTGAGACGATGAAACCCGCCCATCCCCGCGCGACTCTGAACCGCAAACGAGGAGGGCGATATGACAGACGTGCTTTCGAAAATCCCGGGCGAACTGACAGGCCCATCGGTCTGGACCGGGCGCGAGATGGCCGCGCGGCAGGACGAGTGGATCGTCGATCTGACCCAGGCCGATATTGACGATCTGGAACAGGCCGCCCGGCACTATCTGGCGTTGGGGCGCGATATCGGGGAAATTACCAGGGCCGATTTCCCGCTTGCCGGCTTCGGCGGGCATCTGGAAACCCTGCGCGACAAGCTGATCAACGGCATCGGGTTCGAGGTTATCAGGGGATTGCCGGTTCAGCGCTACACACAGGAAATGGCGGCGACGATCTTTTGCGGCGTGGGCGCGCATCTGGGCTCGGCCCGGTCGCAGAACGCGCAGGGCCATATTCTGGGCCATGTGCGCGACGTCGGCGCGGATGCCAGTGATCCGAATACCCGCATTTACCAGACCCACGAGCGCCAGACCTTCCACACGGACAGCGCCGATATTGTCGGGCTGCTGTGCCTGCGCGAGGCCAAGGAAGGCGGGGATTCGCTGCTTGTCAGCGCCGAGGCGATCTACAACCGGATGCGCGCTGAATGCCCGGACCTGCTGGCCCGGCTGTTCGATCCGATTGCCACCGACCGCCGGGGCGAGGTTCCCGAAGGGATGCAGCCCTTCATGACCATCCCGCCCTTCTGCTGGCATGACGGCAAGCTGACCGTGTTCTACCAGCGGCAATATATCGACAGCGCCCAGAGGTTCCCAAAGGCGATGCGCCTGACGCCGGACCACGTGGCCGCGCTGGACAGGTTCGATGCGCTGGCCAATGATCCCGAGCTTTACCTGCTGATGCGGCTGCAACCCGGGGACATGCAGTTTGTTTACAATCACGCGCAACTGCATGACCGCACCGGCTTTGTCGACTGGCCCGACCCGGCCCAGCGGCGGCATCTGCTGCGGCTGTGGCTGTCTCCGGACGGTGATCGGGAACTGCCCGAGGTGTTCCGGCAGCGCTATGGCACCATCGAGATCGGCAACCGGGGCGGGATCATCACCGAGGGCACGCGCCTGCACGCGCCGCTGGACGGGTAAACCACCATTGCATTACGGGTCGTGTGGACGCATATCCAACAGGTCTTAGAAGTTTGAGGTCTGAATGTTTCGCGCGACCCTTTTCGCCTTTTCCCTCGCCTGTGCATCCATCGCCCATGCGGAAACCCGGGTGCCCCAGTCACAGGCCGAGATTTCGCTGGGCTTTGCGCCAGTCGTGAAAGACGCCGCACCCGCCGTTGTGAATATCTATGCCAAGATCGTCCGGCAGGGACGCGCGCGGCCCTTGTTCTCGGACCCGTTCTTTCGCGACTTCTTTGGCCGGGGCTTTGGCGAGCCGCAGCAACGGGTACAGAACTCGCTGGGCTCGGGCGTAATCCTGTCCGAGGACGGCTATGTGGTGTCCAACTATCACGTGGTGGGCTCGGCGACCGAGATTCGCGTCGTGACGACCGACCGCCGCGAGTTTTCCGCCAGGGTCGTTCTGGGCCATGAGGAAAGCGACATCGCCATTCTGCGTCTGGAAGAGGCCGACGATCTGCCCTACCTGACCTTGCGCGATTCAGATCAGGTTGAGGTCGGGGAACTGGCGCTGGCCATCGGCAACCCGTTTGGGGTGGGACAGACGGTATCCTCGGGCATCATCTCGGGGCTGGCGCGGACGGGGACGGCCACAGGGAATGCGCGGGGGTATTTCATTCAGACCGATGCGGCGATCAACCCCGGCAACTCGGGCGGGGCGCTGATTGATGTGAACGGCGATCTGATCGGGATCAACACCTCGATTCTCACGCGTTCGGGCGGGTCGAACGGGATCGGGTTCGCCATCCCCGCCAATCTGGTGGCCGAGTTCCTGCGGCAGGCGCAGGC
The DNA here is from genome assembly GCF_056533845.1 of Ruegeria sp. F5. NCBI lineage: Bacteria > Pseudomonadati > Pseudomonadota > Alphaproteobacteria > Rhodobacterales > Roseobacteraceae > Ruegeria > Ruegeria sp. F5. Next base: position 248,597 of record NZ_JBQFOU010000007.1, on the reverse strand, counting down.
GGGTAACGAGGCCTTCGTCAGCCCCTGGGCCGGCATGTCGGGCCAGCACATGAGCGCCGATATTGCCGAGTCGCTGGGTCTGGTCATTCCGCTTGGCGTGGTGATTTCCGATCTGCACGACCTCAGCCCGCTGGCCGATGCGGGCCTGCGGGTTGGCGATGTGGTCACCCATGTGGATGGGGATGAGGTCAACTCGCCCGCTGAGATGAAGTTTCGCATGTCCGTTGCAGGGGTCGGCGGAACCTCGGTCCTGACCCGGCTGCGCGGTGAACAGAGTGACGAGGTTGAGGTGGCTCTGATCAAGGCGCCGGAAACCCCGGCGGCCGAGGAAACGACGTTGGATGACCAAACCGTGCTGCCGGAACTGACGGTTTCGGGTGTCAATCCGGCGGTGATCAGTCGCTTGGGCTTGTTGTTGTCGCAAACCGGCGTCGTCGTTGTCGATCCCGGCCCTTACGGCGCGCGCGCAGGGCTGCGGGCCGGGGATGTGCTGAGCGCCATCAATGGCGACGACATGCAGCGCCCCGCAGATGTGGTGGACGCGCTGACTGATCCGGGGCGCAGGGTACAGATGGATATTCAGCGCGGCAGTCGCACCATGTCGCTGCGGTTCCGTCTGTGATACCGTGAGCGATCTGTTCGATACCGGGGCCGCCGAGCCCGCACCGGCCCCGCACCGCCCGCTGGCTGACCGGTTGCGGCCGCAAACGCTGGCCGAGGTGATCGGGCAGGGTCAGGTGCTGGGCCCGGACGCGCCGCTGGGCGTCATGCTGGCCTCGGGCAGCCTGTCGAGCCTGATTTTCTGGGGGCCGCCCGGTGTCGGCAAGACGACGATTGCGCGGCTTCTGGCGCAGGAAACCGACCTGCATTTCGTGCAGATCAGCGCGATTTTCACCGGTGTGCCGGACCTGAAAAAGGTCTTTGAGGCCGCAAAAATCCGCCGCCAGAACGGGCAGGGCACGCTGCTGTTCGTGGACGAAATCCACCGCTTCAACAAGGCGCAGCAGGACGGGTTTCTGCCGCATATGGAGGATGGCACCATCCTGCTGGTGGGGGCCACGACCGAAAACCCCTCGTTCGAATTGAACGCCGCTGTGCTCAGCCGCGCGCAGGTGCTGGTGCTGGAACGCCTCAGCCTGAGCGATCTGGAACGGTTGACCCAGCGGGCCGAAAAGGAGCTGGGCCGCGCCCTGCCGCTGACCCCTGCGGCGCGGGATGCATTACAGGAAATGGCCGATGGCGACGGGCGGGCGCTGCTGAACCTGATCGAGCAGGTCTCGGCCTGGAAGACCGACGCCCCGCTGGACCCGGATGCGCTGTCGACCCGCCTGATGCGGCGCGCGGCGAAGTACGACAAGTCGGGGGATGAGCATTACAACCTGATCTCGGCGCTGCATAAATCGGTGCGCGGGTCGGACCCGGACGCAGCGCTTTATTGGTTTGCCCGGATGCTGACGGGGGGCGAGGACCCGCGCTATCTGGCGCGCCGGATCACGCGGATGGCGGTCGAAGATATCGGGCTGGCCGATCCGCAGGCGCAGGCGATCTGCCTGCAATCCTGGGAGACTTACGAACGCCTCGGTTCGCCCGAGGGCGAGTTGGCGCTGGCGCAGGCGCTGGTCTATCTGGCGCTGGCGCCGAAATCGAACGGGGCGTATGTGGGCTACAAGGCCGCGATGCGGCTGGCCAAGCAATCGGGCAGCGAGCCACCGCCAAAGCACATCCTGAACGCGCCGACCTCGCTGATGAAGGATCAGGGATATGGCAAGGGCTATGCCTATGATCACGATGCCGAAGATGGGTTTTCCGGCCAGAACTATTTCCCCGATGGGATGGAGCGGCCAGAACTGTATCAGCCGGTCGAACGCGGCTTCGAGCGCGAGTTGAAGAAGCGGCTGGATTATTTCTCGAAACTGCGGGCGCAGCGGAACGCGCGGTAGGCCCGGCTTGACTCTTCGCCTCCAGCGGGCCACAGACGCGCATGTTTTCTGGGACACTGGCAAAGGTGCAATCCGGGCGGGGTGGCCGCACGGTGCAAGGGGCAATGGCATGAGTGGCGTGCAGATGATTACGGTTGCGGAAGGTGACGGGGACCAGCGTGTCGATCGCTGGCTGCGCCGCCTGTTCCCGCATGTCAGTCAGGGCCGGATCGAAAAGATGTGCCGCAAGGGCGAATTGCGTGTCGATGGCAGCCGGGCCAAAGCCTCGACCCGGCTTGAGGTTGGGCAGGTCGTGCGGGTTCCGCCGCTGCCGGATGCGGATCACAAGCCGGCCGAGGTGAAGCGTCGCATATCAGATGCGGATGCCAAGATGATCCAGTCCTGCGTGATCTATCGCGACGATCACGTTCTGGCGCTGAACAAACCGCAGGGCCTGCCGGTGCAGGGCGGCAGCGGGCAGACCCGGCATGTGGACAGCCTGTCCGAGGCACTGCGCTTTGGCTACGACGAAAACCCGCGTCTGGTGCATCGGTTGGACAAGGATACCTCGGGCGTTCTGCTGCTGGCCCGCACGCGTGAGGCCGCCAAGGGCCTGACCGCCGCTTTCCGCCACCGCGATACCCGCAAGATTTACTGGGCTTTGGTCGCTGGCGTTCCTACGCCGTATCTGGGCGAGATCAAGACGGGTCTGGTCAAGGCCCCCGGTCACGGCAAGCACGGCGAGGGCGAAAAGATGATCCCCGTGCTTATGGACGAGATCGACAGCACGCCAGGCGCAAAACGCGCCCACACCCACTATGCCACGCTCTACCGCGTCGCGGGCCGGGCGGCCTGGGTGGCGATGGAGCCGATCACCGGGCGCACCCATCAGTTGCGGGCGCATATGGCCGCCATCGGGCATCCGATCATCGGGGATGGGAAATATGGTGGTTCGGGTCAGGAAAACCTTGGCGATGGCTGGGGCGCGCAGTTGGGCGGCATCATCAGCAAGAAGCTGCATCTGCACGCGCGGCGCGCGTCTTTTCAGCACCCGATGACACGCAAACAGATCACCATCGAAGCTCCTTTGCCCGAACATATGAAAAACAGCTGGGACACCTTCGGTTGGACCGAGGATCTGGCCGCAGACGACCCGTTCGAGGAACTGCAATGAGCGCACCTTTGCGGCTGGTCCTGTTCGATGTCGACGGCACGCTGGTCGACAGTCAGGGCAGCATCGTCTATTGCATGACAACCAGCTTTCAGGCGTCCTCGGTTACGGCACCGTCCCGGGACGCGATCCTGTCGATTGTGGGTCTGTCGCTGCCACAGGCCATCGCGCGGCTTGCGCCGGAACAGTCTGACGCGGTGCAGGCGCGGTTGGTCGAAGGCTACAAAGAGGCCTTCCATGCCTACCGATTGGAATTGGGCGTTGGCAGTTCTCCGCTTTTTCCCGGCGCGCGCGAGGCAATCGAAGCCTTGCATGCTGTGCCGGAAATTCTGCTGGGCGTGGCGACCGGCAAATCTCAGCGCGGCCTGGACGCATTGATCGAGGCGCATGGGCTGGAGCGCTATTTCGTGACCCAGCAGGTTGCCGATCACCACCCGTCGAAACCGCACCCTTCGATGGTGGAAACCGCATTGGCCGAAACCGGGGTCGAGGCCGCAAATGCGGTGATGATCGGCGATACCAGCTATGACATGGATATGGCCGCCGCGGCCGGAGTGCGCGGTATCGGCGTGTCCTGGGGCTATCACGACCCGGTGGCCCTGACCTCGGCCACCTGCATGATTGAAACCTTCGACCAGTTGCCCGGCGCGCTGGCCCGCATCTGGAACTGATGGCATGAGCGACTGGAAACCGAAACGCTTCTGGAAAACCAGCGCCGTGGTCGAGGCCGAGGGCGGCTATACCGTGGAACTGGACGGGCGCCGGGTCAAAACCCCCGCCAAAGCCGCGCTGATCCTGCCGACCCGCGCCATGGCCCGGGCCGTAGCCGCCGAATGGGACGCGCAGGAGAAAGAGGTCGATCCGGCCTCGATGCCCTTTACCCGTTCGGCCAACGCGGCGATAGACAAGGTGCGGATACAGCATGCCGAAGTGGCCGACATGCTGGCCGATTACGGCGATTCGGATTTGCTGTGCTACCGTGCGACCCATCCGCAGGAATTGCAGAACCGACAGGCCGATGAATGGGACCCGGCGCTGGACTGGGCGGCAGAGGCATTGTCGGCCCGGCTGTTGCCGGTCGCCGGGGTTTTGCATCAGCCGCAGTCGCAACAGGCCCTGATCGCGCTGCGCCGCCGGGTGCACGCAATGGATGCTTTTCAACTGGCCGCCTTCCACGATCTTGTCAGCCTGTCGGGCTCGCTGGTTCTGGGCTTTGCGGCAGCGCTGAACTGGCGCCAAGCGGACGCCATCTGGGACATCTCGCGGCTGGACGAGCGGTGGCAGATCGAACAATGGGGCCATGACGACGAAGCCCATGCGGCGGCGGAAACAAAGAAAGCCGCGTTTCTGCACGCCAAACGTTTCTTCGACGTATCTGTCTGATCCTTCGCGCATCGAAATTATGACGGGCCTGCCAAAACCTATTGGCCGGACCCATCGTTTTCTCTGATCCAACCCTTGACGTTTGTTTATGAATGCGCCCAAACTCAAGCCCACTAAAGGGGAGACACCTTTGGGGAAACCTTTCCGGCATTCATTTGCTGGGTAGAACCGTTCCTTTAGGGGGCGGAAAATCAGGAAGAGGTAAAAATGAAAAAATCCGTAATCTTGGGCGCGGCAACAGTTGCCGGCCTGGCCGCTGGCGCAGCCGTGGCGGGTACTGTGGACGACGTCAAGGCACGGGGTACGCTGAACTGCGGTGTGACCACCGGTCTGGTCGGCTTCGCTGCACCTGACGCGAATGGCGAGTGGAAAGGCTTTGACGTAGACCTGTGCCGGGCTGTGGCTTCAGCCGTTCTGGGCGACGCGACTGCTGTCGAGTTTGTTCCGACCACACCAAAAACACGCTTCACGGCGCTTGCCGCCGGTGAGATCGACATGCTGGCCCGGAACACCACCTGGACCTTTAGCCGCGACGTCGACCTGAAGTTCGAATTCGTGGGCGTCAACTACTATGACGGTCAGGGTTTCATGGTTCCCAAAGCGCTGGGCGTCAGCTCGGCCAAGGAACTGGACGGGGCAACCGTCTGTATCCAGACCGGCACCACCACCGAGCTGAACCTGGCCGATTTCTTCCGTGCCAACAACATCAGCTACGAGCCGGTTCCGATTGAAACCAACGCCGAAGCGCAACAGCAGTATCTGGCTGGCGCATGTGACGTTTACACCACCGACGCATCGGGTCTGGCCGCAACGCGTGCCACGTTCGAAAACCCCGGTGATCACGTCCTGCTGCCCGAAATCATCTCGAAAGAGCCGCTGGGCCCGCTGGTCCGTCACGGCGACAACGAATGGGCAGATGTGGTTCGCTGGACCCTGAACGCGCTGATCTCGGCGGAAGAGCTGGGTGTGACTTCGGCGAATATCGACGAACTGAGCGCCGGCACCGAGAACCCTGAAGTAAACCGCCTGCTGGGGACCGAAGGCACCCTGGGCGAGATGCTGGGTCTGGATGCCGACTGGGCTGCCAAAGCTGTAAAAGCAGGCGGCAACTATGGTGAAGTGTTTGCCAAGAACATCGGCGAAGAAACCCCGATTGGTCTGGCGCGCGGCCTGAACGCGCAGTGGACCGATGGCGGTCTGCTGTACTCGCCGCCGTTCCGCTAAGACATCAATTGAAGAGGGCGCAGGGTAACCTGCGCCCTTTTCACCAATAACTGCTGCGGACAGATGCAGAGCGGGGACAACCTCGCCAGGATAAAACAGTCCGCAAGCTACGGGGATCCCATAATATGTCGACTATGACTGACCCACCGAAAGCTGATTTTCGGTTGTCGATGCTCATAAACGATACCCGCTATCGCTCTTTGACGTTTCAGGTGATTGCGGCCATCGTTATTGCGTACTGTATCTGGTACTTAGGGCACAATCTGTTTCAAAACCTCCGCGCCGCTGGCCTGAACATCTCGTTTGCGTTTCTCGGAGACACTGCCGGGTATGACGTCAACCAGGTTCTTATAGAATATGACAGCCAGGACTCGCATGCCCGCGCGTCCGTTGTCGGTTTGCTCAACACGCTGCTTGTCGCCTTTCTGGCCTGCATCACGGCCACGTTCTTTGGCGTCGTTGCCGGGGTTCTGCGGCTGTCGAACAACTGGCTCGTGTCCAAGCTGATGGCGGTATATGTCGAGATCTTCCGGAATATTCCGGTGCTGATCTGGATCATCATCATCTTCACGATCATGACCGCGGTCCTGCCGGGTGCCAGAGCATATCTGGGTGAAGAACCGGAGCGTGAGATGACCTTCGGGCTCATCGCGTTCACCAACCGGGGTATCTATGTTCCGTCGCCCTATTTTACCCGTGGGTTCGGCGGGGAAGGCGGAAGCTTCGTAAACTGGCTTCTGGTGCTGGCTGTGCTGGTTCTGTCGTATTTCGCAACCCGGTTCGTTAACAAGAACGCGCAGATAAAGCAAGAGCAGACGGGCGTCAGGCCGAACACGCTGTTGATAAATGCGGCGATCTGGGTCGTCCCGCTTGTCGCTGTGTTGCTTCTGTTGGGCTTGTCGTGGGACCTTCCCGATCCCTTGGCAAACCGGTTTAATCTACGGGGAGGCACCCAGGTCGGAGCCCCGCTGATTGCCCTGTGGTTTGCCCTGTCGATCTATACGGGCGCCTTCATCGCGGAAAACGTGCGCGCCGGTATTCAGGCGATTTCCAAGGGTCAGACCGAAGCCGCCGCTGCTTTGGGTCTGCGTTCGGGCCGGATCATGAACCTTGTGATCCTGCCGCAGGCGCTGCGGGTGATCATCCCGCCGCTGATCTCGCAGTACCTGAACATCACCAAGAACTCGTCGCTGGCGATTGCCGTGGGCTATGCGGACATCACGGCAACGCTGGGTGGCATCACCCTGAACCAGACCGGTCGTGCGATCGAATGTGTTCTGCTGCTGATGCTGTTCTACCTGACAGCCTCGCTGGTGATTTCGATGGTAATGAACCTGTACAACGCATCCGTCAAGTTGAAGGAGCGCTGAGTCATGACCGATCAAACAACCAATTCGATCGCTTTCGTGGCCGAAGGCACCATCCCACCGTCACCGCCGCCGGCGCGTGAAACGGGTGTGGTCAAGTGGCTGCGGGAAAACCTGTTTTCGGGCGTGGCCAACACGATCCTGACGGTACTGTCGCTGATCCTGATCTATCTGATCCTGCGCAATACGCTTCCCTGGATGCTGAACGGTGTCTGGCAGGCGGATTCACTGGCGCAGTGCCGGGAGATTCTGGATGGCAAGACAGGGGCGTGTTTTGCGGTTCTGACCGAGCGCTGGCATCAGTTGATCTACGGGTTCAAATACCCCGATGACGCCTATTGGCGGCCAAATCTGGCCTTTGTGCTGATGCTGGTTGCTGCGGCTCCGGTGCTGTTTTTCGACCTGCCGCGCAAGATGCTGCTGTTCACCGCAGTCTATCCGTTTGTCGCCTTCTGGCTGATTTGGGGTGGCACCATCCTGGTTCCGCTGGTCGCGCTTCTGGGATGTGTGGCGGCTGCCGCAGTGTTCCAGAAATTCGGCAAAAACAGCTTTGCGGCGGGGTTCTTCGGGGCCATCGTCGTGGCGCTGGTGGTCTGGAAAGTTGGCGGGGCGTTGATCCCCGAAGGCGCGTCCGAGAACGCATGGCTCTCGGCCGTTCCCAGCCGGGACCTTGGCGGCTTCATGCTGAACATGATGCTGGGTGTAACCTGCGTGACGCTGTCGGTACCATTGGGGATTGCGCTGGCGCTGGGCCGTCAATCCACCATGCCGCTGATCAAGTGGGTCTGCGTCATCTTCATCGAGTTCATCCGTGGCGTGCCTCTGATTACGCTGCTGTTCGTGGCTTCGGTGATGCTGGCCTATTTCTTCCCGCCTGACAGCACGGTCGACCTGTTCCTGCGCGTCGTGATCATGATCACCATGTTCTCGGCCGCCTATATCGCCGAGGTGATCCGCGGCGGTCTGGCGGCGCTTCCGCGCGGACAGTACGAGGCAGCAGACAGTCTGGGCCTGGATTACCCGCAGGCCATGCGCCTGATCATCCTGCCGCAGGCGCTGAAGATCTCGATCCCCGGCATCGTGAACGTGGCCGTTGGCCTGTTCAAGGACACCACACTGGTTTCGGTCATCTCGATGTTCGATCTGGTGGGCATGATCCGGGGTCCCATCCTGGCGTCGACCGAATGGAACGGCGTCTATTGGGAGCTTCTGGGCTTTGCCGCGCTTCTGTTCTTCGTCGTCTGCTACGGCATCTCTCAATATTCACAGTGGCTCGAGCGTCGCCTTGCCACCGATCATCGTTAAGGAGTTCAACACATGTCTGAACTTGCAATTGACCGCGAAATCGACCGCACCAAAATGCAGGTGAGCGACGAGGTCGCCATCGAAATCAACGGCATGAACAAGTGGTACGGCTCGTTCCACGTGCTGCGCGACATCAATCTGACCGTCAATCAGGGCGAACGGATTGTCATCGCGGGGCCATCGGGCTCGGGGAAATCCACCCTGATCCGCTGCCTGAACGCGCTGGAGGAACACCAGCAGGGCACGATTGTCGTAGATGGGATCGAGCTGTCGAATGACCTTAAGAACATCGACAAGATCCGGTCCGAGGTTGGGATGGTGTTCCAGCACTTCAACCTGTTCCCGCATCTGACCATTCTGGAAAACTGCACGCTGGCCCCGATCTGGGTGCGCAAGACGCCCAAGAAAGAGGCTGAAGAGCGTGCGATGCACTTCCTGGAAAAGGTGAAAATCCCGGAACAGGCGGACAAGTATCCGGGCATGCTGTCCGGCGGTCAGCAGCAGCGGGTGGCGATTGCCCGTTCGCTCTGCATGATGCCGCGCATCATGCTGTTCGACGAACCGACCTCGGCGCTGGACCCCGAGATGATCAAAGAGGTGCTCGACACCATGATCGAACTGGCCGAGGAAGGCATGACCATGCTGTGCGTGACCCACGAGATGGGCTTTGCCCGTCAGGTCGCCAACCGCGTGATCTTTATGGATGCCGGCCAGATCGTCGAACAGAACGAACCGGAAGAGTTCTTCAACAACCCGCAAAGCGAACGGACCAAGCTGTTCCTGAGCCAGATTCTGGGGCACTGATCCGGTTGAAATCACGGGAAGGGCGGGGCTTTGGCCTCGCCTTTTTCTATTCCAGCAACTCACGCGGGATGGCAAAGCCCAGCACCGTTCCGCTGCGCCAGTTCACATCCGCCCAATCGCTAAGGTCGAAGCGGATCACTGTGGTCGCACAGGTCGGATAGTCGTAAAATCTGGCGTGCTCGGGGCCTTGCTGCACGATCTGCTGGGCAAAACCGGCAATTCCGGGGTTATGGCCCAGCATCAGCACCGTGTCCCCTGTCGCGCCCGAAAGAACGTTCAGCATGTCGCCCGGCCCCGCATGATAAAGCTGGCGTGTGAACCCGACCGTTGCAGCCCGCAGACCCATCCTGTCCCATGTCTCGCGGGTTCTTTCGGATGTGGAACTGATGACCTCATCCGGCAGCCATCCGTTTTGCCTCAGCCATCCACCGATGGCCGGGGCCGACTTGCGTCCGCGTTTGTTCAGTGGGCGGTCATGGTCGCTTGTAACCGGCGCGTCCCAGCTGGATTTTGCGTGACGGGTCAGGATCAGAGTACGGGTCATGTCGGGTGGAACGCTTTCATATGGTGGGCGGATTGCTCCGGATCGCGGCCCGCGCCGGGACTGAGGGGGCAGGCCAGCCGGGCAAGACAACCGCCGGTCAAGCAGCTTTGCCCCTCGGGCGTGTTCAGATGGTCGTGGCAGGCGTCGACGCTGTAAAACGCCTCGGCATTCAGCGCACCGACCGGGCAGGCCGTTGTGCAGGGGGCCGGGCAGCCCGTGCAGGGCGACGGGGCGCTGATCTCGGGGATGTCGAACTCCTGCGCAAAATGCAGCGCGCCCCGGTACGAGATCATCATGCCGACCGTGTCATGCACCAACGCGCCGACCGGGCTGCTGAACGTGCGTCCGGATTTCAGCGCCCAGTCGATGAACGGGGCGTAAGGCGGCCCGCCAAAGGGGAAATGCGCCTGCGCGCCCAGCGTCTGCGCCATCCCGCCGATAACCCGGCTCGACCAGCGGTCCACCGGGTCGGGGCCCTGCCATTCGGGCGCGGCTTTCAGAACGGACCAAAAGGCCGAACCCGCGCCCAAAAGGACCAGAGTTCCTCCGTCCAGCCCTTTGGCGCCGCTGATACGTGGATGGGTCGCACCCATGACGATCAGGCCCGCCTGATGCGCAACGCGCCCCACCCAGCCATAGCTGATTGCCGCCATGTAAGAGGAGGGTGGGGGATGTCCGGTCATCTCTCCTCCGCGGCTCGGGTCAGTCGGGCCGGATCAGCGAACCCGCACCGTGTTCGGTGAACAGTTCCAGCAGGACTGCATTGGGCGCGCGCCCGTCCAGAATGACCACGGCCCGCACGCCGCTGTGCAGCGCATCCAGCGCCGTTTCGGTCTTGGGGATCATGCCGCCCGCAATGGTGCCGTCCATCGTCATCTCGCGGATCTGACCGGCCTTCAGCTCGGTCACGACCTCACCGGCGGCGTTCTTGACGCCCGAGACATCGGTCAGCAGCAACAGGCGATCCGCCTTGAGCGCCGAAGCGATGGCCCCGGCTGCGGTGTCGCCATTGACATTGAAGGTCTCACCGTCCCGGCCAGCGCCCAGCGGGGCAATGACCGGAATAACGTCATGGGCGAACAGGTTGTGCAGAACCTTGGGGTTCATTTCCGAAGGCGAGCCAACAAAGCCCAGCGACGGGTCGGCCTGATCGCAGGTCATCAGATTGGCATCCTTGCCCGAAAGCCCGACGGCTGTGCCGCCCTGACGGTTGATCGCCTGCACGATGCGCTTGTTCACAAGGCCCGACAGCACCATCTCGACCACTTCGACCGTCGCCTTGTCGGTCACGCGCTTGCCATTCACGAACTCGGACTGGATATCCAGCTTGTCCAGCATCGCGTTGATCATCGGCCCGCCACCATGCACGACCACCGGGTTCACCCCGACCTGCCGCATCAGCACCACGTCGCGCGCAAAGCTTTCCATCGCCTCGTCGCTGCCCATGGCGTGGCCGCCCAGCTTGATGACGACAATCGCGCCGTCATAGCGCTGCAGATAGGGCAGCGCGCTGTTCAGGGTTGCGGCGGTGGCGATCCAGTCCCGGTTCATGTCACGTGTCTTCATGGCTAAGGTCCTTCTGACATTCCGTGTTAGGACCTTTGCGCGGCACTGCCAAGGGCCTAAAGCAGTTCCGGTTCACATAGAATCACCAATGCCCTGCCTCGCCTTCGGCGCTCTCGGGACATTGGCGATCAGTGTTTTTGCAATGAAAACCGGAACTGCCGTGACTACTCCAGATGCGCGATTATCGAGCGAAGGGTCGGAATGCCGTCGCCTTTCTCGGATGAGGTCAGCACGATCTCGGGGAAGGCCGCCGGGTGTTTGGACAACGCGCCGCGCACCTGATCCAGCACTTTCGCGCGGTCCTTGGCTTTCACCTTGTCGGCCTTGGTCAGCACGCATTGAAAGGTCACGGCGCTGGTGTCCAGCAGCTTCATGATCTCATCGTCCACCGGTTTCACGCCGTGGCGTGAATCGATCAGAACAAAGGCGCGGCGCAGGGTCTGACGCCCGCTCAGGTACTGCTTCAACAGCCGCTGCCACTTCTCGACCACCTTCACCGGCGCATTGGCGTAGCCATAGCCCGGCAGGTCCACCAGATACAGTTCGGGGCCCTGGGTAAAAAAGTTGATCTCTTGCGTGCGGCCCGGCGTGTTGGATGCGCGCGCCAGACCTTTGGTGCCGGTCAGCGCGTTGATCAGGCTGGATTTGCCCACGTTCGAGCGGCCTGCAAAGCAGACCTCCAACCGGTCGGGGGCGGGCAGGCCGTCCATCGCGACGACGCCTTTGACGAACTCGGATTCGCCGGCAAACAGCTTGCGGCCGGTTTCCGCCGCAAACTCATCCGGGGTTTCGGCCAGGGGGAAGGGAAGCGGGGTCATAGCACTTCTACCTTGTCGCCGGTCCGGACGCTGCCGCCCTCCAGCACTTCGGCATAGACGCCGAAATCCTGATGGTTCCAGCTGTTCAACGCCCCCAGCGTGTCGGCGTCCCGCTCACCGGTTTCGGGGTTGGCGGTGGTCGCCAGACAGCGCGTGATGCGTTCGCGGACGCGGAACAGGGCCTCGCCGATGCGGATGTCACGGCCCAGCCAGTCGAACTCTTCCCACAGAGGCAGGCCATCGAACCAGATATTGCCGCGCCAGCGCACGATGGACAGATCGCGGCCCAGCTTCTGTTCGACCGCCCGGTGCGAGGCCATGTTGCACAGGCTGATCGACGGAAAATCGCTGTCCGTCATACCCCGGCCGGGGGCGCGGACAATACGGGCCGAGGCCGCGCGATCGGCAGGCATCAAGGGCTTGACCCAGTCCAGAAACGCATCCTGCTGGGTGTCCGGCTCAAAGCTCAGATCGGGGCGGTCGGGGTGGCTTAGTGTAACCGCGTCGCCCTGCAACCGCGCCGAGATCGCCATCAGTTGCGGCACCTTCGCGCCACGGCTGAAATTGGCGCAGGGGGCCCATTGCGAACCATCGATTGTGGATGCCTCATGCGCGACCGCCCAAACACGATCCCCGGGCATGGTCTGCCCGGGGGTCATGGTGACGTGATCAAGGCTTTCACGCCCGTGGCTTTTGATCGGATGCCGCCACAGGCTGGTGATTGCGCCGCTCATTTGTCGTCCGTCTTTGGGGTCTTTTTGAAACCGGACTTGATGTTGCCAAACACATCGGGCGTGTAACCCTGGCTGCGCATGATCAGGTACTGCTGGGTAAACGTGATGGTGTTGTTCGCGATCCAGTACACCACCAGACCGCTGGCAAAGCCGCCCAGCATGAACATGAAGACCCACGGCATCCAGGCAAAGATCATCGCCTGCGTCGGATCGGTTGGGGCCGGGTTCAGTTTCTGCTGCAGCCACATCGAGATACCCAGCAGCAACGGCAGGATGCCGATGAAGATCAGCGCCATGAAGCTTTCGGGCTGCGGGGCCGCCCAGGGCAGCAAGCCGAAGAAGTTAAAGATCGAGGTCGGATCGGGCGCGCTGAGGTCCCGGAACGGGCCAAACCAAGGGGCCTGTCGCAGTTCGATGGTGACAAAGATCACCTTGTAGAGCGAGAAGAAGATCGGGATCTGCATCAGGATCGGCAGACAGCCCGCGGCAGGGTTCACCTTTTCCTTCTTGTACAGCTCCATCATGCCCTGCTGCATCTTCTGGCGGTCGTCGCCGGCCGCCTCTTTCAGGGCCTCCATCTGCGGCTGCAATTCCTTCATCTTCGCCATCGAGACGTAGGATTTGAACGCCAGCGGGAACAGGATCGCCTTGATGATCAGCGTCAGGCCGATGATCGACCAGCCCATGTTGCCGATCAGGGCGTTGATGTTGTGCAGCAGCCAGAAGATCGGCTTGGTCAGGAAGAAGAACCAGCCCCAGTCGATGCTGTCGATGAATTTCTGCACGCCTTCTTTCTGATACTCGCGAATGGTCTCCCACTCTTTGGCACCGGCAAACAGGCGTGTCGTGACCTGTGCGGACTCGCCAGCGGGCACAGTTAAAGTAGGTGTCTTTATGTCAGCCTGATAAACTTTGTTTTGGTTATTGAAACCTGCAGAAGCAGTGAACTCAGCCCCTTGCTCAGGGATAAGGGTTGTCATCCAATAGTGATCGGTGAACCCGATCCAACCTTCCTTGATATTCTCAAGCTCATCTACACCATCCTGTATATCGCTGTAATCGACTTCGTTGAGAGTTCCATCAGCCATGCTGATCAAGCCCTCGTGCAGGATGAAGAAGTTCTTTAACTCGGGAATGTCACCATCCTCGCCGATGCCATGGCGCGCCAGAATTCCATAGGGTGCCATCGCGATGGTCGTGTCGGATCCGTTTTCAACGGATTGCGTGACCGAGAACATGTAGTCCTCGTCCACCGAAATGGTGCGGCGGAAGGTCAGGCCGTTGCCGTTTTCCCAAGCCAGCGTGATCGGAGTGTCCACGCCCAGTGCCTCACCCTGCTCGAGCGTCCAAAGGGTGTTCGGACCGGGCACATCGGTGCCCGACACGCCAGACCCTGGGGCCCAGCCATACAGGGCGTAATAAGCGGAATCGGTCCCAACCGGCGCAAGCAGTTCAACGATGGGCGCGCCTTCATCAATGGAAACCTTGTAATCTTTCAGGAACAGCTCATCGATGCGGCCGCCCGACAGCGACAGGCTGCCTTTCAGGCGCGGCGTGTCGATCTGCACGCGGGGGGCCAGTTCCTCAGGCAGGGTTTCTTCTGCGGCGGTCGTCGCCTCACCCACGGTGCCGGTTCCGGCGGCGCTGGGCGTCTGAACGTCAGTGTCCTCGACCGCAGCGATCTCGGCCTGTTCGGTCGTGGGTGTTGGTTCCGGCGGGGGGAACAGCACGAACCAAACCAGGATCACCAGAAAGCTGAGCGCGGTTGCGAGGATGAGATTCTTGTTCTGATCGTCCATCTGGGACAGCCACCTTGAGCAGTGAAAGACACCCGCAGGGTTCAACAGAGTGCAGGCCCAAAGGTCAAGCGGAATCGCCCGTAAATCCGCCTTGGGCAGGCTTTCCGTGATGCAATTCCGCCCCGCTACCCGGTTTGCCGACCGATTTTGGGAACGCCCCCGATTTTATTTCGATGGGCGGCGATCCAGTCGACGGTTTTTTCAACGGGCATGGGTTTGCCGATCCCGAAGCCCTGAACATGGTTGCAGCCCAGCTGCGCCATCAACGCGTGTTCGCCCGGGGTTTCGACCCCTTCGGCCAGAGTCTCGAGATTCAGCTTGTCCGCCATGGTCAGGATGGCGCCGGCCAGTTGCTGCTGGCTGGGGTCCTGATCGGCCTTGGTGACGAAGGAGCGGTCGATTTTGATCCGGGAAACTCTGAACCGCTTGATCGAGGCAATTGACGCATGGCCGGTTCCGAAATCGTCCAGATCTATGCAGCATCCCAAAGCGGCCAGACCCGACACATTGCGCGTGATCACATCGTCGGGGCGGCGGGAGAATACGGTTTCCAACACCTCGACCGCCAGCCGGTCCGGGGTCAGGTCGAACTGATCCAGTTCCCATTTCAGGTGGTCGATCAGGCCGGGATCGCGCAGCTCGTCCGAGGAAAAGTTGACGCCGATCCGGGGTACGATAATCCCGGCGCGATCCCAGTCGCGCATGGCGGTGAAGGCATGTTGGCGTATGGCCTGCCCAAACCGTTCCATCAGCCCGGCCTGTTCGGCAAAGGGCAGGAACAGATGCGGCCCAAGGACGCGCTTTCTGGGGTGTTCCCAGCGGGCCAGCGCCTCAAAACCCGTGACTTGCCCTGTGTCGGTTGAAATCTGCGGCTGAAACCAGGGGCGGATTTCCCCGCTGTTCAGCGCGGCGTCAAATTCCTTGCGCAGGTTGGTCCTTATTCTTGACCGGCGGCTGATCTCTGCGGAATAGGCCCGAATGGTCGAGGGGCCATTTTGCTGCGCCTCAAACAACGCGCTGAACGCGGCTTCTTTCCAGTCGCTGGCCGTGCCGTCCGAGGCGCTGGTGCTCAGGCAGAACCCGATCGAGCAGGACAGGTATACGCCCGCTTCGTTCAGCATTACCGGGGTTTCGACCGCGGACTGGATGCGCCCGGTCAACTGGATGCATGTCTCAAGATCCAAATGCTGCGCGGGGCTGAGACCGATCAGGATTTTGTGCCCGTCCAGCCGGGTGATAAAATCCCCGGTGCGGATTACCGAAAGGACACGGGTGCAGACCTGCTGATTTATATGCTCGGCGGCGGCCTGACCGTGCAGATCGACGATCTGGCTGTAATCGTCCAGCGCCAGGGCGATACAGGCCGAGGCATCGCCCCTGCGGTTGGCAGCCTGGAACACATCGGCAAGGGCTGTGTCAAAGCCATCATTCGGCAAAAGCCCGCCCGATGCCCCCCGAGCGTTTGTCTTGGTCCGGGACCCCGCAATGCCCGAGCCCGCCCACATCAGGGGTAACCCCAGCGCGATCGCCACAAGCGCCCGTTCGCCCCCGATCCAGAAGGCCCCCAGACTGATCGCGGGCACAAAGGCCAGCGCGGACGGGCCATTGAACACACCCGAGAGGGACTGCACCAATCGTCGAGTAAAAAGAAGGTTCCGCATCAGTTTCCGGGCCTTGGCTGAAATCGCACAAGACAGACCCTAGGAAACCTCTCTGAGTCAGTGGTTAACGCAGGCGCGGAATTTCTTCCAATTTTTCGTCTATTTCACCGGATTTCAGCGCAAGATTGGCGAAATCGAACAGTTTCGGGTCCAGCAGATGGGAGGGCCGCGCATTGGTAAGCGCGCGGAACATGACCTGCCGCCGTCCGGGGCTGTTCTTTTCCCACTGGTCGAGAATCTGTTTCACCTGTTGCCGCTGCAACCCGTCCTGACTGCCGCACAGATCGCAGGGGATGATGGGATAGTTCATCGCTTTGGCAAATTTCTCGCAATCGGCCTCGGCCACATGGGCCAGCGGGCGGTAGACGTACAAATCGCCCTCTTCATTCACCAGTTTCGGCGGCATGGTCGCCAGACGCCCGCCATGGAACAGGTTCATGAAGAATGTCTCGAGGATATCGTCGCGGTGATGGCCCAGAACCACCGCCGAACAGCCCTCTTCCCGCGCGATGCGATACAGGTTGCCCCGGCGCAGGCGCGAGCAGAGGGCGCAATAGGTCCGGCCCTGCGGGACCTTGTCCATGACGACCGAATAGGTGTCCTGATACTCGATGCGGTGGGGCACGCCCATCCGATCCAGAAATTCGGGCAGGACGGTGGCGGGAAAGCCGGGCTGGCCCTGATCCAGATTGCAGGCCAGCAGATCGACAGGCAGCAGGCCGCGCCATTTCAGTTCGTGCAGAACGGCCAGCAGGGTGTAGCTGTCCTTGCCGCCCGACAGGCAGACCAGCCAGCGGGGGGGCTTCCCATCATGGCGTTCGATCATCCCGTACTGCTCGATGGCTTCACGGGTCTGGCGCACGATGCGCTTGCGCAGCTTCTTGAACTCGGTGGTCGAGGGGGCGCCGGCAAACAGCGGGTGGATATCGTCTGCGTCATCAAACATGCGCCCGTGCGTACACCGAGCATTGCGCCCGGGCAAGGCTGAACGCAGCCGGTTTGGGGATGTGTGCCGGATGTGGTAGGAAGCCAGCATTTCAGGCAGGAGCGAATTCATGGACTATTTCTTTTCCGTCCGCGCCCGCAAGGGCGATCACTACTCGAACAAACTAGGCGCGGCGCGGTATCTGGCGATCCCCGGCACCGCGAAACAGCCCGCGCGAAGACACGAGGTCCGGGTCTCGGACTGGCTGCGCGATGTTCAGGCCGCGGCGGGCGCAACCGACGAGGACAAGGGGCATATCGTCGTGTTTGTCCACGGCTTCAACACCGAGCAGTTCGAGATGCTGGAACGCCACCGCAAAATCCGCAAAGGGCTTGAGGCGCACGGATTCAAGGGCGTCGTGATCAGCTATGACTGGCCCAGCGACGGGTCGGTTCTGGGCTATAACTCGGACCGAGCCGACGCGCGGCGGTCAGCCGACAAGCTGTTTGTGCACGGCATCAACCGGTTGTCGCGTATGCAGACGGCGGATTGCCGGTACAACATTCACGTGCTGGCGCATTCCATGGGCACCTATCTGGTGCGCGAAGCGATGGATTATGCCGATGACGACCACGCCACGGCCCAGACCAGCTGGACCGCCAGCCAGGTGGCCTTTGTGGCGGCGGACGTGTCGTCGAAATCCTTTCAGGACGGGAACCCCAAAACCTCTTCCCTGTTGCGTCGTAGCATACGACTGACCTGCTACTACAGCCCGTTTGACGAGGCGCTGTCGGTCTCGGAAATCAAACGTGTCGGGGTGTCGCGCCGGGCCGGGCGGGTCGGGTTGCCCGAGGATCGGGCGGACAAGGCCGTGAACCTGTATTGCGGCGCGTTCTACAAGAAGACCAAAGACAGCTATCCTGACGGGAAATCCGCCTCGCATAGCTGGTATTTCGACGCGCCCCGGTTCTACGAAGACCTGTATCACACCTTTATGGGCTCTCTGGACCGTGAGGTTATTCCGACCCGCGCACGCACGGATCGTGGCAATCTGGCGCTGGTCTGAGGCGGTTCAGTCCTTGCGATCCGGCACCGGATCATAGCCATCCCCGCCCCAGGGATGGCAGCGCCCGATGCGGCGGGCGGCGAGCCATGTGCCCTTTATAGCGCCGTGCTTTTCCAGCGCTTCCAGCGCAAAGGCGGAACATGTGGGCTGGTAGCGGCAATTGAACCCGACCCAGGGACTGAAGATTAGCCGATAGGCCCGGACGGGCAGGGCAAGGATATGGGCAAACGGCGTCATTTCCGGGCGCTGTGAACCTTGCGGAGCGCGTATTTCAGATCGTCCAGCAGGGCGTCAAAAGGGCGGGTTGCCGTGACTTCGGCCCGTCCGATCAGAACGTAATCCCAGCCGTCCCGCCCGTGCGCGGGCAAAACGGCCCGTGCTGCCTCGCGCAATCGTCGTTTGGCGCGGTTGCGGGCAACGGCATTGCCGACTTTCTTGGAACAGGTGAAGCCAACCCGAATACCGGGGGCCTCATCCGGTGCGCGTTTGCGGGCCTGCACCATCAACGAGGACGTGCCCTGCCTGCGCGCCCGCGCGGCTTTCAGGAAATCGGACCGTTTCCTGAGAACGGTCAGAGTATCAGGCACGCAAACGGACGCCGCCGGGGGCGTGTCCCCGGGGTGGTTCTTACCATCCTCAGGGGCCTCCGGCGGCGTCATGTTCATAACCTTATCGGTGAGCGGTTTACGCGCTCAGCGATTTGCGGCCACGTGCGCGGCGCGCGTTCAGGATTTTGCGGCCGGCCTTGGTGGCCATGCGCGCGCGGAAACCGTGGCGGCGTTTGCGAACCAGGTTCGAAGGCTGATAGGTGCGTTTCATCGCTCCGTCTCCAATCTATAGCGGTCGGGTGCGGCGCGGATTCGCCTGGCCCTAGTGTTCGAAGCCCGTCCTCTACTGCTAAGGGCAGGGTAAGTCAAACCCCAAGGTGGGGGTTTTGTCGCTATTTGCAACAATTCTGTAACCGACCGGCGAAAAGATTTCAGAATCCGGTGGTTCCGCACAGAAACGCTCACATTAACCGACACATGGATCAAGGCCGCGTGAAGCCTCTGTTGCTTGGCCGCCGGGCGGCGCATCTTGTGGAGAAGATGAAACTGACAAAGCCGGATGGCGACATGAGCGATACCACCCAGGCGCCGCGCAGCGGGGTTGCGCGGCATATTCCCTTGCTGATCATCCTGACGGTTGCCGCTGTCGGGTTCTTTACCCTTGGGGATTACCTGACTTTCGAGACCCTGCGCGACAACCGCGAGGCGTTGCTGGCCTGGCGTGACGGGCATTACTGGGCGATGGCGGCGGCTTTTGTCGGTATTTACATCGTGATCGTGGCCTTTTCCCTGCCGGGCGCGGCCGTTGCCTCGATGACCGGAGGGTTCCTGTTCGGCCTGTTCGCAGGCACTGTCTTTAACGTTTTTGCCGCCGCCATCGGCGCATCGGCGATCTTTCTGGCCGCGCGCTGGGGGTTGGGCGAGACACTGACCGCGCGGCTGGAATCCTCGGAAGGTACGGTCAAGAAGCTGAAAGACGGGCTGCGTGAGAATGAAATCTCGGTGCTGTTCCTGCTGCGCCTTGTACCGGTTGTGCCGTTCTTCGTGGCCAATCTGGTGCCCGCGCTGGTCGGGGTGAAGTTCCGCAATTTCCTGCTGACCACGGCGCTGGGCATCATTCCGGGCGGAATCGTCTATACATGGATTGGCGTGGGTCTGGGCGGCGTGTTTGATCGGGGCGAGACACCGGATGTCTCGCTGCTATGGGAGCCGTTCGTGATCGGCCCGATCCTTGGCTTGTGCCTTCTGGCGGCCTTGCCGATTGTGATCAAAGCCCTGCGCGGCAAAAAGGACAGCTGATCCATGACCGAACTGAAAACCGATATCCTGGTGATCGGAGCCGGGTCCGGAGGCCTGTCCGTCGCCGCCGGGGCCAGCCAGATGGGGGCCGATGTGGTCCTGCTGGAAGGCCACAAGATGGGCGGCGACTGCCTGAACTTCGGCTGTGTGCCGTCGAAAGCGCTGATCGCCAGCGGCAAGGCGGCATTTGGTCAGGCACATGCCTCGGCGCTTGGCGTGGCGGATGTGGTGCCCAAGGTCGATTATGTCGCCGCCAAGGACCACGTTCATGACGTCATCGCGCAGATCGAGCCGATGGACAGTCAGGAACGGTTCGAGGGCTTCGGCGTCAAGGTGATCCGGGAATACGGCAGCTTTGTCTCGCCCACGCAGGTGCAGGCGGGCGACACGCTGATCACTGCGCGCCGCGTGGTGATTGCAACCGGCTCGTCCCCTCTGGTGCCGCCGATCCCCGGTCTGGATCAGGTGCCCTTTTACACCAATGAGACGATCTTTGACCTGCGCGACAAGCCCGAGCATCTGCTGATCATCGGCGGCGGCCCCATCGGGATGGAGATGGCGCAGGCCCATATCCGGCTGGGCTGCAAGGTCACCGTGATCGAAGGCATGCAAGCGCTGGGCAAGGATGACCCCGAGGCTGCGGCGGTCGTTCTGGACACGCTGCGGGCCGAAGGTGTCGAGATCCACGAACAGGCCATGGTCGCCCAGATTCGCGGGTCCGAAGGCAAGGTCGAGGTCGTCACAGAAACCGGCCAGATTTACGCGGGTACGCACCTGCTGCTGGCGGCGGGGCGCAAGGCCAATACCGGCCGGCTGAACCTTGAGGCTGCCGGGATCGAACCCACGCGGACCGGCATCAAGGTCGATGAAACCCTGCGCACCACAAACCGCAAGGTCTACGCCATCGGCGATGTCGCGGGCGGTCTGCAATTCACCCATGTCGCGGGCTATCACGCGGGCATCATCATCCGCTCGGCCCTGTTCGGCCTGCCGTCCAAGGCCAAAACGGCCCATATCCCGTGGGCCACCTATACCGACCCCGAACTGGCCCAGGTCGGCCTGACCGAGGCGCAGGCCCGCGAACAGCACGGCGATAAGATGGAAATCGCACGATTTGATTATCACCACAATGACCGCGCGATTTCTGAGCGAAGAACGAAAGGCTTCATTAAGGTCATGGTCGTAAAAGGCCGGCCTGTGGGCGCGACAATCGTGGGTCATCAGGCGGGCGAACTGATCAACTTGTGGTCGCTGGCGCTGGCCAATAACCTGAAGATGGGCCAGATCGCCGCGATGGTTTCCCCATACCCGACGATCGGAGAGCTTAACAAACGTGTCGCGGGTGCTTATTTCTCGCCAAGGCTGTTTGAGAATCAAACGGTTAAACGAATGGTCAGGTTCGTCCAGCGCTGGATACCCTGACCGAAAAAGGGAGAGCAGAGTGAACTCGCTGTCAGGCCGATTTCTGATCCTGACCACGGTCTTCGTCATGTTGGCCGAGATTCTGATCTTTGTTCCTTCGATTGCGCGCTTTCGCGAGGATTTCCTGCTGAACCGGCTGGAACGCGCCCAGATCGCCTCGCTGGCGCTGCTGGCCGACGACATGCTGGCCGAAGACCTTGAGGCCGAACTGCTGGCCAATGCGGGCGTCTATAACGTCGTGCTGCGCCGGGACGAGGTCCGGCAACTGATGCTGTCGTCACCCATCCCCGAGCAGATCACCAAAACCTATGACCTGCGCGACGCAGGCCCCTGGGTGCTGATCCGCGACGCGATGATCCGGCTCTGGACACCTGAAAACGAGGTGATCCGCGTGATCGGCGAACCGGTCAAAGGCGCAGGCCTTCTGATCGAAGTGACCACCGACAGCATGCCCTTGCGCATGGCGATGACCGACTACGGGCTGCGCATTCTGGGGCTGTCCTTTGTCATCTCGATCATCACGGCGTTTTTCCTGTTTCTGGCCGTGCGGGTGGTGCTGGTGAAGCCGATCAAAGGCGTTGTGGGCTATATGCAGCGCTATGCAAGCGCGCCCGAGGATGCGCGGGGCATCATCTCTCCCAATTCCAAAGTGACCGAACTGCGTGAGGCGGAAGAGGCGCTGCAGCAATTGCAGACCGACCTGACCCAGGTTCTGAAACAGCGGGAGCGTCTGGCGCAACTGGGCGGCGCAGTGGCCAAGGTCAGCCATGACCTGCGCAACATCCTGACCTCGGCCCAGTTGTTCACCGACAGGATCGAGGCCAGCGATGACCCGCTGGTCCGGCGTATGGCACCCAAACTGGTCAACTCGATCACGCGCGCGGTGTCTTTGTGCGAAAGCACGCTGGCCTTTGGCCGCGCCGAGGAACCCGCGCCGACGCTGACCATGGTGCGCCTGCGCGACATTGCCGAGGACGTGGCCGCCAATGAACGGCTCGCTCTGGCCGATGCCTGCGTCGAAATCGAAAACGAACTGCCCGAGGATCTGGTGGCCCGCGCCGATCCGGAACAGATGTTCCGGGTGATCATGAATCTGGTGCGCAATGCTCGGCAGGCGCTGGTTGCTTCGGGCAAACCCGGGCGCATCACCATCGCGGGCTGCGAGTATGAAAACAGCTGGTGCATCGAAATCCGCGACACCGGCCCCGGCCTGCCCCCCAAGGCACGCGAGAACCTGTTCACCCCGTTTCAGGGCGGCGTGCGCAAGGGAGGGTCCGGGCTGGGGCTGGCAATCTCGCAGGAACTTGTCCGCGGGCATGGCGGTGATCTGCTGCTGAAAGACACCGGCCCCGAGGGAACCACCTTTGAAATAAGACTACCGCGCGGGGACGTGACTTTTTGAAGATTTTTTACAGAATCGGCTTGCACGTCCCCGGCCCCGGGTCTACATAGCGCCTCACCAACGCGGACCGATAGCTCAGCTGGATAGAGTACTTGACTACGAATCAAGGGGTCGGGGGTTCGAATCCTCCTCGGTCCGCCACTTTGGTGCTTCACTAAATTCGGAATGATCGGGCTTAACAATCCTTGGTCGCAGTGAGTCCCGGGCTGGAAGACGCGCCGCAAATGCAGCACTGACTTCGCAGCCCACTCCACCTACTTCAGATATCTGTTGAACCAATCAATTGTGCGGTCCCAGGCGAGATTTGCCATCTCTTCATCATAACGGGGTGTGCTGTCATTGTGAAAGCCGTGGTTGGCGTTTTCGTAGATATAGGCCTCGTAGACCTTATCGTTGGCCTGCAGAGCGGCCTCGAAATCCGGCCAGCCTGCGTTGATGCGTTCATCAAGCTCTCCCATCTGAATCAGTAGAGGCGCCTGAATTTTGGCCACATCCTCAGCGGCAGGCTGACGACCATAGAACGGCACACCGGCGGCCAGTTCGGGATAGGCCACGGCAATTGCACTGACCACGCCGCCGCCATAGCAGAAACCAACCGCGCCGACCTTGCCTGTGCAGTCTTCCCGATTCAGCAGGTATTCGAAACAATTGAAGAAATCGTTCATCAACGCGACCCGGTCCACTGTCTTTTGCAGTTCGCGCCCGTCGGCGTCGTTACCGGGGTATCCGCCCACCGAGGTCAGGCCGTCGGGGGCCAGAGCCATGAACCCGGCTTTCGCCAACCTGCGCGCGACGTCCTCGATATAGGGATTCAGGCCCCGGTTTTCGTGGATCACCAGCACTCCGGGCAGGGGGTCGTCCTCGCCCGCCGGCCGGACCAGATAGCCCCGGACATCGCCGGTTCCATTCGGTGAAGGGTAGGTAATGTAGTCCGCGTGGATACCGGGATCGTTGAAGGAAACCTGCTGAGCAAGGGCATAGTTCGGGCTTAGCATGTTCAGCAACGCGACGGCCGACAAGCCGCCGACTGCGAATTTGCCTGCCCGGTCCAGGAATTGGCGCTTGGTGATTTTGCCATGCGCGTAAAAGTCGTACAGGTCCAAAAGCTCCTGGTCGAAATCTCTGGCTGTCATGCGGGTCATAGTGAATCTCCTGTTGAGTTTGGTTGTCCGAAAGGTGGGGTAGTATCCGGTCCAAGGGTCCTTGTTTGATTGAGGGTCCCGGCACGTCTTTTAAGACACTTCAAGTGGCGTATCCTTTTTGTGCGTGCTGTTCGCGCAGCACATTCTTTTGAACTTTTCCCATTGTATTGCGCGGCAGTTCCGGGACGAGTTCGTAGCGGCGCGGATGTTTGAAGCGCGACAGCTTGTCTTTGACAGTCCTCGCGATCTGTTCCTTGTCAGGTTGCGCGCCGGGCTCGGCCACCAGAGTGGCAATGATTGCTTCGCCAAACTCGGTGTCGGGAACGCCGAACACCGCCGATTCCAGGATACCATCAATGTCGTTCAGGACATCTTCAATTTCTTTGGGGTAGACGTTGTAACCACCGGTGATGATCAGGTCTTTGGACCGGCCTACAATCAACAGGTGGCCATCCCGACGGTATCGGCCCAGATCGCCGGTGATGAAGTACCCTTTCTCTCGCAACTCTTCGGCGGTTTTCTCGGGCATCTGCCAATAGCCTTGGAACACGTTGGGGCCGCGGACTTCGATCATTCCGACCTCGCCCCGGGGCAGCGGTTCTCCGGTATCCGGGTGTGTCACGATCACCTCGATGCCGGGCAGGGCCATACCGACAGTTTCCGCGCGACGGTCGCCACTATAGGGGTTGGAGGTGTTCATGTTCGTCTCGGGCAGGGGTATCCCAACTGATTTGTTTAAGGACAAGAAACCCCCGATTGAACCAGCTTCGCAATAAGTGAACGAAATCAATATCGGTGCGTTGGAGTTCGGGGTTGGACTTGAGGAAGCGCAACAGGTCCACGCGCATGGCCACAACTGCCTGCGTCGCACCTGAGGGTTGATTCAGCCGCCGCAACAGCTCTTGCCGTCTGGGTTCGGCGACTTCACTAAGCTTTTGATATAAATCCACGCTCTGATCTTCGGCATAAAGGCGCGCTGTTTCAGAAAGTTGGCCCGCATCCAGCTCAAGCTGGTCATTCAAATAGGCAAAGAACTCCAGCTTCTCGGGATCGCTCAAGGTCTGGTAGCGATCCAAAATCGTGGACGCGAGCGTGAAGCCCGATACTTCGCCTTCGGCGGACAAAAGTGCCTCACACAGCTCTGCAATGGATCGATTGTCTTCTTTGCCGCGCCTTTTTCCGGGACGGTCGAACAGCTGAGTCAGCAGATCGCCCAGAAACCAGTTCCGCTGCATCTCAAGGCTCCATCTGACGGCTCAGGTACTCACCCGTTCGGCGGTAGTGATCCAGCAAGTGCCGCGTCGCGCTGTCCGTGTCGCGGTCCAATGCGGCGTCCAGAATTTGCTGATGTTCGGCCGCGATATCGCGCTTTTTGTAAGTTGGCCCCCCCGCTGCCAGATAGCGGTAGCGGATGTTCAGGTCGTAAAGCTGGGAACAATACCGCAACAGCAACGGCAGTTTCGCGTTTTCCAGCAAAGCCATGTGAAACGCTTTGTGGGCGTCTTCAAAGTCAGGTGCCCCTTTCAGGCCGGCCTTTTTCATATGGTGATGACGCAGAACCAGCCTGTCCTCCCAGGCGCCATCCGCATTGGCGATCGAGGCGCGCAGCGCGGTTTCCTCGAGGTTGCATCGCAGCAACAGGATTTCTTCGAAGTTGCACTTGCTGACCGGCGCGGCCCTGAACCCACGCTGATCGATCCGCTCGACCAGCATATCTGACGTCAAAAGGCTCAGAGCCTCGCGCACCGGGCTTGCGCCGGTGTCCAGCAACCCACGGAGCTGTTCGATCTTCAGCTTCTGTCCAGGGGGCAACTCGCCCGTCAGGATCATATCGCGCAGCCGTCGATACGCACCATGAGTGGCTGATGTTTCCTTGCCCTCGGTATCAAGCATGGCGTCCATATCCGGCTGTTCCTTTTCGAATGCGCAAACTTACGGGTGCTTTTAGCTGAGGGCACTCGTTCCAGTCGACAGTCCGACCGATAGGTTCAGCGAGCCTTCGTTGATCATCCAGCGCCGAAGCACAAAACTGCGCGCACCGCTTTTGTGCATCGGGTCGCCCTCGGCCAGTTTTCGGGCGGCCTCAAGACTGTCGGCGCGATAGATAATCAGGCCCACCCCCTGCATATGCTCGCCGGTTTCGTCCGACATTGGGCCTGCAAAAGCCAAATGCCCCGAACGTTCGAGCTGTGCCTGATAGGCCAAATGATCGGGAAGTGACGCCTTTACATCTTCGGGTGCTTTGGCGGGTGTGCTGTGGGCAACGTAAAGCTCCAACGCAAGCGCGCCACGGGTTTTTGCCTCTGATTTGTATTCTGCCCAAGCAACCATCTGCGCCCTCCAAAAATATCGATATTATTTGACATATTGCAAAATAGTCGGCAAAAATCAAGCGAACTGACATGGATGGTGAAAATGAAATACCTGGTGGGAGAGACTTCGGAAGGCACTGCGGTTTTTGCTGTGACTGGCAAAAACGCAGTGAATCTAACGGCTTTGGACGCGGGCGTTGGCAGCGATCTGATGGGTCTGATTGCCAATCCGGGGCTGGGCGACTCAATGGCCGACAATATCTCTGCAGCCGAAGCCGTGCCAGTTTCGGCTATCACGCCGGCTTTGCCGATAGCGGCCCCCGGCACCATCATCTGCATGGGATTGAATTACACCGACCACATCAAGGAAGGCGGATACGACATTCCCGAGTATCCAACGCTGTTCATGCGCGGGAAGAACTCGATCATGGCGGCTGGCAAACCGATGGTACGACCGGCGGTTTCCGAGCATTTCGACTACGAAGCGGAGCTGATGTTGATTGTCGGCAAACGCGGTCGCCATATCCCAGAGGAGGACGCGCTTGACTATGTATTTGGCTATACCGTTTTCAACGATGGGTCGGTGCGGGACTATCAGCGCAAAACGGTGCAATGGACGCCGGGCAAGAATTTTGACGACACAGGCGCAATCGGCCCGTTCACGGTGACTCAGGACGAGTTGCCCGAAGGTGCTGCGGGCCTGAAGATCGAAAGCCGCGTTGGTGATGAGGTTCTGCAAAGTTCAAATACCGCCAACATGATCTGGGGCGTGCGTCAGGTGATCGCGACAATTTCCGAATTCATGACCCTTGAGCCGGGCGATCTGATTGCATTGGGAACGCCGCCGGGTGTGGGTCACGCCAAAAAACCCGATCCACGATGGTTAAAGCCGGGCGAAGTCGTTGAGGTCGAGATCGAAGGTATCGGCATCTGTGCCAGCCCGATTGTCGATGAAAAAGATACCAGATCGAAGGTGGCCGCAGAATGAGCGCACCGACCGGGGCAGAACTGGACGCACTTCGCGCCAAGGCGCAGCAAGATCATCGCGATCTGCGCGAACGCATTCCACGGCTGTCGGATGACGCGATTGCGTTGATCCTGCGCGAGTCCAGATCGCACTACGCCTGGACGAACAAGCCGGTCTCCAACGAATTGCTTGAAGAGATCTATGACATCACGATCAACGGCGCGACCAGCATGAACACGCTGCCCGCCCGTTTCGTTTTCGTGACAAGCGCCGAAGGCAAAGACCGGCTTGCCAAGTCGTTGAAGCCAAAGAACGTGCCAAAAATGATGGACGCACCGGTCACGGCCATCATTGCCTATGACATGGAGTTCTGGAAGGAACTGCCCTTTCTTTTCCCGCACGAAGATCGTCGGCCATTGTTCGAAAACAATCCCGACTATGTGGCCGACACTGCGTTTCGGAACGGCACGCTTCAGGGCGCTTACTTCATGATCGCGGCCCGGGCCGTCGGGTTGGACGTTGGCGCCATGTCAGGCTTTTCGAACCAGATCGTAGACGAGGAATTCTTTGCGGGCACGACGCTCAGGTCCAACTTTCTTTGCAATCTGGGCTATGCGGATGAAACCGGTCTGTTCCACAAACTGCCGCGTTTTCCGTTCGAAAGGGTGTGCTCTTATGCGTAAGGAGGCGACGCCGTGGCCATGAAAGTGAAACCTGTCGTGACGTACCGGACGACAGCCCGGTGCCCGACACATGCGCGTACCGAGATTCCCATCCGCGATCTGGACGTGGTTATCGACGAACCCGTCGAACGGGGTGGAACAAATCTTGGTCCGTCTCCGACAGAAACCGCAATGGCGGCCCTGATCGCCTGCACCAACGTCATCGGGCACAAGAACGCGCGCCGGTTGGGAATTGATCTTGGCGCGGTGACCATCGACGCGAAGTGCAGGCTGGATCGGCGCGGTGTCCTGATGGAGGAGGAGATCGATGTTCCGTTTCCCGAAATTGAACTCACCGTGAATTGCGAAACGCCCGCCAGTCAGGAGGAGCTGACACGCGTGGGCGAAGAGACAGCCAGGTATTGCGCCATCGCAAAACTGTTCGAAGCGGCAGGCACCGACCTGACCGTCAACTGGGTCAAAACAAACTAGTGGAATTCGAAAGACCCATCTTTCTGGGAGGAGAGAAATGAAAAACTGGACCAAGCACAGTCTTATAGGTGCTGCTCTGGCAAGCGTTATGGCTTTGCCCGTTGCAGCAGAAGAAACCATTTCCGCAGTCGTGATCGATGGTTATCCGGACCGGGCTTTGTGGGTGAAGGAATTCACCAACTTTTTCATCCCCGAAGTGGACAAGCGGCTGGCCGAGTCCGGTAACTACAAGATGAACTGGCAAGAGAACTATGGCGGGTCGATCGTCAAGCCGAAGGGCGTTCTGGAAGGGATCCAGCTTGGCCTTGGCGACATTGGCATCGTCACAACCATCTTCCATTCTTCGAAACTGCCCAGCCAGGGTATTTCGGGCTCGACGCCTTTCGTGGCATCGGACTCGCGTGCGGTGGCTAAAGCCGTGGATGAAATCGCGCGCGAATATCCGGCGATGCAAAATGAGTTTGCCGCGCAGAACCAGGTCTATCTGGCAACGGGTGTCGTTCTCGATACCTATCAGGTTTTCTGTACAGAACCGGTTTCGACCGTTTCTGATCTGGAAGGCCGAAAAGTGGCAGGGGCCGGACTGAATCTTCGGTATCTTGAAGGCATCAAGGACGCGGCCGGGGTTCGTGGCGGTCTGACCGATTTCTACAATATGCTGCAAACCGGCCTGGTCGATTGTGCGATGCTCTGGCCCGAAGCGGCCAAGACCTTCAAGATTGCCGAGGTGGCGCCGTATATGCTCAAAGCTGACCTGGGGGCCGTGAATTCCAAGACGATCACGGTGAATTCTGACTATTGGGCAAAGCTGCCGGATGAAGTCAAAGGCGTTCTGCAGGCCGTCGCCATCGACTACCGTGATCATGTGGCGGGCATTGCCATGGATCGCGCAGCGGCTTCGAGGGACGCGTATACCGAAGCCGGCGGGACGATTGTCGAAGTATCGGACGAAGATCGCGCGGCTTGGGCCAACGCAATGCCGAATGTCGCGCAGGAATGGGCGGCCACGCTGAATGAGAACGGTGAACAAGGCGACGCGATACTGGCCGCCTATCTCGGCAAGCTGCAGGACGCCGGTTTTACCGGAGTGCGTGACTGGACGGCCGAGTAACCCTCTGGCGATCCACGAAAGGGGCCTTTCATGGTGAAGACCGCAGTTGCTGGCCTGTCGCGGGTCGCCAATTCGCTTGCCATCGCCGCCAACGCCTTGGGTACGCTCGTGGTGCTTGCGCTGGTAGTCATTCTGAATGTCGATGTCATTGCACGCGGTCTGTTTTCGGCCCCTCTGCGCGGGACCTATGAAATGGTGCAGTTTTCGGTCGTGATGATCGTTTTTCTGCAATTGGCGGACGTGGTCAGAGTGGACCGGCTGACGCGCTCGGACGGGTTCCTGAACCTGCTGCACCATCGCCGCCCCGGCCTGACAGCCAATCTGAGGCGCATCATCAACGCCATCTCGGCAATCTTCATGGGTCTGATAGCCTATGTGACCTTTCCCGAGTTCCTGCACATGTGGGAGACGCAGGATTACTTCGGAGTGCCCGGTCTTTTCACACTGCCATGGTGGCCGGTCAAACTGGTCATCGCGTGCGGCACGGCGCTGGCCTGCGTGATCTTCCTGCTCAAGGTCGTCACGGCGCAGGATCGTCCGCATCTTGTCCGCACCCCCGAACATGACGAGGCCGCCGAATGACGCCGATTGAGATTGGCCTGATCTCGGTCATCGCCATCGTCTTTCTGATCTACGCGGGCGTTTACATTCCGATTGCTCTGGGCGTGGTCTCGTTCGTGTCCATCTGGCTGATGCGGGACAATTTCACGCTGGCGCTGAACCTGTTGAAAGTGGCGGTCGGCGACAGCGCGATGGAATACAGTTTCGCGACCATTCCCCTGTTTACCTTCATGGGACTCATCGTTTCAAAGGCCGGGTTGGGCAGGGACATTTACGAAGTCATGACCATGCGGTTTCGCAAAGTCAAAGGCGGTATCGGAATGGCAACGGTCGGGGCCAACGCCGTCTTTGCCGCCGTTACCGGGTCGTCAATTGCATCCGCATCGGTGTTCACCAAGGTCTCGGTTCCGCAGATGATGGCGCAGGCCTACAATCCGCGCTTTGCTGTTGGCGTTGTAGCCGGGTCTTCGGTTCTAGGCATGATCATCCCGCCTTCGGCCATGCTGATCATATACTCGTTTGTCGCGGAACAATCCGTTGGGGACATGTTCCTTGCTGGGGTTATTCCGGGGATTATGCTGGCAATTGCTTATGTCGGCGCGATTTGGGTCATGGGGCGGTTCACACCGGCTTTCGTCGGTGGCCGGATCGTCGAAGACACCGAATGGATGTCCGGGCGCGAGATCGCATCCAAAACCCTGCCGACCCTGTTCATCATCACCGTGGTGCTCGGTGGCATTTACACGGGCTGGCTAACCGCAGTCGAGGCAGGTGCCGCCGGCGCGCTGGTTGCGCTGATCATCGCCGTGGTGCGCAAGTCGATGACGCCGCGCGCATTCTGGGATGCGTTGCTGGAAACCGGCCACATCACGGCTGCGATCCTGTTCCTGATCACAGCAGCTTCGATCTACAGCCGCATGCTCGGCCTTGCGGGGCTACCCAATCAGTTGCAGGATTTGCTGGCAGGGAATTCCGCGTCCTTCTGGTCGATCATGCTGCTCTATGTCTTGCTGATGCTGTTTCTGGGAACATTGCTGGACACGGCCTCGATCATTCTGATCGTCGTTCCGTTGTTCCTGCCGATGGCCGAAGCCCTTGATATGTCACTGATCTGGTTCGGGATCATCACTGTGGTCGGGGCCGAAATCGGGCTTCTGACGCCACCGTTGGGCATATCCTGCTTCGTCATCAAATCCACGATCAACGATGACCGCATATCGCTCAAGGACGTGTTCATGGGCGCGCTTCCCTTTGCGTTTGTGATGCTGATCGTCCTGTTCATTCTGATCGAGTTCCCGATCCTCAGCCTTGCCCTGATCTAAGGAGGCCAAGATGCGCTCTGTCACCAAAGACAACATTACCGACGTGTTCATGGGATACCTGTCCAAGGACACCGATCCGCGGATGCGTGAAATCATGGGGTCTCTGGTCAGGCATCTCCATGACTTCGCCCGGGAAACCAACCTGACGCATGACGAATGGCGCGCCGGTATTGCGTTTCTGGAGGGGTGTGCGGCTGTGGAGACCGAGGACCGGCATGAATTCGTGCTGGCCTCGGACGTGTTGGGGCTTTCATCGCTGGTCGACATGCTCCATTCAAGCGCAGACGCCACAAGCTCGTCCGTTCTTGGGCCTTTCCACGTGTCCGGCGCGCCGCCTCTGCCATTCGGTGGCGATATGAAACGCCACTACGGTGGGCCAATACTGCTTGCCGAGGGCGTCATTCGGGATCCCGAGGGCAATCCGATTGCGGGCGCCGAACTCGATATCTGGCAAACGGCCCCAAATGGCCTCTATGCCAGTCAGGATGAAGAACAGGACACCTATTCGTTTCACGGCCTGATGACCACCGGCGATGACGGGAAATATGCCTTCACTACCGTCAAGCCTGTTGAATACACCGTGCCGTCAGACGGGCCTGTCGGGGATATCCTGCGCGCCTGTGGCCGTCATCCCTGGCGACCGTCGCACCTGCACTATATCGTCAAGGCCACCGGCTACAGGTCTCTGGTGACCGAGATATTCCCAGACGACGATCCCTATCTGGATCAGGATACAGTGTTTGGCGTTCGCGATGATCTGGTGATGACCTATGTTGAAAAGCCTGCGTCAGAATTCCCCGGTGGTATGGAACTTTCCGGCAAGATCACCGAACCATTCCTGCATGTGAATTTTGATGTCACACTCGCCCGGGTCTGAATTTGGTTGAGGACACTCGATATGCTGAAATTTCTTGTTCCCATGGCAATATCGATGTTCGGAACTGCGGCCTTGGCCGACGAACGGCCGATCTTCGATGCCCATATTCACTACAGCCATGATGCCGTGGAACTGGTTCCACCCGAACAAGTCGCCAAAATCCTGCGGGACGCGGGTGTGCGGAAAACCCTGGTTTCCAGCTCGGATGACAATGGGACTCAGTTGCTGTTGGCCGCTGCGCCGGACATCGTTGTTCCCGCACTTCGCCCTTACCGTCGACGCGGCGAGATCAATAGCTGGATGCACGATGAAACGGTGATCGATTATCTGGAAGCAAATCTGGCAAAGAACGAATACGAGGCCATTGGCGAATTCCACGCTTATGGGGACGATATCAAAACACCGGTCATCCAGCATATGATCGCCTTGGCGAAGGAGCGGAACCTGATTCTGCACCACCATGGCGATCGGGAAGCTGTTGACCTGATTTTCCAGACCTGGCCCGGGGCTCGGGTATTGTGGGCCCATTCCGGCTTTGACGACCCGGCCAGCGTGGTCGATGCCTTGGACACCTATCCCGGGCTCTGGGCCGATCTGGCGTTCCGCTCCGATATGGTTTCTCGCGGTCGTATCGACCCGGAGTGGAAAGCTGCGTTCGAAGCGCACCCGGATCGTTTCATGGTCGGTACGGATACATTCGCGCCGGAGCGGTGGTACTACGTCGGCCCGCATGCTGAATTTTCACGCGACTGGCTGGATTTGTTGCCAAATCAGATCGCTGACAACATCGCATACGCCAACGCAGAACGTATGCTGGCGACAGAATGATCCGCTGGGTTGTTTCGTTTCTGGTCTCATCCGGCGCGGCCATAGCTTGTGAGCCAACGGGGCAACCTATGAGTTCGGACACTCAAAACGCACCCGAGCTGCGCGTGGCCGTTGATGAAATCCCATTGGCCCAACCGTTTTCCATTCTGATTTCCATCTGCGCTGAAACTGCGGTGAGTGAAATGCGTGTCGATGCGGTCATGCCGGCGCATCAACATGGGATGAACTACACGCCCAAGGTCACTGCAATGGGCGACGGAATGTTTCGTGTCGATGACATGCTGTTCCACATGCCGGGGTCGTGGGAACTGCAAGTGGACATCGGTTTTGACGGGCAACTGGTCTCCTACACGTCTGACATCGTGCTGAAATGAGGGTGTGGGTGACAGCCGTGTTCGTGGTCCTGACGGGTGCAGCACGAGCCGAGGTTCTGTTGTCCGAAGACGAAATCCAACAAACACTGTCCTTCGGGCCTTGGCCACCACCCGTCCAGTCGGATCCAAGCAACCGGGTTTCGAACGATCTAAATGCGATAGCGCTTGGCGCGGCCTTGTTCAGAGATCCGGTGTTATCAGTCGACGGGGCTTTTTCTTGCGCAAGCTGTCATGATCCTGAACAGGCCTTCACCACGCCGCAAGCGCGGGCGCAAGGCCGTGTCCTGCTGAATCGGAACACACCATCACTGCGGAACCTTGCTGGCCTGCGCTGGTACGGATGGGGTGGCAAGAGTGACAATCTTTGGGCCGCCAGCCTGCATCCGATCATCGAAGAGGATGAGATGGCGCATACCGCAGCGAGTCTGAAGGCAGCCATTTCCGAGAGCGCGTATGTTGATGATTTCGAGGCTATTTTTGGCGATTTTCGACGTCAGGAACCGGAACTGGTGTTGGTAAACACTGCCAAAACTCTGTCGGCCTATTTGGAAACGCTGACAACCGGGCAGACACAATTCGACGACTTCCGGGACGCACTGGAACGCCGCGATCTGGCAGTGGCCGCGACCTACCCCGAAGCTGCCCAGCGAGGTCTTCAGCTGTTCTTGGGGCGCGGAAATTGTGTATTTTGCCACAACGGTCCGAGGTTTTCCAACAACGAGTTTCACGACGCTGGTGTGCCTTATTTTCTGAGTGAAACCGAAGTCGACGAAGGGCGGTTCGGTGGATTGAACCTTCTACTCTCCAGCGGTTACACACTGGACGGCGACTGGAATGACGATCCGGACAAGAAAGGCGCTTGGGCGGTTCGCAGTATGCGCAGAAACCATTCTGACTTTGGAACCTTTCGGACGCCCAGTCTGCGGGGTGTCGCCGAAACCGGGCCATACATGCATGACGGCAGTTTGATCGACCTGGACGCGGTGATCAGGCACTACAGTGAGATTGATACGGAAAGGCTGCACGCTGATGGCGAAGCCATTCTCTCGGAATTGAATTTGTCCGAGCAGGAGATCGCAGACTTGGTTGCATTTTTAGAGACATTGTCAAAGGGGCCGTAACTCAAGGCGCCATCGAATTCATGCCTCTTTTGCCCGCTCACTGAAAGGTTTGATGGATATTGGCGGCTGTCTCAAGCAGCGCTTTTTCAATCGTTGCTTTTTGCCTTGAGAACCGCGTCGTTGGCACCGGAATCGAGATCGCGTGCAAATCCCCAACCCAGTCGACGAAAGAAAACCCGATTGCCGATACACCGGCAGAATGCTCGTCTAAATCATAGGCAAGGCCCTGTTCGCGGATCACCGCGAGTTCAGACAGGAACTCATCCAAACTTCTCTGGATGCCATTCCGTTCCCATTCGTTCTGAATGAGTTTGGTCGCCTCGTCTTGACCGAGTTGTGCAAGACACGCTTTGCCATTTGCGGTGGTGGTCAACGGAAAAACCTCGCCGACTTGCGAGACCGTGGTCAATCGGTAGACACCCGGAACCTGATCCAGAAAAACCATGCCGATGCCGCGCATGACCGCGAGGTCTGTGGTTTCGCCGGTCTTCTGGGTCAGCTCCGTCAAAAGCAGTCGGCAATGTTCGACGATGTTGTAGTGAGCTGCGCCCGCGAGCACGCTCAGTTCAGGGCCGAGCCGCAACCCGCTGCCATTCGCGTCGGCAATAACAAGCTTTTCCTCCGCAAGGGCGCTTGTGATTCTCTGTACCGTAGAGCGGGGCAAGCCGACGCGTTCGGCGATTTTCCCCAAGCTCATTCCGGATTGGCTTTCTTTCAATACGCGCAGAATCGAAGCTGCCCGTGAAATTACCTGAATCCCGCCTTTTTCATTTCTTTCAGACACTTATATCACCCTCGCACTTCCTGTTACCGCCCTATGCCGGTGCCGAGTACTTGGTCACATTGTATCGCTATGCGGTGCAAGTCAACCGTATTGTGAGTTTTAAGTTGACCGCATTGCGGTGCGTATGCATCATGATACGGGACAGGAGGGGAGGTCCCCCGGACAGTTGAAAATCGAACACCGCCGCGTCGTCGGCGAACAAAGGAGATATGCCCAATGGTTGAAATCCGCGGCATCGAGTTCCAGGGCAACACCGACAACGACATGGGGCTGGAGTTCTACAACCTGAGCCACAGATACGGGTTTCAATGCCCCAACTGGCCGTACTTCAAGGACGTCCAGATCGACCGGAAACACTATATGGCCAAGTCCGGCGTCCTGTCGCAGACGATTACCACGACCATGCACGTGACGACGCATATCGACGCGCCGGCGCATGTTGTTCAGGGAACGCCGTTCATCGACGAGGTTCCGCTGCCGCATTTCTTCGGCTCGGGTCTGGTGGTTTCCGTGCCCAAAAGGAAATGGGAGCAAATCACAGGGGATGATCTGGAAAAGGCCTGCGGCCACGCCATCCGCAGGGGCGACGTTCTGATCATCAACACCGGCTGGCACAAGCAGTACGAAGATGGCGACTACTTCGCTTATTGCCCGGGTCTTGTTCCGTCGGCTGCTGAGTGGATGATCGAGAAGGGCGTGAAAGTCGTCGGCCACGACACTCAGGCAAACGACCACCCTTTGGCCACGGCCATCGGGCCGCAGCGGAACGGTCCGATCCTGCCGCATCTTGAGAAAGAGTACCTTGAATGGTCGGGCGGAACCCCGTGGGAGGTTGACTTCCCCGAGTGGGAGCCTGTGCACAACATGCTGTTCTCCAAAGGTATTCTGGGCATTGAAAATGTCGGCGGGGATCTGGACGCGGTGACCGGCAAGCGCTGCACGTTCGCGTTCTTCCCGTGGAACTGGGACCGTGGCGACGGCTGCATCATCCGGTTGGTCGCCATGGTCGACAAGACCCAATCCTACCGCATCGAAGCGGGTGAAGAATTCTGAACACACACGGACCGGTCGCCGGTTCGCTGGCGGCCGCCATTAACCTTTGGCGGAGACGGACATGTATCTGAAGCGGTTTCAAGACGCCTTACCCTACGAAGCACCGAACCACTTCGGATGCCACGGGCTTCGTTTGCAGGGGTTCGAGGAAGGCGGGCCGACAAATCAATGGGTCGGCTTCAGCCAGTTCCTGCCGGGCGGCGGTGCCGGGCCGGATTCCACGCCGTTCGAGAAAGTCTACGTCGTTCTGGAGGGCGAGATGACCGTCATCGTCGATGGCAGCGAAACCACTCTTGGACCCATGGACAGTTGCACGATCGCGCCGGGCGAAATGCGCAAAATTGAAAACCGCGCGAACCACGTCTGCAAGATGCTGGTTGTCATTCCTTATCCGCCAGAAAGCTGAGGACGAAAAGAATGTCTGATCCACTCAAGATGTTCGACGTGAAAGACAACGTCGCATTGATCACCGGCGCATCCGGCGCGTTTGGCATGGTTGCTGCGCGCGTTCTGGCTGGCGCTGGGTGCAATCTGGTTCTGGCCGCAGGCAATAAGGACGCGCTGGATGAAATTGCCAAAGAGTGTGAAGCGCTTGGTGCAACCGTCGTTGCGGTGAATGCACGCCCGTCCGACGAAGCATCCTGTGGTGCCCTGGTCGACGACGCCGTCGATAATTTTGGCAAGCTCGATATTCTCGTTGTCGCGTCCGGCATGAACAAAGTCGCGCCGATCAACGAAATGGCACCGGAAACTTTCGATGCGGTGATGGACGCCAACGTGAACCAAAGCTGGTTGTTGGCGCGCGCGGCGGCGGCGCAGATGAAGCAAAGCGCATACGGCAAGATTATCTTCGTCAGTTCCGCGCGCAGTATCCTTGGCCATCCTGCCGGTTACACCGCCTATTGCGCCTCAAAGGCCGCCGTGAACGGGATCACCAAAGCCTTGGGGTGCGAGTTGGGTCCGACAGGGATTACCGTCAACGCGATTGCACCGACGGTGTTTCGCTCGCCCCTGACTGCCTGGATGTTTGAAGAAACTAACGAGGCAAAAGCAGTGCGCGACGGCTTCCTGACCCGGGTTCCCAAGGGGCGGCTGGGTGAGCCGGAAGACCTTGCCGGGCCTCTGCTGTTTCTCGCATCGCGGGCATCCGATTTTTACACCGGGCATATCCTGCATGCCGACGGCGGATATACGGCGGGTTAACGGATGGTGCGCAAGAAGCAGCAGATGGCGGTAATTGGCGCGGGCCTTATGGGGCACGGCATTGCCCTGACTTTGGCAAAAGCGGGCCAGTACGTCGCCATCACGGACCCCTTTGAAAAGGCGCGGGCCACCGTGCCAGATCGCATCCGCGCCAGCATGGTTGCGATGGGGGATGACGAGGTCACAATCACAAAAACCCTCAAGATGATTGAGATTTTTGCGACAACGGAAGGTGCGGTACGAAACGCTGACGCCGTGTTCGAAGCCGCACCCGAAAAACTGGAGCTCAAGCAAGCGATTTTTGCTGAGATCGAGGCGCACGCGTCAGAGACCTGCATACTCGCGTCCAATACCTCGGTCATGCCGATCACTCAGATCATGTCCGGCTTGCGGCTGAGAAACCGGGCGCTTGGAACGCATTGGTGGAACCCGCCGCATATGATTCCGCTGGTCGAGGTCATCAAGACCGAGTGGACAGACCCCGGGGTCGCGCAGGAGATGTTCGATCTGTTGAAGGATGCCGGCAAAACTCCGGTGATGGTCGAAAAGGACGTGCCCGGCTTTATCGGTAATCGCCTTCAGCATGCGCTGTGGCGTGAAGCGGTCAGTCTGGTGGAAAACGGGATCTGTGACGCGGAGGCCGTCGATACCGTGATCAAGTCCAGCTTTGGACGGCGGCTGGCGGTGCTGGGGCCATTGGAGAACGCGGATCTGGTCGGCACCGACCTGACCCTCGACATCCACGAAAACGTGCTGCACGATCTTGAGGCGCAAAAAGGCCCGTCAACCTATCTCAGGTCGCTTGTCGATGCGGGCAAGCTGGGCATGAAGTCCGGCGAAGGGTTCAGGAAATGGGCCGAGGGCGAGGCAGACAAGGTTCGCCAGCGCGTCGCGACACATCTGAAAAATCTCGAGAAGACTTTGTAAGATCAATCAAACACCGGCGGGAGGCCGGTGAAGGGAGGACGCAATGACAAGGACTTTCAAATCGGCCACAAGGCGCAGTTTCATCGCCGGGGCAACGGCGGCGATTGCGGCTCCGGCGATCCTCCGGGCGACGCGCGCTTACGCCGCGAACCCGACACTGCGGATCGGCAATGTCAGCCCGCGCACCGGGCCGCTGGCGGGTTTCGCTGAGGCTGACGAATACGTGCTTCAGGCCATTCAGCAGGTCTTTTCGGCTGGCCTGGACAACAATGGAAAGACCTGGAATGTCGAGATCATCTCGAAAGACAGCCAGTCCAACCCCAACCGCGCGGCAGAGGTCGCCGCCGACCTGATCCTGGGGGATGAGGTCGATATCATCGTCGCGGCATCGACTCCGGACACGGTGAACCCGGTCGCAGATCAGGCCGAAATCAATGAGGTCCCCTGCATCACGACCGACTGCCCGTGGCAGCCCTATTTCTTTGGCCGCAACGGTGTTCCGGGTGAGGGGTTTGAGACGACCTATCACTTCTTCTGGGGCCTTGAGGATGTGATCGCGGCCTTCCTCGACATGTGGGACAAAACCGGCGTGACCAAGACCGTGGGCGGTCTATTCCCCAACGATGCTGACGGCAATGCCTGGGGTGACGCGGAACTGGGGCTGCCAAAGCCATTGGCTGCCGCCGGATACACGCTCACCGATCCCGGCCGCTATCAGCCGTTGTCCGACGATTTTTCCAACCAGATCGCAGCGTTCAAGGCCGCTGGCTGTGAAATCGTCACCGGCAACATGATCCCGCCGGATTTCGCGACGTTCTGGAGTCAGGCGGCCCAGCAAGGGTTCAATCCGAAGGTCGTGACAATTGGCAAAGCGCTGCTGTTCCCGTCCGTCATTGACTCGCTGGGCGACCGTGGCGACGGGTTGTCGACCGAGGTCTGGTGGTCTCCGCACCATCCGTTCTCGTCCTCGCTGACCGGCATTTCCTCGAAAGACCTGGCCGAAGGCTATACGGCTGAGTCTGGTCGTCCGTGGACCCAACCGCTTGGCTTCAAGCATGCGCTGTTCGAGGTGGTCGCGGATGTCATCAAGCGGGCCGAAGATCTGGAGGACCCGTCTGCGATCATTTCGGCGATCACCTCCACCAACCTGAACACGATCGTCGGTCCGGTGAACTGGGGTGATGGGCCGATGAACAACGTCACCAAAACGCCCCTCGTCGGCGGTCAGTGGCAGAAATCCGGCGACGCGTACGAGTTGCAGATCGTTGCAAACAGCACCGCGCCCGAGGTTCCGGTAACGGCAGATATGAAACTGCTGGGCTGAGCAGACGTTCGGCGCTGATCATGGCGCCGAACCCCCCATCCGAGAGACGCATGACAACGATCCTGAAACTCCAAGACCTGAGCAAGGCATTTGGCGCGGTCACTGTCGCCGATGCCATGAGCTATGAGGTCCAGCAAGGCAAAGCGCTCGGGGTCATAGGTCCCAACGGTGCCGGAAAAACCTCGATGTTCAATCTGATCACGGGGACGCTCAAACCGAATTCCGGGGTCATTGAATTCAATGGGCAGAACGTCACCAAATGGAGCGCGGCTAAGCGCAGCCATGCGGGCATTGCCCGTTCCTTTCAGGTCCCGCAGCCGTTTTCGGGCATGACCGTTTTTGAAAACGCCATGATCGCTGCCACGCAATCCGCCGGTATGCATGGGCATCAGGCCGAACGCTTTTGTCTGGAGGTTCTGGACCAAACGGAACTGCTGCCCAAGGCAAACGTTCTTGCCGGTCGCCTGACACTCCTGGAACGCAAACGTCTGGAACTGACACGTGCGCTCTGCGCCAGGCCCAAACTGCTGCTGCTGGATGAGATTGCCGGCGGTTTGACCGAAGCAGAGTGCAGGTCACTGGTCCAGACCATCAAGGACATCCACGCCTCTGGCGTTACCATCATCTGGATCGAACATGTCGTGCATGCGCTGCTGGCCGTTGTGGACCGCCTGATCGTCATCGATTTCGGAAAGAAGATCGCCGAGGGCGAGCCGCAGTCGATCATGGAAAGCGCCGAAGTCAAAGAGATCTATCTGGGGATCGAAGCCGATGCCTGACCCCATTCTCCGGATACGCGGTTTGAACGCTTTCTACGGTGACTTTCAGGCGCTCTATGATGTCGATCTGGACGTTGGCGAAGGCGAAGTTCTGGCCATCATTGGCGCGAACGGCGCAGGCAAGACGACCCTGATGCGGTCGATCACCGGGTTGCTCGCGAACGAGCCGGGCCAGATCCACTACCGTGGCCGGGATATCAGCCGCCTGCGCGCGGACGAGGTCGCGGAACTTGGCCTTGCCATGGTGCCGGAGGGCCGCCAGTTGTTCCCTTCTTTGTCGGTCAAAGAAAACCTGATGATCGGGGCGCAGGTTGGCCGCGCAGGTCCTTGGGATCTGGCTGCCGTCTACGATCTGTTCCCGATCCTTGAAGAGCGAAAAGATCAGGCCTCGACATCGCTTTCGGGCGGTCAGCAGCAGATGGTCGCCATCGGGCGCGCCCTGATGGCAAATCCTGATCTGATCCTGTTCGATGAAATCAGCCTTGGGCTGGCCCCGATCATTATCAAGGACATCTATGAGGCGCTGCCCGGCATCATCGGCGAAGGCATGAGCGCAATCATCGTCGAACAGGACATCACCAAGGCGCTGTCGGTCTCGAGCCGGGTCTACTGCCTGCAAGAGGGGCGCGTTTCGCTGGAAGGCGCGTCTGACACGGTTTCGCGCGAGGACATCTCGCGCGCCTATTTCGGGATCGAATGATATGGAATGGCTGAACGCTATCGTGCAGGGAACGTTGCTGGGCGGGCTGTACGCCCTGTTCGCCGCAGGTTTGTCTTTGATCTTTGGCGTCATGCGGCTGGTCAATATTGCCCATGGCGATCTGATCGTGCTGGCCGCCTATCTCGGGCTGACCGTGACGACCGCGACGGGGATGCATCCGATGGCCGCGCTGGTGATCGTTGTTCCCGCCATGGTGTTGATCGGGTACGCCCTGCAACGCGGCCTGCTGAACCAGACACTGGGCGACGACATTCTTCCGCCGCTGCTTGTCACTTTTGGGCTGAGCGTGATCATCCAGAACGGGTTGCTGGAGGTCTACACCGCCGACCCGCAAGACCTTGACGCCGGTGCGCTCGAAACAGCAAGCGTCGCAGTCGGAGGGCTGACGCTCGGACTCCTGCCGCTGCTGACGTTTGGCATCGCTGTCGCGGTGATCTGGGGGCTGCAATGGACCTTTTACCACACCGCACTTGGGCGCGCCTTTCGGGCTGTGTCCGACAATCAGGACATCGCGCAGCTTATGGGCCTCAATCGTCGGCACATCTTCGGGCTGGCCATGGCGCTGGCGCTGGGCGTGACGGCAATCGCCGGTATACTGCTTGGCATTCGGACAAGCTTTGATCCCTCCATCGGCGGCGGCCGCCTGATCTTTGGCTTTGAGGCCGTCATCATCGGTGGGCTTGGCAACCTCTGGGGCACGCTGATTGGCGGCGTCATCCTTGGCGTCGCGCAAACCGTCGGAGCCAAGATTGATCCGGGCTGGCAGCTGCTGGCCGGCCATATTGCCTTTCTTGTCATTCTTGCCGTTCGTCCCAACGGCCTTTTCCCGAGGGTGTCCGGATGAACCTGCAGGACTATTCCGTTTCCCGCTCTTCGAAAGCCGCCCGAGTTGCGGCGATCATTGCCGCGCTTGCAGTTCTTGTTCTGATTGCCGCCCCGTGGTGGGCGGGTCGCGCCGACATGCGCCTGATGGGCGAGCTGTTTCTCTACCTGTCCCTCGCCACGCTCTGGAATCTGATGGCGGGCTATGCCGGTCTCGTCTCGGTCGGTCAGCAAGCCTATGTGGGCTTCGGCGGCTACATGCTTTTTGCGCTTACGATGTTCGGTGGGCTGCCTCCGGTGGCTGCCATTGCCGTTGCCGGGGTGCTGGGGGCTTTGATCTCTATCCCCGTCGCCGTTCTGATCTTCAGGCTCCGAGGCGCGTATTTTGCGATTGGCACCTGGGTCATCGCCGAGGTCTTTCGACTGGGCTTCGCGCAAATCTCTGCACTGGGCGGGGGATCAGGATCGTCTTTACCCGTCGCCATCGTGAAATCGCTGGCCTCTGGCCGCGCAATGCGTGAGGCGCTGAGCTATTGGCTGGCGCTCGGGGCAGCTGTGCTGGTGGTGACGGCGGTGTATCTGTTCCTGCGGTCGCGGCAAGGATTGGCGCTGACGGCCATTCGCGACAACGAACTGGCCGCCGGAAGCCTGGGCATCGATATCTGGCGCACGAAGTTCATCGTGTATGTTGT
The DNA here is from genome assembly GCF_056533845.1 of Ruegeria sp. F5. Lineage (NCBI taxonomy): Bacteria > Pseudomonadati > Pseudomonadota > Alphaproteobacteria > Rhodobacterales > Roseobacteraceae > Ruegeria > Ruegeria sp. F5. Next base: position 205,566 of record NZ_JBQFOU010000007.1, on the reverse strand, counting down.
CACCTCGGCATTCACCGCAATGATCGGTGCGCTCATCTTCCTGCAAAAGCTGCGCATTTCGCCGGATGCGGCGTTCAGCGTCAATGACTGGACCGCTTTTGTTATCTTCATAGTGGTGATCGGCGGCATCGGCACCATCGAAGGCCCGATCATCGGCACGCTGGTCTTCTTTGCCTTGCGCGAAACACTGGCCGATCTCGGGACAACATACCTGATCGTTCTTGGCGTGGTCGCAATCGTTGTCATGCTCAGGGCCCCAAAAGGCATCTGGGGCGTGATCCGCAGCCGCTATGATCTGCAACTTTTTCCGCTGGGCTATCGCGTGAAGCACATCGGACAATCCAAGGAACACTGAACCCATGGCCCGTCAGAAAAAGACCATCATCACATGCGCCGTAACCGGGGCGATCCACACGCCCACCATGTCGGATGCGCTGCCCTACAGTTATGACGACATCGCGCGGCAGGCGATCGACGCCGCCGAGGCTGGTGCGTCGATCCTGCATCTTCATGCGCGCAACCCCGAGAACGGATCGCCATCGGTCGACCCCAAGGATTTCGCGCCTTTCCTGCCGCGCATCAAACAGGCGACAGACGCGGTTGTGAACCTGTCGACCGGCGGATCGCTGACATTGTCCATTCAGGACCGGATCAACCCGGCCAAGACCTTCAGCCCGGAAATGTGCTCGATGAATATGGGGTCGATGAACTTCTCGTTTCATCCGTTGGCGAACCGGTATGGCGATGACGATTGGAAGTTCGATTGGGAAAAGGACTATGTCGCGAATTCCGATCAGAACATCTTTCGCAATACGTTCCGCGACATTCGCGAGGCGGCGGAAACACTCGCGCCGCACGACATCAAATTCGAACATGAATGCTACGATGTCGGCCACTTGTATAACCTGAAATTCTGCATGGATGTCGGGCTGTTCAAAGCGCCGATCTTCATTCAGTTCATCTTTGGCATCCTTGGCGGCATCGGACCCGAGGTCGACAATCTGATTTTCATGAAACGCACCGCCGACAGGCTGTTCGGTGACAACTATCGCTGGTCCGTATTGGGGGCAGGGGGCGCACAGATGTCGCTTGCTGCAACCGCAAGCCAGATGGGCGGTAACCTGCGCGTCGGCCTGGAAGACAGCCTGTTCATCTCGCGCGGGAAACTGGCCGAGAGCAACGCTCAGCAAGTCGCAAAAATCCGGCGTATTGTCGAGGATCTGGGCAGTCAGATCGCGACCCCTGATGAAGCGCGGGAAATCCTGGACCTGAAAGGAGGAGACCGCGTTGCCTTCTGAAGATAGACTGACGGGCATCACCCCTCATCGACCGACTTATTTTTGGAAATTTCGAAAACCCCAAGGAGATTGAGCCATGCGATTGGACGTTCTGACATTCAGCGCGCTTTTGACAGGATTTGTGACCGCTCAGGCCATGGCGCAAACCGCTGCGCAGGACATCACCAATCTTTTGCTCAGCAACCGGTCTGCCGACTGCGCAGACTATGCGGGCGTGTATTCTGCTTCGGTGGAGGACGTCACGCGCCAGCAGCGTTTCGAATCCGAAATCGAAATCTCGGCGGATGGTCAGCACTGCACCCTCAAGACCAACGGCATTCCCAATCATGACTTCAACGGCCCGACAGCGAACTTTGCCAATGACGTGCGGGAATTGCCGGGCACGTTTCGGATTCCCAGAAATCCAGAGAAAACCGGAAGCCAAACTGCACTGTCTCAGCGTAGCTATGACGCAATTCTACTGAATGGCGTGCCGGTCGATTTGCTTTCCGCCGGGTGTTATCGCCCGAACGGCCCGCGGGCGGACAAGAACGGCAACGTCCTGGCGGGGTGCCGGGATACAGATCCGTGGCTGCTCGATCCGCCGTCCTACGATCAATACTTCGGCGTGGACCTGCACAACGCGCATGCCCAGCCAGACGGCAGGTATCACTACCATTCCAATCCAAATGCACTGTTTCTGGATCATGACCTCGATAAACCCTCACCGGTCATAGGTTTCGCGGCTGACGGCTATCCCATCTACGGAACGATTTTCAAGGACAGCGACGGTAAAATCAGACCTGCGGTTTCCGGCTATCAACTCAAAACCACAGCTCGCCCCGCGCCGCCTGCCGGGCCGGGCGGCACACCGGACGGGACATATATTGACGACTATGAGTTCACCGGGACGGGCGATCTGGATGAATGCAACGGTATGACTGTGGATGGTGAGTACGGATATTACGTCACCACAAGCTACCCGTGGGTGCTGAATTGTCTGGTCGGACAACCCGATCCATCGTTTGACAAACGGCGGTAAATTACCTCGGCCCTCGCAATTGCCGCAAGCCTGTCGGGGTTATGAGATGACGAATGCTACGAGAGAGATCGCCGACCGGAAGACATTCGTGCGTCGCTCCTTGGCTATCGCAGATGGCGTGCAGATTGGTACTAGTATCCCCTTTTGTTCAAAACCTGATCCGAAAACTGGCGCCGTGCTGGGGTGACATGACCTCGATCGTTGCACCGGCTTGTTTCAATACAGCCGCAACAATGGACAAACCCAGCCCGGTGCCGCCTTGATCCCGTCTTGTCGTGAAGAAAGGGTCAATGATACGAGCCGCGTTCCGTTCGGAAATGCCTGTACCGTTATCGGCGACAATGAGGCTTTGCGAAACCGCTTCGTAGGTGATGTCGACACGTGTTGCCCCGTGCTGGAATGCGTTCTGCAAGAGATGATGCAGAACAATCTGCCCCTGATCTTTGGACAGGGGCAGATGCGTGTCGGACGGCGCGTGACACTCGATGATATGGTCCGAGAACTCGGCGGAAGCCGCCTGGACAATATCTGCCAATGACGTTGGGGTCGGGTCGGTTTGAACGCTGGCCCGGGCCAGTTCGCGAAGCCGAACCAGCAGGGCGTTCATGCGCAGACCTTCTTCCTGAATGTTGTGAACCAGTTTCTGGTTGCGATCACCGGACACGGCAGATGGCCCCTCAGACAGCAGCTCGGCCGCCCCGAGAATTGCGGTGACCGGCGACTTCAACTCATGCGTGACGTGGCTTGTATAGGTCTCGATCGCCGTCGAGCGTTCCGACAGGGTTGCGGCCATCGAAACGACGTTATTGCCCAAATCCGCCAATTCCCGCACGCCGTAGTGCGGCACGGGATCAGGCGTCGGTTTCGATCCGCTTGCGACATCCCGGCTCTGACTGCTGAGATCGCGAATTGGTTTCGAGATCAACCGCCACATCATCCACCCGACACCAGCTGCGGACAGCAGCATGAACACGGCGACAGAACCCAGCGTGAATCGTTCCTGAAACAAGAACTTCCTCAGGTCCATGGGCGTGCGAGACAGGTAAACGGCGCCGATGACCCGACTGTCCAAAACCACCGGATGGGCAACGAACACGCGGTATGATGTGTCCCGACTGATCGAGTTCAGAAGATGCCGTTCCGACGGATCATCCCGATGCCGCAGCACGGAAACGGTTTCCCCCTTCAGGGCCCGAGACACTTCCGGGACATGCAGAAACGATCCCTTGGCTGATCCGCTGCTGGCAATGACCTGACCCGTGTGATCCGTCAAAACATATCCCGACAGGGTGGTCTTCTTCGCTGACCTTGCCAGCGCTGACAGCGTTTCCGAGATCGCCTTGTAGGGCGCGGCCAGAGGTTCTTCGCTGGATACCGGATCGGGTCTGGGTGGCGAGACCTCGCCGCGCAGCAAATCCAGACTGGGTGCGATGGGGTGAAAGTCCTGTTCAAGACGCTCGATCTGCTTGGTCGACAAGCGGTGGCCGACGGTCGGCACGGGCTGGAATTCGGCGAAGGCTGCGGCATACACCTCGGCAAATATCACCGCCTGAGACAGCAGGCTGCGCTCAGTCTCGCGCGCGAACTGGTTGCTGGACAGGCGGGCACCCAAAACGCCGATGACCGGAAGTGCCACCAGGGCGATGCAGACCAGCGCAATCACCAGCGCAAGCGATGGCCGCCATTTTTGCCTGATGGTCAGCACTGACAAACGCCCAGTTTCACCCCAACCCCGTGCACGGTTTGAATCAGATCGGGATACCCCAATGCGCGCGCCTTTTGACGGATATTGCGAATATGGCTGTCGACCGTGCGACCGGACAGATAGGTGTTGTGACCATAGACCAACTCGATCAGCTGCGCCCGCGCATAGACACGGCTTGGCGTTTTGGCGAGGATCGAAAGCACCGAGAATTCGATCCCGGTCAACTGAATCTCGGCATCCGCAAGGGTGCAGCGATGCGCGTTGTGATCCAATTGCAGATCCTGATAGACCGTCACCTCGCCCCGCGGATTTGTGTCAGCCGAGCGGGCAAGGATGGCCTTGATCCTCAACACCAGTTCGCGCGGGCTGAAAGGCTTGGTGACATAGTCATCGCCACCAAGCTGAAACCCCAGAATGCGGTCGATCTCATCATCGCGTGCCGTCAGAAACAAGATTGGCACGGTTGAGGTTTTTCGCAATTCCTTGCAGGCCTCCAACCCGTCCATTTCGGGCATTCCGATATCCAGTACAACCAGATCGGCGGGCGATTGGGAAAACAGGTCCAATGCATCCTGACCGGTGCCGGCCTCGGTTGTTCGAAAGCCGGAATCTTGCAGAGCAAAGCGTACGACATCGCGGATACGGGCATCGTCATCTACGATCAGGATGTTGTTCACGATATGCGTCCGCCATCGAAGTTTCACCGAAGTCACGATCACAGATCACACTGCCATTGGCCGGGTCAAGTGGGGCTTGCATCTGCGGTCTGCGCCACCTGAAATCAGCGCCGAGCCACCAGGCATCTGTGCGCAGTTTGTAGGGTACATTCCTCATGCCGAAACTCTCCGGCCCCGTGTCAGGCGCAGCGCGCCCAACGCCGCCAGGACGATCAGTCCGAAAATCGTTTGCGGCTCGGGCGTGGATGATCCGCTGAACGCGGTTTTGGGATAGGCCCCGGCGCCCACGCCCGCCACCTGAGGCAAGGCCACCGGAGTCGGGTTTGTTGGCACCTCGCCTTCATTCACAACCTGTTTGGACACCGCAACAAATGAGGTGAACTGGGTCTGAAGATTGAATTTCAACCCAAGATCGGTGATCTGTGCCTCAAGCTTCCCGGGGTCACCAGACTGCACCGCCATGGCGCGGTCCAGATCCGCGATTTTGGTACGTGCCCAGGTCAGCGGGATCGCGGCCCCCTGATGCGTGTCGTCTTGCGGGTCGGACTCTGTGGGCAGGGTTGGCGATAGTGGCATCTGCGCATCTCTGCCCTGAACCAGACCATTGATCTTGATGTCGGCAGGCCCGCCGCCGTTGTACCGGGCCAGAACCCGGATCGTACCGCCGTCGAACAGGTCGGGGATGTGTTGGGGAACAACTTCGGTGACGTCCAATCCGCCCCAATCAATGGATATATCCGTCAGCACCGGCGATTTCAGGTCCCGGGCCAGTGTGTCAGCGACGTCCGAGGCGTTTTGAGTTGGATCAACATAGCGGGCATAACCGCGGCCTTCTTCGGCCATCCCATCCAGAAGATACCGGTTTACCGCAGTGCCCACACCAAATGCATAGATACGCGCGTCGCCGATTTGCCGCCGGATCGTGCGCAACACATCCGCTTCGCGTCCGATATATCCATCGCTGAGAAAGACGACGATGCGCAATGTATTCTCGGGTTGCCGTGTCGCAAAGGCGTGACGGATCGCGCTGTCGATTTCCGTACCGCCTCCGGCGCGCAGACCGCGTACATAGCGCAGACCGGACCGGATGTTGCCACGGGTGGCGGGAACGGCCTGGGATGCGAACTCGGACGCACCCGAAGAAAACCGGATCACGCGAAAATAATCCACGGGGCGCAGGCCCTGCAACGCGGCCTCCATGAATCGCTTGCTGGCGTCCAGAGGCGCGCCGCCCATTGATCCCGAGGTGTCCAGTACAAACACCAGCTCTCGGGCGGTGATTTGATCCGATTGTGGGATCTTCGGCGGTTCGATCAGCAGCGACACAAAGCCTCCGCGTTCATCGTGATGAGCCAGCACTCCGGCCGTCGTCTGATCGCCGCCAAGCTCGTAGCGCAGAACAAGGTCGCGGTTGTCGATTACCCGCCCGTCCCTGAAGGTGGCGCTGAGCACGCCGTCTGACTGCCGGATTTGCAGATCATGTGTTGCGCTTGTCAGATTGGAGACCGGAACAGCACCGCGCAGGTTCAGGTTCAGCGAGACCCGCGCGGGTTCAATGATATCGGGGTTTGTCAGGCGCGGTACCGGTGGATACTCGGGCAGCTCGGCAACTGCCCAGCCATCGATCCGGGTCACGGCAGAGGTGACCGGTTCTTCTTCGTTGAACTCCGCCAACACTAGATCGCCAGAGGCCGGGTCAAAATTCACCGCACCCTGATAACGTGGCCCGACGACCAGCGGCAGCACCAGTTCATACCCGCCGTCGATCTTGGGAACGGGCTGCACATAGCTCAGCGTCACCGTAATCGGCTGCCCCGGCATCAGGTTGGCGACGTTCTGCGTGAACATGTTGGGACGATGCTGGGTCAAAAGGGCTGCGGCCTTGCCCGCGTGCTTTGCGGTCTCAAAGGTTTGTTCGGCCTCGTCCTTTTGCTGAACCTGCGCCTCGATCACCTCATCGCCGACTTTCATCTGCATCGCGTAGACGGCGGCCTTTTGGTTGAGTGGAAAAAGATATTCCGCAGACATCGGATCATCCGACGGATTCACGAACACCTGCCGCACCTGAACGGTTGCCATATCGCCTTGAATATCAATGGAAAGGTCCGACTTCAGCAATGGCAGGTCCAATTGTCCGGTTGCCCCGCCGCCGATCAATCGACCTGCGATCTCGTCATCGGGTTGAGCGTAGGCTGCCCCGGGCAGCAGCAGAAAAACAAAAGCAAAATGGCGTATCATATGTCCGTTCCTTTGATGGTTTGAATGTCCAGAGCTGCAATCGTTGCAGCGTCCAATTGTGCGCGTAGCTTGGTGTCCAGGGCCCAAGGGGTGATCCTTTGCACGCTGCTCCAGGTGCCGCCGGACCCGTTCAGCCAGCGCCAGATCGCTTCGCCCACGCTGGGTGTGACCTGCCCGTTCTGCGAGACGTAGCTGACCGCAACCAGCCATTCGTCCCCGTCTGGGCCGGTCGCCCGGTAATAGGCGCTGGGAACGCCGTCATAGCCAGTGCCCAGAAACCGCACCTTGTAGCCGAGACCCCGCAGGCAAATCTCAGGGGCATGCAGATGCCGCAGCGGCGCACGCGTGCTGACAACGTTCAAGCCCAACGGGCCGAACTGAGCTTTCTGCGCCTGCCCGCCATAAGCTTCGAAATAATGCGCCTCCATCGCTGTCAGAGGCACGTTCTGCGCCAGATGTCCGTGGATCTGCGCGGGCAGGGTCGGCGTCGCGACACGGCCCGAAACATCCACCGGTTTTGCCTTGAACGAAACGATGGCAATGCTGCCGATCAGGCACGCAATGCCCGCCAGCGCCTTGATGGGTTTCGGCAGGATGATCCTGTCGGCCTGCGGGCGGTCTTTGCGCGGGCTTGCGGTGCGGGGCCGATAGAACAGTGCAAAGGGCGCAACCGTCAGGATCAGGGTCCCCAACCCGATCAGGCTGTGCCAGGGCTCGGCCATCACATCCAGATCATGTGCCAGCCCGACTGCCAGAAGCGAAATGCGCAGGCTATTGCCCAAGGCCGCGCATCCGGTCACGGCCAACAGGCTGAGGGCGCCGATGTACCATCGTGGCCGCATAACCGCGTTTTGGATGATCACAAAAGCCAGCGACAGCAACAGCCCCGAGGCCCCGGAACAGGGCAAGTCCACCAGAATATCCCTCTGTTCCAGGGTGATGCGCACCCCGTCGCAGGCAACGTTCGAGAACACGGCGCTGAGCATGTGGCAGGACAATTCTGCCGAAACCATCTGCAACGGAAATCCAAGCGTACGTTGCAAGACCATCTCGGTTGGCAAGGAAAACAGGAACAGGGCCGCCATCCAGAACGGCGACAGCGCGAAGGGGCGTCGGTGCAACTGCAACAGCCCAACCAGCGCGAAGACATCCAATGCGAGGGCCAGAGCGCTCAGAATATTGATCGCCAGAACCTGCCCTAAGAAACGGACCAAAGCCGCCAATAGTAGCAGGGCAATCGTGGGTGTCCGAGCGCGCGCGTCTGTCGGACGGCCGCTCAACAAACTCATCCCGGCGAGGCCAACGATCAGCAGAACATAGATGTAACCATACGACCCGTAAGCCGGGCTAAGCCAGCTTCGAACAAGCCATTGCAAGGGCTGCGCGGCCAGAATTGCAGAAGCAATCGCAAAGGCACACCATGCCAGGGTATCTGCGGTCAAATGTTTCATACCGCCAGATGTGACTGACGAATGCGCATTTCCCCTGCCCAAGATGTGCAGATTTTGATGAGATACTTCTAGCTGAGGACTTCGTTGCTATCCTCAGTCCTCTGACAACTGCGCATAGCAACGGAGTCCTACAGACGGGAAGGCTCAGAAACCTTTGAGCCGGACTGCGTTAAGTCTTTATGATACATTCAAGTTTCGCCCGATCGACTTTAGAGGCATGGCGCTTGTCCATAGGAATCCTATCTATCGAAATCACATTAGAAACGCCAAATCCAAGCGCAGATTTACTCCAATCCCCGAAGTGATCCGGGTGGCCCTGAACGCAAAGCGCCGGGCCAGCCTTGGTTTTGACAAGCGCGCACCGATCCACGCCCGGCCAATACTGCGCAGCGACTTCGATCGCAAAGGGGAACAGCGTACCTGAAACAACTTCAATTTCAGACCCGACCCGCCCCCACAACCACAATCGTCCGTCATCATCCAGCGTACCGGCGTCACCGGTCCGGTGCCAAATGACACCCCCCTCCTTGATTTTGTTTTTCTCTGAGTGGGCCGGGTCCAAATACCGGTCATTCACATGCGCACCGGCGACCTGAACCTCATTGTCGCAAATGCGGAGCGTGACCTCGGGCACCGGGTACCCCACCAGAAGGCCTTTGCCACCAGCCATTTGGTGGCGATCCTCTTCTGAAATGTCCCTGGCATCGAGATGGGCAATCGGTTCTGCTTCGGTCGATCCATAGACGCACACGACGGAAAGTCTGTGCCGGGTTTTCAATGCCTCCACCAAGTCCGGAAACACCGGGCCGCCGCCGGTGAACACCGTGTGCAACGACCCGGTGTCGTGGGACTGTACCAGCTTGTCACATAGCGATGGCGGGATCAGGGCCCGGCTGATCTGTTGCGTCCGAAGCCAGCGTTCCAACTGCGCGGGCGACAGGCGGTCCAGCTTGCTGAGCCTCCAGTTGGGTAAAACGCTTGTGCGCCCGGCTGCCAGATTGATCAGCGTGAACACCGGAAAGGCAACCAGATCGCGCTCGGCCCTGTCACTGTCCAAGAGGGGCGCGATGGCGTCGTGCTGAGCCGTCAGGAACGCGTGGGAGCGTGGGATGGCCTTGGGCTGGCCCGTCGTCCCGGACGTGAAGGAAATGAGCGCGATGTCATCCGGCCGAACGCTGGGTGATGGCGGGTTGCTGCGGCTTTGTCCGGGCGTCAGCAGGGTTAGGGGCCAAAGGTCCGGAACCAGAACCTTCAGCAAGGAATACGCGCCTGCCGCACAGAATGCCTTTGGCTTGGTGGTGCGGGCGGCATGGCGCAGACCGTCCAGCCCCATGGCCGGTTCGGGCAGAACGACCGTAGCGCCAAGGGACCACAGGGCCGCCAGACTGGCATACAGGTCTGCGTTGACGGGCATGGCCAACAGCACGCGATCACCTGACCGGATGCCCTTGTCCTGCCACCGGCCTGCCAGATGCTGAACGCGCGTGTGCAGGGTTTGAAATCTGATCTGGCGGCCCTTGCCATCCACAATGGCGATCCGGTCCGGAACCCGCTCAACCGTGGCAGCGAAATGGGACAGCAGGTCAGCCATCCAGCTTCCGCCCAAGCAGGGTGTAGCGCCGGAATATCGTCGCGCCTTCCGCCGCACTGCGCTGGGCCGAGGTGTTGTCATCATGGATCAGCGCATGAATGGCGGTATCGTATCCCAAACCGAACGCAGCCTTGTGAAACCTGTGAGCCAGATGCCGCCCGGCACCTGGTTCCAGACTTGCATAGGTCTTGAGGATTGCGGATGTCGGGTTGGGGCCTTCGGCATAGTTGGGAATGCCAAACAGAAACCCGGCCAAAGTCCCGTCACGGCGGCGCGCAAACAGGATCAGATCGCGCTTCATCATCGGCACAACCGGCATGTACATGGCCAGAAAATCCGCCTCGGAAATCGGCTTGTAGAACGCGTTGTTTGAGAATGCTTGGGTTGAAAGCGCGAATACCTGACGGAACAGGGCCTCGGGGTCTGTTCCATCCCATTCTTCCACCACAAAGCCATCGGTTTCCGGGGGTGGTGATCCGGCGGCGGCCTGCAGCGGCACCCGGGCCGAGAAATACCGGCTGATCTCGGCAAAGCCTGCCGACCGGAACACCTTAAGCTCATGAGGTTTGTTGGTGGGCTCCATCAGGAACGGCGCGGACCCGTCGCTGTTCGAGACAAATCGATAGCTGTGCCAGGTATCGCCCGACATCGGTCCAATAATGCGGTCGAGGCCTGCGTTCCTGACCCTCTCAATCCCTTGAAGCAGGATTTCGGCACCGGCTTCGGGCGTTTTGCAGGAAAAATCACCGAAAGTTGCGGCGGGAACACCATCCCAGTTTGGGCCATTCAGATATACGGTCAGCTTTGCATCCGCTGTTTTGATGGTCTCTCTGGTCATGAAACGACTCCGGCAAAGAACCCCGCACCAAGCGATCCGGCAACCATCCAAACATAGTAAAGCAAGGGCAGGGCGAGGGCCAACAGAGTCAGCCTGAGAACCCGGTCTTTTCCGAACCAGCGTGGCCGGGCCAGCGGCACCGCGGCTGTGCACAGCAGTGAAAGCAGGGCCAGAACCGTCAGCGGCTCGGCCCAGTTCGATGGGGCAGGGTTGAGGGCAACGACAAAGTGCCTGATCACGAAAAGTGCTGCCGCCACCGCCAGGATTGCAGGCAGTTTTCCCCGCAATGCAAGAACACTGAACCCCATCGCAAGCCCCATTGCAGACAGGCCATAAAAGGACACGGCGTTCGATCCGGTGGCATTACCAATCGCCAGCCAGCCAAAGCTGAACAGTCCCAGAGAGGCAACGATATCCAGATCGGGATACTTGGCGTCACAAGGGTTCTCGACGCGTGCCCAAAGATGTGTCGCCAGCACCAGAATGGGCAGGACGGCATTCTGAAGCGCGGTGACCGACAACAGCAGAAACGCGGTGATGACATAGACGCGGGTGGCATGTTTGGTCAGACCCAGCTTTGCACCGAGGGTGCTGAAACTGGCAATCGCGGTCAAAAAGACAACCGCGATAATCGCCAGTTCAATCAGCGTGCTGTCGGAATGTACGCTCAAAAAAATAAGCAGGCCTAGGGGCAGGAACAGGTTGTCAAAGCCGCGCCAGCTTTGCGCCTCGACCAGGGTTCCGAAGGCCGCGACCATGACGCAAAGCACAAGGGTGTTTGCGGGCGGCAGGTCTGACATGAACAGAAAACAGATGATCGCGATCAACAGGGTCATCACGAAGAAAACAACCGAGCCTTCAACGCTCTTTTCACCGTCTTCGACCGTGAAACGCCGTGTGCCATAGGCGGTTCCGGCCAGCGCTGCCGCCGCATCCGCCAGTGTCAGAACGGCGATTGGCAGGATGTAGAAAAGCGTATTGTCCCCGGCCAGCAGGAAACAAAGCCCGACCGACAGGGCAAGCAGAAAATCACCGTAGGACGTACGGTCCACGCCGTGCAAAGTCGCGCCCAGACCGGATGAAAAACGCGGCAGGCGCAGCACAAGCATCACCAGCATTGTGGCGGTGATCAGCATGTAAACCGGCCAGCGGTCGGGAAAAAGCCAGGGCAGCAGCAGTGCAAAGAGGCCCGTGCTGACATGCATCAGCTTGCGCTGCACCTCGGCACTCAGACCCGCCGTTTTGGCCAGATTGCGGATGACCATCATGACGCCGATCAAAGCCAAAACCGACCCCGCCGCCAGCAAGATTTGTCCAAGAACGGTCATGGCTGAACCTCTTCGACAACGAAATCCGAGTAGAAAAACGCCTTGTCGCGGGTTTTCAGCTGTGTTTCGATGCCGGTCAGGGTTTCTACCTTGTCCTTGTATTCCGGCGGGACCCGCCGGGGCGCCATCATGTTCCAATAGACCAGCCGGGCGCAGGGTTCTGCGGCGGTCAGGATCGAGCCGTAGACCTGCGGGAAGGTTTCGGGGGACATGTACTCGAAGATGTCGGACAGGTTGAATCCACTGGCTTTCTCACCGGTCGACACAAAAGCCTCGAGCGACCCAGGGCGGATATCCAGACGATCCAGCCGGGATCGGATCGTGTCGTAATGCTCGGGACGCCACGCCATCGGCAGCGCATCGCCGTGGTCGCCCTTGAGAATCCAGTGCAGATAGGGGTTTTGCGATGGATCGGTCGAAACCCCCGCGTGATGAATGCGGCGGGCGACATGCTGGGCCGGGCTGCCCTCGACATGGTCGAAGAACGCACTGTCCCGCCCCATGCGCCCCATGACGAAGCGAGAGAAGAAGATGTTCAGCAAAAGCCGCCAACGGGTTGTGTTGAACCGCGTGTCGAAAAAGGTCTGGCGTGCTTGGGGGTTGCGCGGGGTGAACACCGCGTCAATGGTTCTGCGCGAATGCACCAGCGGCAACAGCCATGTTCGAAAGATGCGAAAATAGCGCTCGAACTTGCCGACGCCGCCGATGCCGTATCTTTCGACTTCCGGGGTCAGTGTTTGCCAGAAGACGCGCGTTTCGGCATCTGTCGCATCCATCACCCGGATCAGCAATGCACCCCGTCGGGTACTAGGGCGCGAGCCGGTGAGTTCGATGAACTCGGGCTGCGACAGCACTTTGTAGGCCGCGATCCTGAGTTTGAGGCAGGCGATCTGGGCGGGCGACAAGTCCAGCACCACGATGCGCGCGGGATCGAGTGTCAGCATGGCCAGCGCGTTATCCCCCGCCGAGCAGATGGACACCAATGTCTTTCCCGCACAATCGCCCATGGCCGAGGTGAGGACATCCGCGTCCTCCCACAACTGCGCGTATCGGATATGGTCGAAATCCGCTTTAGTCTCAATCTCGCTGCTACGCATCGCACCGTTCTACCGTGCCGCCAGCGCCATCGACAAACAGCATTTCGCCATCTTCGATCCAGTTTGTGGCCCCCTTCAGGCCGACGACGCAGGGAATACCCAGTTCCCGCGCGACAATGGCCGAGTGGGACAACAGCGATCCCCGCTCGACAACGATGGCGGATGCGTTTGAGAATACGGCGATCCAGCCCGGGTCGGTGTGGCGCGCGACCAGGATGTTTCCGGGGTTCAGGGCTTCGCTGCGCGGGTCTCGGATCACACGTGCCCGTGCAGTGACCTGTCCTGCAGAACAGCCCGTGCCGTGCTTCACCCGGGTTGTATCCGCCGCAAGCTCAGCGGCCTCGGACCAGATCGGCGCGATGGCGGGGCCCCGGATTTCAATCCGCTCCGGCGGGTCGGGGCGTCGGGACGAGGGTTCATCTTCTTGTTTCCGCTGCGCAACGATGCTTTTCAGATCAGGCGACAGGCTAAAGCCCTCGACGGCTCCGAGAATTTCGTGCGTGGTCAGGAAAAACACATCCCTTTGGGCTTCGATCAAACCGAGTGCGGTAAATTCCCGACCGATGCCCAAAAACACACGCCGCGCATAACCGAAGATACGCGTGCGTTCAAAACGCAGGTTTTCGCGGTCGCGTACACGCGCTTTGGTCCAGCCCAAAATCCACTTAGCCACAAGCCGTTTCAAAGGGTTTGCCGGAAACAGCGCCTTCCAGTCCGGTTCGGCGCTTTCCTGACGCCCGGACGGGGGACGTTCGGCGCTGGCGGCAACGGCCAGCAACAGGCTGGTCGGATCGTCGCGCAACGGGATGCTTTCCAGTTTAAGCTCTTCGGTGCAGCGATCGCCGAATTTCTCAAGATATGCGCCTATCTCGGCTTCGATCTGCGGATGGTCAGACAGAACCGACACATGCGGCTTGGCCTTCAACGCCTCGGCAAGACCCGCCTGTCGGACCAATTCACCCATCCGGGCAATGCGTCGGGCAGGTTCGGCCGAAACGATGTCGCCCTGACCGATCATGAGGTCATTGTGCAAGATCAGGCCGTCCTCACCCAGCCACTTTTGCAGCAGGTTGCGCGAACCGCCAAACGCGATCATGCACAGGAAATCGTTGATCAACGGGGCGTCCCATTGATCCAGCAGAGTGCTTTCGATGCGGCGATATTCGGCGGCCAGTTCGGTCGCGTTGGAAGCGTCGACATCCAGCCCCGCCCGCAGGACGCCGTTCAGCCGGTGGTAAAAGGCGCGCCGGGTCCGCGGCAGACGGATGGCCTGCCAGATCAGGCCACCCGCAACCTTGACCAGTTTCGCGTATTCCACGGCCCTGCGCCAGCCGACCGAAGGGGGCGGCGCAAGGGCGTCCGTGACGTCACGTGGCATCGGTTCGGAAACGCCCATCATCGTTTCCATGTAATCACGGTTCAACGAGAAGCCCGGCAACATGGCCAAAGCGCGGTACCAATTGATCAGATTGTAATACACACGACCATCCACCCGCCCGAGCAAATTGTCGAATACGGTCGGGTTCTGGACGACGGTACGTTCAGACACACCCAACAGCCTGACGAACGCACGGTAAACCTGAGAATACACATGCAGAGCAAAGGAATAGGTCAGGGGGCTGACGACACCCGGATAGCTTTCGACGATGTTGGAGTTGTCGAAAATGGTGAGCGTCTTGTCGTCCAAGGCAACCGGGCGCAGGGCCGTTGTGATTGGTCGGGCTTGCAGAATATGAAGCCCCTGCGCATCAATGGCCCATTCGATGTCCTGAGGGGTCCCGAACAGCGCTTCGGCCTTGTGTGCCAAGGCCGCGATGGATTGGGCTTCGCTCAAATCCAAATGCGCTGGTATATCCGGAGCGCTTTCCGGTGTGCCATCCGAGCCGATGACCCAATCCTCTCCATCAACCTCGCCTGAAACAAGTTGGTCTGCCAGCCCGTTGATGGCCGAGATCACAACCACGTTTCGCCGACCGCTGACCGGATCGGCGGAGAAAGCAACACCTGCTGATTTCGCATCGATCATGCGCTGCACGATGATCGCCGGGGCCTCGGCCCCGCCCGCGGATTTGATTGCCCGGTAGGTTTCGACTGTGTCCGAGAACCCGGATTGCCAGACCTGCTTGGCTGCCGCGATAACAGTATTGCCCGGAACGTTCAGGGCGGAATCGAACTGTCCCGCATGGCTATGGTCTACGCCATCTTCGGCCCGGCCAGAGCTGCGCACCGCATAAGGCCCGGGCCCAAGCGTTTCAAGCGCATCGGTCACAGCCGATCTCAGACCTTTTTGGGCGATGGGTCCGGATTGCCCCATGCGAAACGCGTCATTGGTGATGACAAAAAAAGCAGGTGGGGCGAACCCATGTCGGGCAAGATATGACAGGGCCGCTGCTTTGCCTCCGACAACTGAAACATCTTCGGCATCCGTTTGGGCGATGATGAAAGTCATGCAAGGGCTCCTGTCAGGAACGGCAGGAATCCAGCCGTGGCATAGCAGAAAAACACCCATAACCCGGCCACCGTGTCCATCCTGTCTTGGGCTTTTGCCGTCGGCGATTGAATATAACGATACGCGGCAAGCCCGCAGGGGCCCAAGGCCAATGCTCCGATCAGGGCGCTTTGCCAGCCAACTCCGGTGGCGCTGCCGGTGCCGACAAGCAGCGCGTAGGACAGCAGAACACCGCCGATCCAGACACGCCCTGCCTGACGCGGACCCCAGAGAGCCGAATAGGTATCGACCCCGTCGATTTCATTTTCCGGGGCCCAAAGTTTGCGCCCGATCTCAAGCACGCAGCCATTCACAAAGGACAACGCCAGGAACAGCCACAAAGAGGGCGCAGCCCCACCCGCCGGCAGCCATTCGAGACCGGTCAACAACAGATCAATCAGGGGCATGATGGCCATATGACTCAGTAAATACAGAACCGGTCGCGCCTTCAGCCAGGCCGGGACGCCGAATTCCACCGTCATCGCCGCCAGCCAGATCCAGACCACGCCCAGCAGCCACAAGACCGACGGGTGCCAGAGCCAGGCGGCAGCAATTGCCAAAGGGACGGTCAGCAGTCCCAGGCTCAGAATTTCGCCCGCTGAGACCAATCCGCGCGGGATCGGTCTTTCGGGGCGGTAACGTCTGTCATCCTCGGCATCCTTGAACTCGTCACAGACCCGCATCTGGAAGAACAGCGCCATCGCCAGCACAAACCCTGCGGCAAATGCGGGCCAATCCGGCAAGGGGCGATCCGCCAAACGCGCGGAAACGCAGATGCTGGCGGCGGAAAAGACAAGCAGCAGGGGTACGGTCTTTTTCAGCGGAAATCGCTCGGATTGGTAAATCCAGAGTCGGTTCAGAAAACTCATCTTTGGCGGGCCAGACTTTCATGGGCACGGGTGAAATGGCCCGCTGCAATTGCTGCAACGATGGAGATTTCTCCGCACAGGCATGTGGCCGTGGCAACCTCGGCCAAAGCCGTGCCACACCCGCTGCCCCTGAGGCCAAGGATGTTCAGCGCCGCAGCCTGACTTGGCAACCCCGTGCCGCCACCGACCGAGCCGACCAGGATATTCGGAAGCGTCACCGAGCAGAAAAGGTCGTCCCCCCTCGGTTCCATTCGCGTGACCCCCATCGCGCTTTCGGCAACGCAGGCCGCGTCCTGTCCCGTTGCGATGTAGAACGCCGCAAGCCCGTTGGCGTAATGCGCCTGCGCTCCGAACTGGCCGGACAGATGCGCCCCCAGATTGGCGATGCGCCCATAGTCCAGCATCGCCCCGACCGTTGTGCCCAGCGTCTTTTCGACAATCTCGGCCGGAAGCGTGACCGAGGCGCTGACCTTGCGCCCGCGCCCCGTCACCAGCCCCAGTGCCGAGGCCTTTTTGTCGCCCGAGAAATTGCCTTCGACATACCAGTTCTCGATCGTCACAGGGCAGTTATCGGCGATTGCTTGGCACAAGGCGTCGGTGGCGATTGTCACCATGTTCTGACCCGCCGCATCCCCTGTCGTATAGCGGCAAATCAGGAAAACGACGTTGGTGTCAATGAACGGCTCCAGCGACACGAGCTTGCCATGACGGGTCGTTGCTTCGGCGGCAGATTGGAGCATGTCGACATGCGTGACAACCCAGTCCACGAACTGCCCGGCCTTCAGCAGGCTTTCGAACACAAACGCCGGCGTCCGCAAAACACCTTCGTACAACACAGCTGTGCTTATTCCGCCCGACCGGGTGGCGGCGTACGCGCCCCGGGCGTAGGAGGCGACCAGTGCAGCCTCGGTCGTGGCGAGGGGAACATGAAAATCGCCGTTTGCGTTCATCCCGTTCAGGCGCAAGGGGCCTATGACCCCGACAGGCAGCTTAACGGTCCCAATGAAGTTCTCGATATTGGTGCCATAGATTTCGGCGTCTTCAATGGTTGCCAGGTCTGCGATCCGTGCTTGATCCTCGTCACTGGCTGTTGGTTTCAACTTGTCCCAGAAGCGTATGACCATCTCTTTGGTCGGCTTGCGGGACGGGCGTAGCGTTGAAAACTCTGCGTCGCTTGGCGCCATCTGCCGGGGTATCTGATCGGCGTCAAACCGTGCTTTTATGCGTTGAAGCATTTCCCGAACGTGAAACGGAATTACCAATAGCGCGCTCCAATAGATTTTGGGTGCAGAGGTGTTGCACCTAATAAACCGATGCGGGGGCAAGGTATCAGGCGTTGGACCGAAATCCAGCCAAATGTGCGTCGATCAGGTGTTTGATCCCAAAGGGTCTCGCTTTTGTCGCAGGTTGATCAAGACCCAAACATTCAGGAAAGAAGAAATCGATCTGGACGCAAACGTCAGACACGAGGACACTGAAAGTCAGTGTTGCCACGTGCAAGCTGAGAAGGTCTGACTTGCTCCTACCCCGTTGATAAAAAGGGTCAATTGCAGTCCTCTTTGGTCCACCGCTTGATAATAACCTATCCCAAAGTCTGGCAGTTACGGAGTGCTTTTGTTCAGGCATCTGCAACGTGAACAATTTCCGCTTCCCTAAGCGCGTCCTGCAGCGCAGCGCCACCCAAAGCATCTTTCGCCCGGAATCCGGTGCGTTCCGTTTCTACGGCGTTCTAGCTCTGGGCCGGGGCCAAACCGAGCATCTCTCTGGCTTGCGCGGGTGTCGCAACGGGGCGGCCATACCTTGCACAGACATCGACCGTACGCGCGACAAGAGCCGCGTTTGAGGGGGCCAAGGTGCTTTTGTCCAGGCGGACGTTATCTTCCAGACCCGTTCGGGCGTGCCCTCCGGCAGAAATGGCCCATTCGTTCAGGACGATCTGCTTCGGTCCGATCCCGGCAGCGCACCACGGCGCGCTGGGGAACAATCTGTTGACCGTCCTGACATAGAAATCGAAAACCTCGCGATCTGCCGGCATCGCGTTTTTGACACCCATTACAAGCTGCACATAGGGCGTATCTTTGATCTGCCCGCTCCTGTGCATCTCGGCCGCCTTCAGGATGTGACTCAGATCAAAGGCTTCTACCTCTGGCTTGACGCCATAGGTCACCATTTCAGCCGCCAGCCACTCGACCAGATCAGGCGGGTTTTCGTAGACGCGCGTTGGAAAGTTGTTCGACCCCACCGAGAGCGAGGCCATGTCCGGCCGCAATGGCAGCATGCCGCCGCGGGTCTTGCCCGCCCCGGAGCGACCGCCGGTCGAAAACTGGATGATCATACCGGGGCAATGTTTCTCGAGCCCCTCTTTCAACCTTGCAAACTTCTCCGGATCGCTGGATGGCGTCCCATCATCGTTGCGCACATGGGCGTGGCAGATCGCAGCGCCTGCTTCGAACGCTGCGTGCGTGCTTTCGATTTGTTCCCCGACCGTTATGGGCACCGCTGGGTTATTGGCCTTTGTGGGCAAGGACCCGGTGATCGCGACGCAAATGATGCATGGTTCCGCCATTTCAGGCCTCATTGGGTGCCAGAACGAAATCGAATTCGACATCCCAATAGGGGCCATCAAAACCGACTTCTTCGGACCGTGCAGGGTCATCGATGCGGTTGAACTCGGCGATCAGGCTTTCTTTGACACCAAACACGGAATCCGAATGAAGGTACTTGTCCTCGGGGTCGAAAATGTGGGTTGTCAGTTCGTCATACCCTTCCTTTGACACAATGTAGTGCAAATGGGCCGGACGAAACGGATGACGCCCCAATCGGTTCAGCAGATCGCCGACCGGGCCATCGGCAGGAATTGAATAATGTTTGGGCCTGACAGCCCGGAACCAGTATTTCCCATCCGGCCCGGTTCGAAAAACGCCGCGCAGGTTAAAGTCGGGTTGGATGCCCTTTTGCTGAACGTCGTAAAACCCTTCGTCGTTTGCCTGCCAGACGTCGATCTTGACGCCTTCGAGCGGATTGCCGTCAACGTCTGTTACGCGTCCACGAACAACCAGGTCTTCGCCTTTTTGATCGAGGCAAATGTTGTGGCCCATTGCGTATTCAGGCGCATCGCCGACATGGAACGGCCCCAGCACGGTGTTCTCGGAGGCTCCGGTCGGGCGGCGAGAGTTCACTGCATCCACCAACATCGACACGCCCAGAACGTCGGACAGCAGAATATATTCCTGCCGCCAGTCATCGCACATATGCCCCACCCTGGTCAGAAACATGATCGCTTCAAACCATTCCTTTTGCGTTGGCTCGATTTCTTTCACTGCTTCGTGGAGCTTGCGGGTGATGACCTCCATCACCTCTTTCAGCCGTTCGCTTTCTGCGTTCTTGTTGCGTGCCGTGACAACCTCGGCCGAGTTTTCCTCGGTGAAGTATCCCTTTTCATGCGAGTCCATTGTGACCTCCAAACCTTATTAAGCCTGATCCGTTTCCGCTTATCGCGAAAGGATTGTGGTCAGAGCCCGCCGCAGTTCGGCTTCGGCATCCGCCGCCAAACCGGCTAAGCGCCAGGCGACGTGCTGGTCGGGGCGGACCAGCAAACAGCCGGTATCCGAAATCTCGGACGCCCGTGCCCAGTCGCCTGTGTGATCGACATATGTCTGGCGCGGGCCGATGACGTGGCAGCGAATGGGCATTCTGAGTTCCCGCGATACGGTTTCGGCCGCATCAACCCACGCTTCGCCGCCGATCCCCGTGAGGATCGTGAACGCGCCACGACCGCAAAGATCCAGCGTTGAAAACTTGTTGCCGGTGTCGTGGTCGAACACCCACACATGTGGAATACGCGCGCCCGGCCATGTTGTCGGCTGATAGTGCAGTTCGGCATCCTGATCGAAACCGGGATTGGGCTGGCCATCCGTTTCAATCGCGCCGGAGTCATAGCGCTGGTTCATTTCCACACCATGCGCGTCGAACTCATATTTCTTGAAAGCAATCGCCTCGCGGATTGCCTTGCGTTGAGCTGCTGCTTCGGGCGTTGAACCCGTGCGGGCTTCCAGATTGCTTTGCATGACCTGCGGGTCGACGCCTTCGGCCATGCCAAGCGATTCAAAGATGGGTCCAAATTCGCCGATGGACTGGTTGGCGCGGGTGACGATCTGCTTGGCGACCGGCGCGCGTTCTTCGCTGTAGCTGTCCAGCAAACTCTCTCCGGCGTGGCCTTTCAGCACGGCTGCCAGCTTCCAGGCGAGGTTGAAGCTGTCCTGGATCGACGTGTTCGACCCAAGCCCATTGGACGGCGGATGGCGGTGCGCGGCGTCGCCCATGATGAACACGCGGTCTTTCTGCATGTGGGTGGCGTACATGTTGTTGACGGTCCAGGTATTGGCGCTGATCAATTCGATCTCAAGCCCGGGGTCGCCAACCAGCTGGCGCGCGACCTGCGTGGCCATCGCCTCGTCAACTTCGGGGGCGGGCTGGTTGATGTCATAGCCCCAGACGATCAGCCATTCGTTCCACGGGCGGACCATGCGGACAAGGCCCATGCCGATGCCGCCGACATCCGCACCGGGCTGCATCACCCAATAGAGGACAGACGGTCGATGCGCGACGTATTTGCTGAGATCCGCGCGGAACAGGATGTTCATCGACCCGCCCACGCCCATCTGACCCTCGAAGGGCAAACCGGCATGTTCGGCGACCAGAGAATTTCCCCCATCCGCGCCGACCAGATATTTAGACCGGATCGTGATTTCTTCGCCTGACAGGCGATCAAGGCAGGTCGTTGTCACGCCGTCCGCGTCCTGTTCATGGCGCAAATACTCCGTGCTCATCCGCGCCTGGGTGCCACGGCGGCAGGCGGTGCCGAACAGAATGGGCTCCATGAAGGTCTGCGGCAAATCATTCATCATGGTCGGGCTGGACAGCAGATGTTCGGCCTTGGACAAGGGGTGATTGCCCCAGCTTTTCATGCGTCCGATTTCCTCACCAGACAGGCTTTCGCAGAACACGTTCTCGCCCATCAGATCCTGGTGCGCGGCGTGCATGTAAGCTTCGGCCTCGACCTCGTGACCGAGGTCGCGCAGCACCTCCATCGTGCGCTGGTTGGTGATATGCGCCCGTGGCGTATTGGCCAGCCAGCGATAGCGGTTGATGACCATGTTCTCGACGCCATAGCTGGACAGCAAAGCTGCCGTTGCCGAGCCCGCCGGTCCGGTCCCGATGATCAGAACATCCGTTGTGATGGTGGCCATAGTCTCGCTCCCTTGTTCTTTTGCGTTTCTCAGGGCCGTGGGTCCCACAGGCGGCCGTCATAGTCGGTCTCATAGGCTTTGCCGTCCGGATAGCTGACCAGTTCAAGCTGCATCCCCCAAGGGGCTAGGAAATAGACCCAGGTTTCCCCGGCGCTTGGCCCGTCGGTCATGGTGGTCGGATTGCCAAGAACCTGAATGCCGTGATCGCGCAGATAGCCGACGGCGCCGTCCATATCTGTGGTGTAAAAGGCGATGTGATGCCCGCCGATATCCGAGTTGCGCGGCAGTATCGTGTCCTGATCCGGCGCGGTGTATTCGAAGATTTCGAAGTTGGCGCCATTGCCGCAGCGCACCAGCCGCATCGTCGGGATCTCGGCCTTGGCGTCCACGTTCAGATGATCCGCCATCCAGGTGCTGTCGCCGCCCGAGAACGGACCTAGCGGATAGAACACATTGCAGCCGATGACGTCCTGAAAGAAGGTAACGGCCTCATCGACACTCGGAACTGTAAAACCCACGTGGTCTGTGCCTGTCATTCCTGGTAGGGTGCTTTCGGCAAATGCGCCCGTTCCCAGCGCAGCAACCGCCGCTGTCAACGTGAGTGCTTTCATGGATCAATCCTCCTTGTTCGATTGCGCGCCAATCACCAGACGACGGCGCACAGGGAATATTTGCAGCCCGGTTTTTTCCGAGATCAGCCCCCACAGGCCGCGTGGGGCAAAAAGCATGACGGCGATCCCGATCAGCCCGAGCACCATGAGGTACCAGGAGCCGTAATCGGCCAGCAGGCTTTGCAGGATGAAGAAGATCAGCACGCCCAGGATCGGGCCTTCGATGGTGCCGATGCCTCCGATCACGACGATGAAGATCACATAGGCCGTCCAGTCGGTGACCGAGAATGCGGCATCGGGTGATATCCGCAGCTTCTGAACGTAGATCAGCGCACCGGTCAGCCCGGTTCCGGCGGCTGAGACAAGGTAGACCAGCCATTTCATCCGCACCGCATCGACGCCGACGGACTTGGCTGCCTCGACATTGTCGCGCACCGCAGCCAGTGCCAGCCCGCGTTTGGTTCTGAGCAACCAATAGATGCCTGCGATGGTCGCGATCACCAGCGCCAGAGCCAGCCAGTAGGTCAGGATATCCCGCGCTGCTGCGCCGCGAACGTCAAACGTGGTCTGGATCCATTCGGTCGCCCACATCTCGCGCGTTGCCGTGCGGGGCAAAGAGGTTCCGGTGCCGCCGCCCAGAACTTTCCACTGCGCCACCAGCAGGCGCATGACCTCGGCGATGACCCAAGTGCCGATGGCGAAATAGGCCCCTTGCAGGCGAAAGGCGAAGAAAGCGGTCGGTATGGCAACGACCAAGGCCGCGACGCCGCCCAGCAG
Organism: Ruegeria sp. F5; assembly: GCF_056533845.1. NCBI lineage: Bacteria > Pseudomonadati > Pseudomonadota > Alphaproteobacteria > Rhodobacterales > Roseobacteraceae > Ruegeria > Ruegeria sp. F5. The sequence continues at coordinate 182,328 of NZ_JBQFOU010000007.1, read as the reverse complement.
GATCGCGGGAACCGGGTCCATGCCCCACAGGATGACGCCGCCGAACATGGCATAAGCGCCCATACCCACAAAGGCTTGCTGCCCGACGGAAACAAGCCCGCCATAACCTGCCAGCAGGTTCCAGAACTGCGCCAGAACCAGCATCGTGAAGATGAAGAACAGGTCCTGGATCAATCCCCGGCTGGCAAAGGTCGGCAGCAGGACGAACAGGATGATCAGAGCGACGCAGATGGCTCCGGCGCTGTAGGAGGCGCGGGTCTGTGTCTGAACACGGTACATTGAGGTATCAGCCATCAGTCCACCGCCCTTGGAAACAGGCCTCTGGGTTTGATCAGAAGCACGATGAGAAAGGCCAGATGACCGGTCAGGATTTGCCATTCGGGGTTGATTGCAGCGCCCAAGGTCTGCGCGACACCGATGATGATGCCGCCGATCAGCGTGCCCCAAAGGCTGCCGAGGCCACCAATAATCACGGCCTCGAATGCGTAGATCAGACGCGCGGGTCCGATATTGGGATCGAAGTTTGCGCGCATGCCCAGGTAGAGCGCCGCCAGCGTCACAACCAGCATGGCGATTGCGGTCGCCGTGGCAAAGATGCGTTCGGGGCGGATGCCCATCAACCCGGCAGTCACCGCATCATCAGAGGTTGCGCGGAACGCCCGCCCCAATTCCGTGCGATAAAACAACTGGTTCAGACCGACGATCACAAGGATTGCCGAGGCAAAGGTGAGCAGTGGCAGAACTCCGAGGTTCAGCCCACCCATCTGTACCGACGCCGTCGCGACATCACCCGCAGGCAGACGTTGGCTGTCGGCCGAGAACCCTTCGAGCAGGGCGTTCTGCAACACAACCGACAGGCCGAACGTCACCAGCAAGGGCGGCAGGATATCAGGCCCAAGCACCCGGTTCAGAACGTGCTTTTGCAACGCCCAGCCCACACCGAACATGATGGGTGCGGCGATGATCGCGGCCAGAAACGGGGACAGCCCAAGCAGCGAGACCAGCAGCAGTATCAGGTAGGTGGCAAAGACGATCAGGTCGCCATGCGCCAGATTGACCAGCCGCATGATCCCGAACACAAGGCTCAGCCCTGCGGCGAACAGCGCATAAAGCCCGCCCAGAAGAATGCCCTGAATGATGGTGTCGATCCAGATCATGCGGCGGCTCCTCCGAAATAGGCATCGTGAATGGCTTCGCGGCTGAGCGTGTCTGCGGTGCCCTCCAACGTGACGCGGCCTTCCATCATGCAATAGACGCGGTCGGCCACCTTGAGCGCCTGACCGGTATCCTGTTCCACCACGATCAGGCTGGCCCCGGCCTTTTGAATGCGAGGCACTGCGTCGTAGATGTCCTTGATGACCACCGGGGCCAGTCCAAGACAGATTTCGTCACACAGCAGCACGCGCGGGTTGCTCATCAGGGCGCGGCCGATGGCCACCATCTGCTGCTGCCCGCCGGACAGGGCGGTGCCCGGATGGTTTCGGCGTTCTTTCAGGATTGGGAACAGGTCGTAGATTGCTTGCAAAGACCAATGGCCTGACACCTTGCGCCCATAGGTGCCGATCAGCAGGTTTTCCTCGACACTGAGCGAGGGGAACAGCTTGCGCCCTTCCGGCACCATGGCGACACCGCGTGACATGATCTCGTCGGCGGGCAGGTCTCCGATGGGCTGACCGTCGAAACGAACCTGATCCGAACCGTTGGTCAGGACCCCCGAGATAGACCGCATCAGGGTGGATTTTCCCGCCCCGTTCGCACCGATGATGGCAACCGTCTCGCCCTGTTCCAGACGGATATCCACACCAAACAGGGCTTGGAAATCTTCGTAATGAGCGGTCAGTGAATGGGTCTCCAGCAGGCTCATCAGACTTCGATCCCGAGATAGATTTCTTTGACTTCCCGGCTGTTCATGATCTCGTCCGGGTCGCCCAGGCCGATCACCTTGCCGAAATCCAGAACCAGCAGCCGCTCGACGACCGAGGTGAGCGCATGCAGGACGTGCTCGATCCAGATGATCGTGACACCGCTGGCATGCAGCCCCTTGATCGTGTTGATCAGGGCGGCGCATTCCGCGTCGGTCAGACCGCCTGCGATTTCATCCAGAAGCAGCAGCTTTGGGTTGGTCGCCATGGCGCGCGCCAGTTCCAGCCGTTTGCGTTGCAGCAACCGCAACCCACCGGCCGGGTCATTGGCCACATCCATCAATTCCGTTTGCGCAAGGATACGGGCGCAAGCCTGTTCGACCTCATGTTCGGATTTGTTCTGCCCATGCGTCGCGGCCACCAGCAGGTTTTCGAACACCGTCAGATGATCGAAGGGCTGAGGGATCTGGAACGAGCGCCCGATCCCCGACAAGCATCGCTGCATCGGCGGCACGCGGGTCACGTCCTGGCCGTCGAAATGAACCGACCCGGTGTCAGAGGTCAGGTTGCCCGTTATCAGGTTGAACAACGTCGACTTCCCTGCACCATTGGGGCCGATGATCCCCAGCGCTTGTCCCTGTTCGACGTCAAAGCTGACATCGTCCGTAACGGTCAGCGCGCCGAAGCTTTTCGAGACGTTTTTGAGCGAAAGAATGGTCATGCCGGTGTTCCTGCCCCGGAAGTACTCCGGGGCGCTGGTTTCGTTGCGATCACGAGATTTCTTCCATCACGCCCGCTGTCGGGATCTCGGGCGCTGAAGAGTTGTCGACGATCACGAGGTCATAGCTGCCATTGTCCAGAAGCCTCCACTGACCGCCGACCAATGGCGTTTTTGCAACGTTTTGCGCGGCGAAGGGTGGCAGGCCCACGCCGTCAAAGGCGATGCGGCCAACGATCGAATCCAACTGCGTGGCGGCAATGGCCTCGGCCACGGCATCCCCGTCGCCCGCATCATCGACGCGGCCCATGACATTGGCGGCCATTTCGAACAATGCGTGGACAAAGCCGATGGGTTGGGTCCACTGGCGGCTGGTGGCGGCCATGTAGCCTTGCGCCAGTTCAGTGGAACTCGCGCCCGTCAGCGAGGATGAAAACGGATGTGTCGGTGACCACCAGACCTCGGAACTCAGGTTGTTGCCAGCGCTGCCCAGGGCCTCGACCGCTTGCGGGAACAGAATGGCCTTGCCGATGCTTGCGGCCTTTGGCGTAAAGCCCTGCTGCTTGGTCTGGCTCCAGAACGTGGTGAAATCGGGCGGGATCGGAACGCCGGTGACGATTTCGACATTGGCCTGCCGGAATGCGTTGATCTGGGCCGAGAAGTCGTCGGTCAGGTTCTGATACCGTCCGGGATCGGTCAGGGTGTAACCCAGTTCGGACAGGACCGGCGGAAAGCCCACATTGGGATCGCCCCAGGCGTTGCCGTCACCGTCATTCGGAAAAAGCCCGCCAACCTGCTTGTTGGTGTCCAACTGACCCCACATCGCGGTGAAGACCGAAATCACGTCTTCGAGCCCCCAGAAGAAGTGATAGGCGTAATAGAACGGCTCCCAGCTTGCGGGATCGCCGGGATTGCCCTGTTGCCCGATAAACCACGGCTGCCAGGGGGCGACGGTCGAAATGCAGGGCATTTCTTCGGCCTCGCAGGTTGCGGCGACCGGGTTCGTCGTTTCCGGGGTCGAGGCGACCAGCATCAGGTCGACCCCGTCATCAACAATCAACTCGCCTGCCACATCCGCAGCGCGGTTCGGGTTCGACTGGCTGTCCTTGACGATGACCTCGAAATTCGCGCCCGCCTCGGAGGCGGCAAAGTTTTCGAGGATGTATTTGTCAGCCTCGGAAAACGCGGCCAGCGGGCCGGATTGCGGGCTGACATAGCCCAGTTTGATTTTGGCACCTTGGGCGAGTGCGGGTGTCGCCAATGCGCCCGCTGCCAGACCTAAACCGGTCGCGGCGCTGGATTTCAGCAATTTGCGTCGTGTGATCATGTGTCCCTCCCTTGACACGCGGAACTCAGGCGTTCGGGGCGTCGCCCGCCCACGCGTTTTGCAGCAGCGCCCGCAATCCATCAGCCGTGACCGGTTGCGGGTTCCAATACGGGTTCCTGAGTGCGATTTCGGTGGCGCGGTCCAGATCGACCTCGGAAAGACCCAGATCTTTCAGAGCCATCGGCGCGCCCATTTTCTGTGCGAAGTTCCAAAGGGCCTGCCCGGGGCCGGAGCCGCCCAGTATCTGCGATACCGGTGCCAGCAACTCGGGCACTCCTGGCGCGTTGTAGGCCGTGGCATGGGGCAGAATGATCGCGTGGGTTTCGGCGTGCGGCAGATTGAAGGACCCGCCCAGCGTATGACAAAGCTTGTGGTGCAGCGCCATTCCGACCAGACCCAGCACCGTGCCGCAGGCCCAGGCGCCATGTTGCGTTTCTTGCCGCGCTTTCAGATCGCCCGGATTTGCGACAACTTTGGGCAGGCCCTCGGCAAAGGCTGTCAGACCTTCAAGGGCCAGTTCGGTCGTCTGATTGGTTCGGTCTTTGGCATAAAGTGCTTCAACCGCATGGGCCATCGCGTTCAACGCGCTGTTCACGGTCATCGAAGGCGGCAATGACGCGACGAGTTCGGGATCATACAAAATGACCCACGGCAAGACCTTTGCATCCGTCAGCGTCGTTTTGATCCCGTTTTCGGTCTGGCCCAGAATCGGGGTGGCCTCGCTGCCCGCATAGGTGGTCGGGATGGCGATCTGTGGCAGTCCGGTGTGCAGGGCAATTGCCTTGCCCAACCCGACCGTCGAGCCGCCCCCGATTGCCACAACGCTGTCCGCCCGAACCGAGCGCGCGTGGTCCACTGCCTCTTCCGTCACGTCCACAGGCGTGTGCATCGCTGCCCGCGTAAAGACACCCGACGCGCGGTCGCCAATCGCGGTTGCCAGTTCCATCGCCATATCCACTTGCTGGGGCGTTGACAGAACCAGTGCCTTTTCCGATCCTAAAGCCGACAACTCGGCGCAGATATCGCTGCGCAGGCCCGCACCGAACCGGACCTTTTGACCGTTTATACTGGTGATGCTGAGAGCCATTGGACGGGTTTCCTGACATGCGCGGAAGTGCGCGTTGAGGGAAACGCTAGCAGCAGACGAATGTGCTCTTGATCGAAATTTCGACGCTCAATATAACTTTGGGTTATGAAGCTTGATCCAAGACATCTCGAAATCCTCGCGGCCATTGTTGAAGCGGGTGGATTGACCGAAGGCGCTGCTTTGCTTGGGAAATCTCAGCCGAGCGTGTCCAGAAGCGTGTCACTGCTAGAGGGCAGGGTGGGAGATCTGCTGTTTCAGCCCACCCGCAGACCGCTTCAACCGACCGAGCTTGGCCTTGCGCTTGCTCAGGAAGGCCAAAAAATTCTGGATGCAGGCCGCAATGCCAGCCGTCTGGTGGACGAATACCGACAGGGCGTCGCAGGTGCAGTTCGCGTCGCGGGAACGCCGATTTTCATGGACGGCGTTATCTCAAGCGTGATTGCAGAGTTTCAGGCCGAGCATCCCAATATTCGGATTGATCAGTCTTATGGGTACCCGGCGGAACTGTTATCGAAGGTTTTGAACGAAGCTTTGGATGTGGCGATTCTTCCCATCCGTCCGGCCGACGTGTCCGAAGAATACGAGTTCCGCCAGATCCTTCCGGGGCGAAATGTGATTGCCTGCCGCGTCGGGCACCCCTTGGCGCGCAAGAAAGAGGTGAAGCTTGAGGATATCACCGATTACCCCTGGATTGCGCCACCGGCAAACAGCCCGCTGTTCCGCGACCTGAGAAATACTTTGGACGGCATCGGTATGCGCGAGCTTAAAATCAGTTTCACAGGCGGTTCGCTGAGCGCGGTTGTAAACGTGATGACCGGTTCGGATTCGCTGACCGTCCTACCATTCTCTGTTGTTTTCATGATGCAGCGTCAAAACACGCTCACCTCACTTCCGATCAAGATCGGCGACCCGGACCGGCATCTGGGCTGCATTACACGGCGCGATCGCAGATTGTCGGCGTCGTCGAGCCGGTTTCTGAGTTTTGTCGAGCGGAAATTTCAGATGCTGGATCGATTGATTTGCAAGGCCTGAAGTTTTTCGCCACAGTCACCGTTCGCTTCGGGCTCTGAGCCTTTCGCAAGGTATCCGCCGCGCGTTTGCGGCGTTTTCATATTCAGAGCATTACCCGCCACCAGATTGCGCAACATCTGCGCGGTGCCGCCGCCGATGGTGAACATCCGTGCGTCGCGCAGCATGCGTTCGACAGGTGCGTTGCGGGAATAGCCCCGCGCGCCATGAAGTTGCAGCGCGTCATTGGTGACCTTCACGGCCATCTCGGACGCAAAGACTTTGGCCTGCGCCGCCAGCATCGGATCGGGAAAGCCGGTGCCCGTGGTCCCGGCGCTGGCCGCCGCGCGCCATATCATCAAACGCGCGGCGTCTATCTGCATCGACATATCCGCAATCATCCATTGCAGACCCTGAAACTCGGCGATCGGTCTTCCGAATTGCTCGCGCGTCTTCACGAAATCCACCGCAGCCTCGTAGGCGCCGCGCGCAATGCCAAGCGCCACCGTCGCCGCGCCCACGCGCTGCGCATTGTAGGCGTCCATCAGCCCGGCAAAGCCACGTCTAAGCCCTTGGGGCGGGGCGATCAGACGATCTGACGGCAGGCGCAGATTGTCCAGAATGACCTCGGTCTCGGGGTTGCCGCGCAGGCCCAGCGTGGGTTCGCGCGCGCCGATCTCCAGACCGTCCTCGCCCAGATATGCCATGAAACCGCCGATGCCCTTGAAGTCACCGCCGTCAATGACGCGGGCAAAGATCAGGTGCAGCTTGGATACGCCGCCGCCTGTTATCCAGTGTTTCTTGCCGTTCAGCACCCAATCGTCGCCATCACGTATAGCGGTCGAAGTCATCTGGGTTGCGGCGCTTCCCGCGTCAGGCTCACTGATACAGATCGCCGGTTTATCCCCGGCCAGAACATGCGCCGCCGCGCTTTGCTTTTGCTCTTGTGTTCCGTAGGCAATGATCGCGCCGATTGCGCCCATATTTCCTTCGACCGCAATCCGGCCGGACACGCCGCACCGTGCGGCTATTTCCTCGACCACCAGGGCGACATCAAAATAGCTGTGACCCGGACCGCCCAGAGATCTGGGGACGGTCATGCCCATCAGGCCCGCGTCGGTCAGGGCTTCAACGGCCTGCCAGGGATAAGTCTCGGACCGGTCGGTTTCGGCGGCCAGCGGGCCGCAGACGGTTTCAGCCACCTGCCGCGCCTTGGCCTGAAGCGCGCGTTGCTGGTCGGATAAGTCAAAAGAAGGGCTGCTGGGGTGTATCGCGTGATGAAGCATGGTGCGCTCGCCTTGTTGTTAAGGACAGGTTAGCACCACCAATAAAGTTTACGTTAATTGCGATTTCTTGTTTCTTTCATGAGTTTTTCTTATGAAGATTGCAGCGCCGCGATAAAGGTATCGATTACAAGATCCGCGCGGCCCTCGGAATTCGTGAACGCCCCGATCTCGCGCGAGAATGGCGGATCACCGAAAGGCAGTGTGCGCAGGCGTTCCGAAAAGGGTTGCCGTCCTTTGCAGATCGGAACGATTGAGACGCCGAGCCCCTCGCTCACCAGGTTCGAGATGGCATCCAGCGAGTCGATTTCCATCGCACTTTTCACCTCGATACCCTGGGTACTCAGTTCTTCTTCAATGCCTTGCCCTGCCCAGGTCTTGCGGTTGAACCAGATGAACGGATGATCACGCAACAAATCCTGCCATCTGTCGCCTTTGGCATGTGCGGGCGCAACGACGACGAAGGGCTCGACCGCGATGCTGTGCCAGTCCAGCCCCGGGATCGGGTTCACCGGTTTTGTACAGATGGCAACGTCCACCTGCCCATCTGCGAGCCCTTGTGCCAATGCTGATGAACTTCCGTTTTTGACCTCAACCTGCAGGGTCGGATATGCCGCCTGCAGAGGTTTCAGGCCCATCGGCAGGAAACTGGCAATCGCCGTCGGGACAGCGCCGATCGCCAGTCTGGATCGCACTATCTCACCGCGCGCGATGCGGGGTGAGGCGTCGAAAAGCGCCAGTGTTCTTTGCGCATGTTCCGCCAAGGCCCGCCCGCGCGCCGTCGGCACCGGGGGGCGCTTGATCCGGTCGAACAGCTGAACACCCAGTTCATCTTCCATCGCCTTGATCTGAAGGCTGACGGCAGAGGGCGACAGCCCAATGACGTCACCCGCCCCGGCAAAGGATTTCTGATCAATAACCGCCAGAAGCGTCCTGAGCTGATTGATGTTCATGGGAAGGATTTGATCACAGCTGCGCAGGAAACGCTAGCAGGCTGGGTGACTGCCGACAGGTGCAAGCATGCACGCGGATTGCCATCACAGCATCGTTGCTTCCAGTTCTGTCACCGTTGCTGACGGAAAGCCTGTATTATCCGGACAAATAAGACGGCTGACCCAAGGCCGATTGGGCAAGGGTCAGCCGGGTTGCAATCAAAGGCATTCGGCCAGTGTTTTGGCCATGTTGCGGATGACCTGCGGATAAAGGTCCGCGCCGGGCTCCAGATCGGCGCCCAGGGGATCGATTACGCCCGTCTTGGCATCTGTCCCATCCATCACGGTGTCGATGAGGCCTGCATTGAACTGCGGTTCCGCCAGAACGCAATCAACGCCTTCGTCGCGAATGCGCCCCTGAATTTCGGCGATCCGGGCCGGGCTGGGGTCAGAGGCGTCGCTCAGGGAAATTGCACCCGACGCCGGAAACCCGAACGCATCCTCGAAATACTGATACGCATCGTGGAAGACGATGAAGCTGCCGCCGCGAACGGGGTCGAGCATTTCGGCCACTTCTGCGGACAGCGCATCCATTTCCTCGCGCGCTGCTGCGGCATTGGCGAAGTAAGCGCCCGCATTGTCCGGATCAGCCGAGGACAGCTGTGCCGCGATCAGGTTCAGCCAGGTGCCGGCATTGGCAGGCGACAGCCAGGCATGGGGATCATGGTCGCCGTGATCGTGCCCGGCGTGGTCATCATGGTCCGCGTGGTCATCATGGTCTTCGCCTTCGGCATGATCATCATGCGCGTGTTCGTCGTCGTGCCCGTGATCGTCGTGGCCTTTTTCCTCCGCATGATCTTCGTGATCGTGCTCGTCATCATGCTCATGCTCATGCTCATGCTCGTCATGCTTGGCATGATCTTCATCATGATCGTGATCATCGTGACCGTGTTCATCGGCATGGTCCTCATGACCGTCCTCATTGCCATGATCATGCGCCTCGAACAGCGCGCCTTCGCGGAACTCCAGCAGGACGGTGCCATCGGAATCCAGCAGGGTGGTGACAGTCGCGCCATCGGCGAGGGTTTCAATCGCGCCCTCCATCCAGGGGGTCAGATTCTCGCCCAGCCAGAACACCAGATCGGCGTCCTGCAGCGCCGCAGCCTCGGACGGGCGCAGGTTGTATTCATGCGGCGAAGCGCCGGGCTGGACAATCAGCTTCGGGGTGCCGACACCCTCCATCACGCGCGCGACCAGCGAATGCACCGGCGCGATATCAACCGCCACGTTCGGGGCATCCGCCATCGCAGTGCCCCCCATCAAAACCGCCATGACCGAAACCGGCAGAAGCTTTCTGGACATCAGACCCTCTGTGTGATTGTATAACATTCCAAGCCACATACATGATATGTAATAATATGACAAGTGAGACGCGCCCCGCTCTGGCCGATGATGAGGCCCTGATCGGGTTCCAGAAACACGACCATGACACATGTGTCGGCACCGCCCTTGCCACAGCCGAGGCCCGCTGCCGCGAGGAAGGGCTGCGCCTGACCCCGGTCCGGCGCAAGGTGCTGGAACTGTTGCTGCAGGAACACCGCGCGCTGGGCGCCTATGCGATCCTTGATCGCCTGCGGGACGAAGGCTTCGGCTCGCAGCCGCCGGTGGCTTACCGGGCGCTCGATTTTCTGGTCGAGAACGGATTCGTGCACAAGATCGAACGTCTGAACGCCTTTGTCGCCTGTGCGCATCCCGGCGCGTCGCATTCGCCGGCCTTCATGATCTGCCGCAAATGCGATGCGGTGGCCGAGGCGCAATCGGCCCCGGCCAAAGGCGCGCTGGGGGCCGCAGCCCGCGCCGTTGGCTTCGAGATCGAGCGGACGGTGGTCGAGGCCGAGGGCATCTGCCCCGCCTGCACCGGGAAACCCGCGAAATGACCCTGATCAACGTCGAGAACCTGACGGTGCGCTATGGCGAGAACACCGTGTTGCGCCATGTGGACATGGCGGTTGAACCGGGTGAGATCGTGACGATTGTCGGCCCCAACGGCTCGGGCAAGACCAGCCTGCTGCGGGCAATCATCGGCGCGACGCAGCCCTCTGCCGGGCGCGTCGTGCTGAAACCGGGGTTGAAGATCGGCTATGTGCCGCAAAAGCTGCATATCGATCCGACCCTGCCGATGACCGTCGAAAGGTTCATGCGGCTGACCCATCCGGTGACGCGCAAGGCCTGCGCGGATGCGCTTGAGGCCGCAGGCGCATCCGATCTCATGAAACGCCAGATGTCGCAACTGTCCGGCGGGCAGTTTCAGCGCGTTCTGCTGGCCCGGGCGCTGATCAACCGGCCCGACATCCTGTTGCTGGACGAGGCGACGCAGGGGCTGGACCAGCCGGGCTCAGCCGCGTTCTACCAACAGATCGAGACCGTGCGGCAAGACACCGGCTGCGCCATCATCATGATCAGCCACGAATTGCATGTGGTCATGAGCGCCTCGGACCGGGTCATCTGTCTGAATGGCCATGTCTGCTGCGAAGGCTCGCCCGCCGTGGTCGCCTCGGCCCCGGAATACCGGGCCCTGTTCGGGACCGGGACGGGCGGTGCGCTGGCCCTGTATCGCCATGACCACGATCACCATCACGACCACGGGTCGAACGCGCAGGAAGCAGCAGAATAATGCTTGATGATTTTATGACGCGGGCGACGCTCGCCGGTGTTGGCGTTGCATTTGCGGCGGCTCCGTTAGGGTGTTTCGTGGTCTGGCGGCGGATGGCCTATTTCGGGGATGCAACGGCGCATGCGGCGATTTTGGGGGTGGCTTTGTCGCTGACCTTTCAGATGTCGATTTTTCCCGGCGCGCTGGCCGTTGCGCTTGTCATGGCGCTGACCGTGACGCTGCTGGCGGGCCGTGGCTATGCGATGGACACGCTGCTTGGGGTTCTGGCCCATTCCGCGCTGGCTTTTGGTCTGGTCGCGGTATCGTTCCTGTCCGGTGTGCGCATCGATCTGATGGCCTATCTGTTTGGTGACATTCTGGCCGTATCCCGCACCGATCTGGCGATCATCTGGGGCGGTGCGGCGCTGGTCGTCGGCCTGATTGCGTGGCGCTGGTCGCATCTGCTGACGGCCACCCTGAACGAGGAACTGGCCTATGCCAGCGGCTTTGACCCAAGGCGCGAGCAGTTGATCCTGACCCTGTCGCTGGCCGTGACGGTTGCCGTTGCCATCAAAGTGGTCGGCGTGCTTCTGATCGCGGCGATGCTGATTATCCCGGCGGCCGCCGCGCGCAGCCTGGCGCGATCCCCGGAATCGATGGCGTTGATTGCGGCGGCCATCGGCGCGGTCTCGGCCGTGGCCGGGTTGCGGGCGGCTTATGTGTTCGACACGCCGGCGGGGCCATCCATCGTCTGTGTGGCGGCCATTCTGTTTGCCTGTTTCAGCATGTTGGGCTGGGGCGGTCGGCGCCGGACGTGATCGCCACATCAGCGCGCAGGCGATTGCTTATGGCTATCCTGCGCAGATGTCGGGGGCACCGGAACGGTCACGCGTCGTTCAAAGCACGGTTTCAGTGGAAAATCCGCGAAATACGATGCACCCTGCGTAGTGTGCATTCAGGCAGGAGGACCCGACATGCCCCGGTACAACGACATGTTTGAGCTGTCGGTCGAAGATATGGACCTTATCGAACAGGCGCTGCGTCAGGCCATGACCGTCTATGCGGTTGAAACGGCGGGCGAGACCGAAGACAGCCAGCGCGAGCGGGAAGACACCGTTCGCCGAATGCACGACCTTTTGGGTCGGCTTCACGATCAGAAGATTTTCTATCGTCCCAAAAGCGGGGTTTATGTCGGCGGCTGACCGTGAATTACGGTTGAGCGCTTGGGAATCTGTGGCAGTTCCGAAGGAGAGGTTTCTGCAAGGTTGGCTCAGCGCCGCCTGGCCTGTCGCGGTTCTTGGCGTGACGGGAACTCCCCCCAAACGATTCGACAGCAATCTCGGGACATACCGCAACCAAGGGGTGGAACAGCGGGAGCGACAGAAACGGCCGACAGGTGAAGAACAGGCACAGAACCCGGCACCCAAAAAGGCTGAATCAACTTAGCGGATCGGTTGGAGATGTATTCGTGGGGCGGCACGCTGCACTCATAACCCCCTCAAAAACCAGTTGATAAACCAGTACGTGCTAAAATCAGAACGCGCCGCCCACATTCGCAAAGTGGCATTGTGGCGAAAATGTGTCCACAACTCATTGTGAAACTCACCGTTTCCACAGCGGAAACCCTGCGTTTCGCAACTTGGCCGCGAATTAAGGGAAACCCCCAATTTCGCGAAAATGTAGCAGCGGGTAACTTTGAGTTAACGGACCACTTGACCCAATCCGTAACACCCCCTCCGAATGAGGGGCTGGCCAAAACCCCCTCGTCCAGCCCCTCACACCACCCATCACTTTCATCCATTTTCGACAGGCGGTTTTAGATTGTCCCGAACCGCATTGCATAAGTCCACCCTGTTCGCCGACTTACGTACATTCGCTAATTCTGGGGAGGTGCCGCAGACCCTAAGTCGAGTTTTTCGCCATGCAGGCACGGCAAAAGCCGTCGCGCTGGCGCAATGTGCCGCCCAGGGGCAAGTATCTGCATTTATTTAGAAAATCATGGTGCTGCTGGAGAGAATTGAACTCTCGACCTCTCCCTTACCAAGGGAGTGCTCTACCTCTGAGCTACAGCAGCGCTGTGGGCGGGTGATTAGACTCAAACGAAACGCGGCGCAAGGGTGTCTGGACGGTTTTTTTCGCCTCCTGTAGAGAAAGACAATGGCAGAGAAAAATTCACCCAAAAAACATGGCAAATCCGGGGAAACGCGCGAAGACCGCTTGAAAGCGGCGCTGAAAGCGAACATGGCGCGGCGCAAGGCGCAGGCCAGGGCGCGTGCGGCCTCGGGGGACAAGGCCGATAAGGACGAGGGATAAGAGCAGATGGATTCGATTCTGGTGACGGGGAATGGCCCGCTGAACGGGCAGATTCCGATTGCGGGGGCCAAGAACGCGTGCCTGACGCTGATGCCGGCGACACTTTTAAGCGAAGAACCGCTGACGCTGACCAACGCGCCACGGCTGAGCGACATCAAGACCATGACCGCGCTGCTGCAATCGCTGGGGGCCGAGGTGTCTTCGCTGCAGGATGGTCAGGTGATCGCGATGTCCAGCCACTCACTGACCAGTCAGACCGCAGATTACGACATCGTGCGGAAGATGCGGGCGTCTAATCTGGTGCTGGGGCCTTTGCTGGCGCGGTTCGGGCAGGCGGTGGTGTCTTTGCCCGGCGGCTGCGCAATTGGCGCGCGTCCGATGGACCTGCATGTCGAGGGGCTGGAGGCGCTGGGCGCTGAGATCGAGTTGAAAGACGGTTACCTGCACGCCAGGGCTCCGGGAGGGCTTAAAGGTGCCGTGCACGAGATGCGGTTTGCATCCGTGGGTGCGACGGAGAACATCGTCATGGCGGCGACGCTGGCCAAGGGCACGACTGTGCTGAAAAACGCCGCGCGCGAGCCCGAGATCGTCGATCTGGTCGAGTGCCTGCGCAAGATGGGTGCGCAGATTTCGGGCGAGGGGAGCTCGACCATAGAAATTCAGGGCGTTGACCGGTTGCACGGGGCGACCCATCAGGTGGTGACGGATCGGATTGAGCTGGGCACCTATATGCTGGCCCCTGCGATCTGTGGCGGTGAGGTTGAACTGCTGGGCGGGAAAATGTCGCTGGTCGAGTCCTTTGCCGAGAAACTGGAACGCGCGGGCGTCAGTGTTGTGCAGACCGCAGCGGGCCTGAAAGTCTCGCGCAAGAATGGCCGCGTGCGCTCAGTCGATGTGGTCACGGAACCCTTCCCCGGTTTCCCGACCGACCTGCAGGCGCAGATGATGGCGCTGATGTGCACGGCCGAGGGCACCTCGGTTCTGGAAGAACGTATTTTCGAGAACCGGTTTATGCACGCCCCCGAACTGGTGCGCATGGGCGCGAATATCGAGGTGCATGGCGGGACCGCCACCGTGACCGGCGTTGAGCGCCTGAAAGGCGCGCCGGTGATGGCGACGGATTTGCGGGCCTCGGTCTCGCTGATCCTGGCCGGGTTGGCGGCGGAAGGCGAGACAACGGTCAGCCGGGTCTATCATCTGGACCGCGGATATGAGCATGTGGTGCGCAAGCTGGAAGGCGTGGGCGCAAAGATTGAACGGATCAAGGGCGAATGACAGACGCAAGTTTCGAAGACGGGCGCGAGGCGCCGCTGAATCTGGGAGCCGAGGATGGCGACGACCTGCAGGTGATCTCGACCCTGGCGCAGGATGCGGTGTTCCCGGTGACCGAGATGAAGTGGCAGCCGTCGCAGCGGCGCTTTGGCCTGCTGCTGAACCGGTTCCGCTGGGAAGACAAGGATGCCGCCAGCCGCCGCGACCGCCCGTTCGAACGGGTGCAGTCGGTTCTGGTCTTCGACTCGGTTTTGTCGGTGGCCAGTCAGGGCATCGACCGCAGTGATACGGACATGATCCTGTCCCTGCTGTCTGTTGATTTCGAACCGGGTGAGGATGGCGCGGGGCAGGTTCTGCTGACCCTTGCGGGCGATGGCGCGATCCGGCTGAGGGTCGAGGCGCTGGAGGCCACGTTAAAAGATGTCACCCGGCCCTATCGCGCCCCGTCGGGCCACGCGCCGCAACATCCCGAGTGAACAACAAGCGCGGTATTTCTCAGGCATTTCAGCAAGTGCCGCCCGGGCATGTCCTGCGCCCGGCGACGGTGTTTGACGTCTTTGATATCAGCCGCGTTCTGATCCGCTCGATCACCGAACTTTGCGCCGCCGATCACGGCAATGATCCCGGTCTGGTGGCAGAGTGGACTGCGAACAAGGATCCGGCGGACATCCGAGAGCGGATTAACGCAGGGGCGCAAATACGCTTAGCAGAGCAGAGTGGGCGGCTGGCAGCCGTCGGCAGTTTGCTGGAAACCGGGGTCATTTCGCTGCTGTATGTCGATCCAGACCACACTGGCTGCGGTGTTGGGCGGTCTCTGCTGTCTTATATGGAACAGGAACTGGCCGCGATGGGTTGCCAGGCCGCGACCCTTGATGCATCCCGCACAGCGCGGGAGTTTTATCTTGCGCAGGGCTGGCAATTGACGGGCGGCACCGGCGACTGGAACGGCATTCCGCAATTCCCGATGCGCAAATCGCTGCACCCCAAGGTCGAGGGTTGAGGCGCACGGGTCCGGGCGATATGACCCATGCAAACGCCCGGAGTGCCTGACCATGCCCGTTTTCCTGAACACCACCTCGCCCGATTTCGAGGCCGCGTTCCAAACCCTGCTGAGCGCCAAGCGCGAGGACAGCCCGGATGTGGACGCGGTTGTGGCGCAGATCATCGACGATGTGCGCAGCCGGGGCGATGCTGCGGTGATCGAACTGACCTCGAAATTCGACCGGTTGGACCTGACGCCCGAGACACTGGCATTCAGCGCCGCCGAGATTGCCGACGCCGTCACGCAGGTCTCGGACACGGACCGCTCGGCGCTGGAACTGGCGGCGGACCGCATCCGGGCCTATCACGAAAAGCAGATGCCCGAGGATCATCAATGGACGGATGAGGCCGGGGCGACGCTGGGGTGGCGCTGGTCGGCTGTCTCGGCTGCCGGGCTGTATGTGCCGGGTGGGCTGGCCTCGTATCCGTCTTCGGTGCTGATGAACGCGATCCCGGCAAAGGTGGCGGGTGTCGAACGGCTGGCCATCGCGGTGCCGACGCCTGACGGGCAGGTGAACCCGCTGGTTCTGCTGGCGGCACAGCTTTCCGGTGTTGATGAGATCTATCGCATCGGCGGCGCGCAGGCGGTTGCCGCGCTGGCTTATGGCACCGAGACGATCAAACCGGTCGACAAGATCACCGGCCCGGGCAACGCCTTTGTCGCAGCGGCCAAGCGTCGGGTATTCGGCAAGGTCGGCATCGACATGATCGCGGGCCCTTCGGAAATCCTTGTGATTGCCGACAAGGACAATGACCCGGACTGGATCGCGCTGGACCTGCTCAGCCAGGCTGAACATGACGAAAGCGCGCAGTCCATTCTGATCACCGATGACGCCGAGTTCGGCCAAGCGGTCTCGCGCGCGGTCGATAAGCGTCTGGAGACTCTGCAACGCCGCGCTATCGCCGGCGCAAGCTGGCGCGATTTTGGCGCTGTCATCACCGTTCGCGATCTGAATGAGGCCGCCGCGCTGTCGAACCGTATCGCGCCCGAGCATCTGGAACTCTGCGTATCCGACCCGGTGGCGCTGAGCCGGAAAACCATCCACGCGGGCGCGATCTTTCTGGGACAATACACCCCCGAAGCCATCGGAGATTATGTCGGCGGCCCGAACCATGTGCTGCCCACGGCGCGCTCGGCCCGGTTTTCCTCGGGGCTCAGCGTGATGGACTTTCTCAAACGCACCACGCTCAGCCAGATGACGCCCGAAGCTCTGCGGGCCATCGGGCCTGCGGCCGAACAGTTGGCAAAGTCTGAAAGCCTCGAGGCGCATGGCCTGTCCGTCACGGCGCGTTTGAACCGGTTGAATGGCTGACTTTTCGCCAAGGCGCTTCTATCCGTTGCTCAACGAAATGCGTTGATATAGGTCTGTGCTGACGTGAAGGATTGTGACCGTAAAGATGACCCGCATTTCGCATATCGAACTGGATGACAGCAACCTGCCCCCGCCGACGCCCGAGATCGAGCAGGAGCGCAAGGTCGCGATCTACGATCTGCTGGAGGACAACAGCTTTACGCTGCCCAAACGGGATGGGCGCGCGGTGCCGGATGGCCCCTATCACCTGCAGCTGTCGATCCGGGACAAACGGCTGGTCTTTGATATCGCCACCGAGGCCAGCGAAAAGGCGGCCGAGTTCCATCTGTCGCTCGGGCCCTTCCGGCAGGTGGTCAAAGACTATTTCCAGATCTGCGAAAGCTATTTCGACGCGGTGAAATCCCTGCCGCCCAGCCAGATCGAAACCATCGACATGGCGCGGCGCGGCATTCACAACGAAGGCAGCCGCGTGTTGCAGGAACGGCTGGAAGGGAAGGCCGACATAGATACAGATACCGCCCGCCGCCTGTTCACGCTGATCTGCGTGCTGCATTTCGGGGGCTGACGCGTGAAGCCTTTGCCGCAGTCGGTCCTGTTCTGTTGCGACCACAACGCGGTTCGGTCCCCGATGGCAGAGGGACTGATGAAGAAATTCTATGGCACCGGCACCTATGTGCAGTCCGCCGGTGTGCATAACGACCTTGAGATCGACGGCTTCAGCATCGCCGCCTGTCACGAGGTTGGCGTGGAGCTGTCGCGCCACCGCTCGCGCTCTTTTGACGAGATGCAGGAATGGGGCGATGATCTCGGCTCGTTCGACCTGATCGTCGCTCTGTCGCCCGCAAGCCAGCGCAAGGCGCTGGAACTGACCCGGATTTTCCATCTGGATGTCGATTATTGGCCAATAATGGACCCTACCGGGCTGGGCGAGACCCGCGAACAGAAGCTACACCACTACCGGCAGACCCGCGATCAGATCATCAAGCATCTGAAAGACAGCTGGGGTGAGCCTACGGAGGGACCATGAACCAGACCGTCAAAGCCTATTACGATGCGTTCAACGCCGGTGATGTGGATGGCATGCTGGCCTGCCTGTCCGATGATGTGGCGCATCATGTGAACGAGGGCCAGATCAGGACCGGCAAAGAGAAATTCGCCGCCTTTTGCGCCCATATGAACCGATGCTACAAGGAAACGCTCACCGATATCGTGGTGTTCGAGGCCGAAGGCGGCACCCGCGCCGCGGCCGAGTTCATCGTGAACGGTACCTATCTGCAAACCGATGAGGGGCTGCCCGTAGCCCACGGCCAGACTTACCGACTGCCCGCCGGATCGTTCTTTGACCTGCGCGACGGCAAGATCACCCGCGTCACCACCTTCTACAACCTCGCCGATTGGGTGAAACAGGTGTCGAATGGCTAAGGTCACCGAAGTTCGCGCGCTGACCGGTCCCGCGCTGGCAGATGCGCTGGACGATGTGGCCCGCCTGCGGATCGAAGTGTTCCGGGCATGGCCTTACCTGTATGACGGGGACCTGGCGTATGAGCGCACATACCTGCAATCCTACCGCGACAGCGACCGCGCCATCGTGGTCGGTGCCTTTGACGGCGACCGGCTAATTGGCGCCTCGACCGGAGCGCCGCTGACCGACCATGCCGACGATTTCGCTGCGGCTTTTGAAGGCACCGGGCTGGACCTGTCCAAAATCTTCTACTGCGCCGAATCCGTCCTGTTGCCCGACTATCGCGGTCAGGGCGTAGGGCACAAATTCTTCGACCTGCGCGAAGCCCATGCCCGCAGCCAGAGTTTCAGGAAATGCGCCTTCTGCGGCGTCCAGCGCCCGGCGGATCATCCCATGCGGCCTGAAAGCTACCGGCCGCTGGATGGGTTCTGGCGTGCACGCGGATATGAGCCTCTGCCCGGTGTCGTTGCGCAGTTTTCCTGGAAAGATATCGGGGAAGAGGGTGAGACGTTGAAGCCGTTGCAGTTCTGGATCAGGGATTTGTGAGCAAAATCCCACGGGCGGTTCAACAGAAATCTTGCCCGTTCAGGCCTTAGGCTGACAGGCAGATGTTGCGGAATAGAACGCTGTACGATGGCTCAGGTCTGACGCTTGCGACTGAGTAGGCCATACTTGACCGCCCATCCCCTGAGGGTCCGGCGTCTGCTTTTTTCCAGTTTCAGAGCCGTTTTGGCCGTTTTGCCGCCTTTCCTGTTGAATTCGAACACGTCGATTACCCGTTCGGCACATCCGCAGGCCTCGCCCATACCGACCTTGGCGAAATAGAACTTCTCGAAGCTTTCGGGGTTCTGCATGGTGATCCTCCTGCTTCCATTGAAACAACTTAGCCGTGGAAAGCCAACTCACTTTACCGTCGTTGAAATGACCAACAAAGCGGCTGTACAGGTGCAGAGGTTCTCTCTTACTGTCGCGCCAAACCAGCGCCGAGGAACCCCTTCCCATGAAAGTCGCCACCGCCGCCTACAATCTCGACTGGCTCGACAGTTGGGCACAGTACGAGGACAAACTGAACCGTTGGGTTTCGGAGGCCGCAGGGCAGGGCGCGGACTTGCTGGTCTTCCCCGAGTACGGCGCGATGGAATTGTCGACGCTGGACGGGGCCGGGGTGGCCGGGGATCTGGAACGCTCGATCCGGGCCGTGTCGGATCGGACGCAGGAAGTTCAGACCCTGCATCAGCGCCTCGCGCAAGAGCACAAGACCTACATTCTGGGCGCATCGGCCCCGGTTGTGGACGGCGCAGGGCGACCGGTGAACCGCGCGGCGTTCTATTCCCCGGATGGCAGTTGCGATCATCAG
The DNA here is from genome assembly GCF_056533845.1 of Ruegeria sp. F5. Classification (NCBI taxonomy): domain Bacteria; kingdom Pseudomonadati; phylum Pseudomonadota; class Alphaproteobacteria; order Rhodobacterales; family Roseobacteraceae; genus Ruegeria; species Ruegeria sp. F5. Next base: position 162,700 of record NZ_JBQFOU010000007.1, on the reverse strand, counting down.
GACAAGCAGATCATGACCCGGTTCGAGCGCGAGGTCTGGGACGTTGCCCCCGGCGGGCCGCTTAAACTCTTCGACACGGCACTGGGCAGGATCGGCGTTCTGATCTGCTATGACAGTGAATTCCCGCTGCTGGGCCGTGCGCTCAGCGAGGCCGATCTGATCCTTGTGCCATCCTGCACCGAGGCGCTCTCGGGCTATTGGCGGGTGCGCATCGGGGCCATGTCCCGGGCGCTGGAAAATCAATGCGTTACGGTCATGGCTTCGCTGGTCGGAGGCAACGACTGGTCCGAGGCGGTGGACATGAACACCGGCATGGGCGGTGTTTTCGGCCCGCCCGACAAGGGTTTTCCGGCCACCGGCATTTTGGCCGAGGGTCAGCTGAACCAGCCCGGATGGACCTATGCGGATGTCGACCTGACCGCCATCGCCGACGTCCGCGCCGACGGGCGCGTGCTGAACAGGACGCATTGGGACGAACAACTCCCCCGAGTCGATTCGGTCACAATATCCCGCCTTTAGGTGATTCCGGCCTTGAAATAAGGCTGAAATAGGCTCATTTAAGCGCACACGCCTGCAGATTCTGCGGGCTCAACGTAATGATGGAGACAACATGGCCAAGGAAGATACGCTCGAATTTCCCGGTGTCGTGAAGGAACTCCTGCCTAATGCGACGTTTCGGGTCGAGCTGGAAAACGGCCATGAGATCATCGCACATACGGCAGGCAAGATGCGCAAGAACCGCATCCGTGTTCTGGCCGGCGACAAGGTTCAGGTCGAGATGACCCCCTATGATCTGACCAAGGGTCGGATCAACTACCGCTTCAAGTAACGCCTGCCGCAATGGCGTTTATCTTAGGATCGGGCAGCCCAAGGCGGCTGGACCTGCTGGCGCAGCTTGGCGTGCGGCCGGACGCGATCCGCCCCCCCGATATCGATGAAACGCCGCTGAAGGGCGAGTTGCCGGTGCCCTATTGCAGCCGCATCGCGCGCGAGAAAGTGCAGGCGGTTCAGGCGGATACCAGCGATATTGTTCTGTGTGCTGACACCACGGTCGCGCTGGGCCGCCGCATTCTGGGCAAGCCGGACAATGCCGGGCAGGCGGCTGAGTATCTGAATGCCTTGTCCGGGCGGCGCCACCGGGTCGTAACCTCGGTCGCGGTGCGCTGCGACGCGCGTGTTTTGCAGCGCGATGTGGTCTCTCAGGTCAAGGTCAAGCGTCTGTCGGACGTTGAAATCAACGCCTACCTCGCGACCGGTGACTGGCAGGGCAAGGCCGGGGCCTATGCGATTCAGGGGCCTGCCGGGGCTTTCATCCCGTGGATTTCGGGCTCGTTCACGGGCATCGTGGGCCTGCCGTTATCCGAGACAGCCGGTCTTTTGCAGGGCATCGGCTATCCATTGTACAAAGAGGCGTCATGAAAGGCCGTACCATCATTCTGGACCACATCGAAACCCGCGAAGCCGCGGCGCTGATGGTGGACGGCAGGCTGGATGATTTCCTGATCGCCTCGGACGCGCCTGCGCCCGGCACAATCTACCGCGCCCGCGCTGATCGTCCGGTCAAGGGGCAGGGCGGGATGTTCCTGACCACACCCGATGGCCCGGCCTTTTTGCGGCAAGTCAAGGGACTGGCCCCCGGCGCGCCGCTGCTGGTGCAGGTGACGGGCTATGCCGAACCGGGCAAAGCGCTGCCGGTGACGGACCGCATTCTGTTCAAAAGCCGCTATGCCATCGTCACCCCGGATGCGCCCGGCCTGAACATCTCGCGCAGTATCCGCGACGAGGACGAACGCGACCGCCTGCTTGAAATCGCGCATGACAGCATGGAGGGCAGCGCCTATGGCCTGATCCTGCGCTCGTGCTGTCAGGGCGAGGACGCTGCTGAGATCGCCGAAGATATCAGCGCGATGCGGGTTCAGGCCGAGCAGGTGCTGAACGACCCGGGCACCGAGCCGGAACTGCTGCTGGAAGGCGACGCCCCCCACGTTCTGGCCTGGCGCGACTGGACCGACCCGGTCGAGGTCGTGACACAAGCCGGCGGGTTCGAAACCCACGGCGTGCTCGACGCACTGGACACAGCGCGCGGGATATCCGAACCGCTTCCCGGCGGCGGCCACCTGTACATCCAACCCACCCGCGCGCTGGTAGCTGTGGACGTCAATACTGGCTCGGACACGTCACTGGCCGCAGGCACCAAGGCCAATTTCGCCTGCGCCAAAGCTTTGGCCCGCGCGCTGCGGGTGCGCGGCCTTGGCGGGCAGATCACGCTGGACCTTGCGCCGATGCCCAAGAAAGACCGCCGCGGGTTCGAGGCCGCCCTGCGCGCGGCCTTCAAGGCAGATGGGATTGAAACCACGCTGGCGGGCTGGACCCCTTTGGGCCACTACGAGTTGCAGCGCAAGCGCGGGCGCATCCCCCTGTCGGAGGTGCTGAAATGAGTTGCCCGATCTGCGGTGAAGACACGGTTACAAAGTTCCGCCCCTTCTGCTCGAAGCGCTGTGCCGACATCGACCTTGCCAAGTGGCTGAACGGGTCTTACGCCGTCCCGTCACAGCGCGAAGAGGACCCCGATACGGTCGGGTCAGAGCCCGAAGACGAGGTTCGGCGGCCGCATTGAAAAAATGTCAAAAAGCCTCTGGACACTGCATGGTTCAGGTCATAGAAGGCCCCCACCCAACGACAAACGTCGTTCCCGTGCCCGGGTAGCTCAGGGGTAGAGCAGTGGATTGAAAATCCTCGTGTCGGTGGTTCGATTCCGCCCCCGGGCACCACTTAACAAGCTGATATGATTGTGTTTTCTGCTCATGACTGATCCTCGTTTCGGTCAGGTTTGACGCTTTTCTGCGAAGGTTTGACACTTGCGGCCCGCCTTCGGTTCTCTTCTTCTAATGTCGCCATAGTCTCGCGGTTCTTGTCGGCAAGGTTCGCTGACCGTGAATAGTGCCGCGCCATGGACGGTGTTTTCTGTCCCAGAAGGTCTGCGATGCGGCGTTCATCCAGCCCTGCTTCGCGCAAAGTCGTGGCGACCGTGTGCCGCAAGCCCTTGAGGGTCAGGCCTTTTTCTATGAGGTCTTCATTCTCAAGGGCGGATTTGAAACGGTGCCAGACAGTCGAGAAGCCGTTGTAGGTCCATGCCTCGCCGCGTGAATTGGAAAGCACGGTTTCAGCTTCGTGGTCTGGCATGCGGTCAAAGGCGGCTTGAAGTGTCGGGCTGACCGGAATCGCGACCTCTTCGCCAGTCTTGCCGCGCACGCCCCAGATCGTGCCGTCATCGACCTGATCCTTCCTCAGGCGCAGGGCATCCGACGGATCGAGGCCAGTGTTCATCATCAATGCAAGGGCCACGCGCACATGTGGTTTGGCTTTGCTTAGGACCGTATCGCGTTCTTCGATGCTCCAAGGGCGGTTGGCATAGGCGCGATCACGTGGGCGGCGCTTGGGAATGACATCCTTGGCGAAGTTGGCGGAGATCAGGCCCTTGGGGATGTTGTAGCGAAACACCTCGCTCAGAAGCGTGCGGACCATGTTCGCCCGCCGCCAGCCGATCTTCTTTGCGGCCTTATCGTGGATACCCGCAATCAAAGGCGTATCGATCACATGGATCGGCGTGTCGCGGATCGGTTCAAGGAAGTCAGCGCATTTGCGGTAATCGCGCCGGGTGGCTTCGGCGAGGTTCTGATAGTGCTCGGTTTCAAAGTAAGACTGGATCAACCTGCCAAGCGTCCCGGCCTTCGGTGCCTTGGCTCGCTGCGCCTCGGCGATGGCGCGGATCGTCTCGCATTCGGCAAAGAACTCGGCGGAGCCGATGGGCGCGAGGGCAAGGTCAACCTTGTGGCCGGTCTCACGGTGATAGCATCGCTGCTTGCCGTGCCGGTCCTTGAAAATCTTGAACCCCTTGACCCGCACCTGTGTCATCAAAGGCGGTCCAGAATGTTATCGCGCGTGTCGGTCACGGACCCAGACTTCACGTCATCAATCCAGAGATCGAGGTCCCGGCGATCCCAAAGACGTGCACCTCGTATCAACTCCACCGGGCGTACCGGGCAAGCGGCCTTGAAATGCTTGACTGGCAACCCGGCATAGCTCGCGGCCTCGGACTGCTTGAACATGCGTTTGTCTACCACGTTAATATTGAGATTGGTCGTCGTCATGACCTGACACCCCCATCAATTCGCCGCCGAACTCTCGGTCCCTTTGACCTTGGTGGCATTCTTCTGAAACCGTTCCCAACCGCTCATCGTCAAGAGCTTGGTTTTGGGTGATATTTCTACAAATTCGAGCTTTCCGCTGTTCATTAACGCTCGAACTTGCGCAACGCTTAGACCAACGATGGAACTAAGCTCTTTGGGCGACAGTAGCTTTTCGTGAGCCAAAACCCTCTCCTTTTAAGAAGCTAGCGTGAATCGGGTTGATTGCGCGGGTTTGCCGTGCTCCCATAGCGAAACACAACGAATGACGTTCATTTGTGCGTATAGCATTCATTTGAGCGCAAAGACAAGTGGATTGCCTTCACAATGGCAGAACGTGCGGAAAACTACCTAACTGCTCTTGGCGCACGCATCAGCATCGCCAGAAACGAGCAAGCTTTGTCACAGGCAAAAATGGCCGAAGCTCTTGGAATGTCGTTGCGGGCATATCAGAGCTATGAGTTGGGCAAGCGATCGATACCGATTGAAGCTCTGATCAAGCTGCACCGTCAGTTCGAAGTCGACTTGAGTTGGATATTGCTTGGTATTGAGGCGGTGCGCCTAAAGCACGACCTCGACAAGTTGGAAGAGTTCGAAATCGCGCTGGATAAGTACCTGTCAGACAATGGGATCAAGTTAAAAAGTGAAAAGCGCGGCGCAATCGCGGCGCGCTGGTACCGCTCTTTTCTCGAAGGAAAAGAGATAGCTATGGACGACGTCCATACTTGGATTGAGCTATTGAGGGAATGAACATGGACCTAACAGTGACTAGAAATTGGAAGAGCCACCAGTTGGCCACCACAGAAATGATGCAACGGGAAATCGTTCGTTTTACTCATCCGGTGCTGTTCACAGCCGCAGTTGTCTCATTGGCATATTTGGCGCTCTGGGCGTTGGTTTATTGCTTCTGGGAAACAGGTTTTTTGCCCGGACTCTTCCCACTTGCAGCTGCTGGCACTGGGTTGGCGGTATTAGTGCTTTTCCCTGCTTTTGTACTTGCGCTAGGGATTGAGCGCTCCTTCGCGAAGCAACTTCGGCTGTAGCGGGATGGTATTCCTAGTTTCCGAAAATTCATGTTTTCAATGGGCGGGTTTGGGCGAGCGGCTTATTCGCACTGTAAATCAGCGGCATCGTCACGTATTTGTGTCGATAGACACTTGGGAGTAAACTGTGACCACACAAACAAATAACGTGTCAGGTGGCACTCCAGACACAAAGAACATCGAAGAATTACTTCTCGACGACAGCAATCCAAGGTTTGGAGAGCTTGAGCGAGGGATCGAGCAATCTCAACTTGTTGATCTAATAATCGACAAATTTGGTATTGAAGACGTCGTTAGTTCTCTCGCAATGAACGGTTTCTTTGCGGCGGAGCCACTTGTTTGCGTACGCCAGACAGACGGCTCTCTGGTTGTGAAAGAAGGCAACAGGCGTCTTTGTGCTTGCATCGTTTTGACGGGCGACCCACGCGCAGTACGACAAGAGCGCTTAACTGCCAGGGTTCAAGAGGCCTGGAAGGCAAACGGAAGCCCTGCGATAGAACCGGTCCCTGTTCTGATATTTGAGCCGGATGGCCCCGCCGCAGAAACCATGCTTTCATACTTGGGGGTTCGGCACATTGCAGCAGCGCAAGCTTGGGACTCTTATGCCAAAGCGTCCTGGGTTGCTAAAATAACGGATGAGACGGGCATGCCGGTCTCCAAAATCACCGAGATGATCGGTGATCAACATAGCACTGTTGTTCGTTTGCTCGAAGGCTATCGATTTATAAGGCAACTGATAGAAACCGGGCATTTTCGTCCGAGCGACAGCCAAAAGAGGGGGCGAGGTAGCGTTTCAGAATACCCATTTTCATGGGTTTATACGATCCTAGGTTATCGCGCCGCACGAAACTTTTGTGGCCTGAGTGAAAAAGTCTCGGAGCGCGCAAATCCTGTTCCTGAAGATAAGCTCGACAACGCTGCGATTGCCGTTGAAGCAATGTTTGGAAACAGAAAGACCGGGCGCAGTTCCGCTATTCAAGATTCACGTCAGCTCATTGACTTGGCAAATGCTTTTTCGGACCCGGAGAAAGTTGCTTTGCTAAAAACGGGCACCGATCTTGTTACAACCTTGGACAAGACAAAACCGATTGAAGAAAAACTCGAAGAGAACCTTGGTAGGGTAAGAACGATCCTTTCCGACCTGGTGGCATCCGTTTCTGAGACGCCGCCGACTTTGGACTCAGCCAAGCAGCACTTGGGGACTTCCGTAAAGGTGAGGTCGTCAGCTTCAGATTTGGCTAAACGTCTCAAGGAGATAACGGATAGGGAATTCGAAGAAGATGTCGACTGACCATTCCTACTTTTTGAGAGGTCACTTTCTCAAGGTTTCCAAAGACGCTGACCAGGCGGAACTCGTTGCCCTTCGGTTTGGTAAGGCTCGCGCAACGTCGGGCGTGCGCGACGATGCGATCGCTGATACATTGGAAGAAAGCTATTCTGCTGATGACGGAGTAGCTGAAGAGGCTTGGCAGTCTCAAGAGAGTTCACTCGATACTGCATCTACGCAGATCCTTGAAGAACTTGAACGCCGCTCGAATTCGCTAGGCGGATTGTATCCCTTCCGCTTGGAGGGCGATGTTTTGACCTATGAACAGTCAGATTCACTGGTGTACGAGTTTTTATTGTGCACATCTCTTTCACCCAGTTTGACGACGGGTCGATTTAAGGACTTTCCAAGGCAATTTGAGCGACTTGCGACCGTGCTTACCGCAAATTTTCTGGGACCTAACACTAGGTACTGCCACATTGGTTTTCCGAATGAGAAGAAGAGGTTCAAAAAGGCTGTAACTGTCGCGATTGAAGAGAGCAAAGAGCTAAAATGGCAGCCTGTTGATGATTTGCCGGACGAAGGACCTCGCCAAGGTGACGAAGGCGTGGACTACATCCTGTGGAAAGACTTTGGATGTGGTCGCCCAATAGGGCAACCATTTTACTTCGGGCAATGCGCGTGCGGCAATGATTGGGACAGCAAGTTGAATGACGTGTCTGCCAAGTTCTTTAAGTGGTTCTCTAAGCTTAAGGTATGCCCAGCAAAAGTCTTTGCGATCCCTTTTGTTGTGCCGGACAACAAACTAACAGAGGTGGCACGGGACGCCGGAATCGTTATGGATCGGCTACGTTTGGTTAAGGCTGTTTCATCAGGGGAACACTTTGACCAGGAAGACTGGAAGGACAAACTGTTCGACACGATGTGCTTGGTCGCAGCAGCCTAAGCCTCGGGAATTATTCAAATATCGGTTGAAGAATCTAACGTAGATCGTTTTGCTTAGGCAAACGGAGATGAGTGATTCCCACAAAGGTTCTAGAATTTCACGGCTACACGCCGCTGTCGCCAGAAAGCAGATCATTCGCTGCAAGGCGGTGGTGTCCGTTTGTCGACGAAAAATGCAAGAAGTCGCAGAGCGGTGGCGCGTGCGCCTTGCAAGCTCCAGATTCTCCTCCGGTCATAATTTGCCCAAACCGCCTATATGGTAATAATTTCGAGGTTATCTCAAAGATCGCTGAAACCACGTTTGGGCCTGGCAGCGATCTGGTTACTGATGTCGAAGCTGAAACACGACGAAGGGGATCATCTCTAAACGGTCGTGAAGTCGTTGTTTTCGGGCAGGGATATAGCGGTGAAGTAGGGATCAAGGCACCAGCTGCCGAGGGTGAAACCGGTTCGTTTAAGGTGGATTTCTTGCTTACGTCAGTTGGCCCTGAGCTCGAGCCGCAGGCAATCGTTGCGATCGAGGTGCAAACGATTGACACCACAAACAGTTATAAGAAGGCGTCGACGAGCTACTATGACGAACAGCCACACCCGAGCAAGTGGGGTGAGGGAGGAACAAATGCAGGCTTCAATTGGGAAAATGTTACCAAGAGAATTCTACCCCAGATAATCTACAAAGGGCACGCTCTACGGCGCGAAAAGCTCGCCCGACATGGCCTATTTTTTGTTCTGCCTGACCCAGTCTTGCAAAAGATCCGTACTCGTATCGGTAGTGCACTGTTGGAGTATCCTAAAGGCCCTGGGACAGTTACCTTCAACTCCTACCAACTCGCTGAAAATTGGACTTCCGGAGAACGTCCGATCGAGCTTGTGACTGAGTTTACTACTACCGTTGAGCAGATTGCCTTCGCCTTCGTATCCCCTCAGAACTTACCACCATTGGGTATCTATGAGGATACGATTTCGACTAAGTTGAGCGCACTTAGCAGAAAGAAAAGTCTTTGAAACACGCGCTATGTGGCTACGCGAATGCGGCTTCCCGCTGAGGGTTGGCAAGCTCAGCCCCTACCGCGTCCAAGATTGCAAGGCCAATGCACTTTCCCATCATGGGTGGAACCGCATTTCCTACTTGAACGAACTGTTCGGTCCTCGGTCCAGCAAAGTGAAACCAATCCGGGAAAGACTGAAGGCGCGCAGCTTCGCGAACGGTAATGCTGCGATCTTGCTCTGGGTGTATGTAAGCTCCCCAATGAATATCGCATTTTGTCAGGATGGTGCATGCCAACCCATCCCAGCGCATCCGACCGTACCTCTTAGTATGATCGCTTCGCTTGGCTCTCTTCATCCCGGCCGGCAAAAGATCAAATGGAACGTCTCGCCAACTGCCGCCCTGAGGAATGTGCTGCATCCGCTCTAAGTTAATTGCTCCAAGCTTCGAGGCAGAATGGTTATGAACCTTGCTCGATCCAAGTCTTAGCTCCGTTTGATAATTTGAGCTTGCTTTTGTGCGGTAGTTCGAAACTCCGCGATCCTCGCCGTTGACCAACTCAGGCAGGTCAGACAGTGCATCGCGGATTGTAGTGTACGGCTGCAAGTCGGGTCCGTGAGTTTTCGTCGGCCAGACAATCGGGGCACCTATACGGTTACCAATGAAAACTACGCGGCGGCGTTCTTGAGGAACGCCATATTCTTCCGCCCTCAAAATCTTGGCTTCAACATTGTAACCAAGGCTACGAATACCCGACAAAACGGCCTGAAAGGCTTCGCCTTCGCCAGCGGACATGATCCCGGTGACATTTTCCATGACCAACCATTTGGGCATCAAGCCTTCAACGATCCGGAGGTACTCCTTGAATAAATGACTACGTTGGTCGTGCATGCCGCGCTGATGATTGTAGACTGAGTAGCCTTGGCAAGGTGGACCGCCTGCCAGGACATCAAGCTCAAACTTCTTCAGTCCGGTGGCTCGCAAAAAATCACTTGCGGCCAAATCGTAGATTGAACCCGGAATGAATGTGGCGTCTGGGTGGGTCGCAGCAAAAGTTGAACCAGCATGCTCGTCGATATCATTGCCCGCAAGCACGCGGAAACCCGCTTGACGCATGCCTTCGGACAAGCCTCCGGCACCACAGAACAAATCAATTACGGTCGGTTCATTCATTTGCTTCCACCCACGCCACGGAGCCACGGAAAAAGCACGCAAACTATCTGCATTTTGTCCGCTCTCTTTTTTCTCATACAACCAGTTGTGCCAAACCAAGGCAACACTGAAGGTATTTTATGCGCAATGTTCGTAATTCGTTCTTACCGTTTGTTGGCTTGATCATCAAGCTTGTCCAGTTTCGTTTTCTGCACTGTCGTCTCAATGCCTCAACCCCCGCTCCGCATGCGCCTCCTGGCTGTCTAGCTGTCCTTCAATCTCTCGGCGGCGGCTTTCGCTAAGGTCAAGCTCTGCTGCAAGCTCTCGTCCAGCGTCTTGTAGCTCGCCTCGTCGTTCAGCAATCCGTTCAAGGCCTTCATAGATGCGGCTTGGGAACGAATGAGCAAGGTCACGCAGTCTTTCAAGCCAGCCAGCTCCCTCGCGATCCTGCCGGTCGAGCGTGTCTCCAAGGCGGTCAAATCCTTCGCGGAGGCCTCTGAGGCCGTCACCAACCGCTCGACGCAGGCGATCAAGTCGCGTTCCAAGGCTGTCAGTTGGGTCATCTAATCCTCCTCGATCCGAATGCAGGTCACGTGCCGCTCGCCCATCGTGCAGGTCCTGAGCCGCGTCTTCGACGGGTCCAGGATCAGCCAGGTCCCCTCGGGCCGTTCGATCCGTGTCAGGCCCAGTTCCGTCAGCTCCGAACGCGTCAGATGCACCGTCCAGAAAAAGCTCGCGGCCATCATCAAGGCGATCCCCGTCAGCACCATCGCCGCGATCAGCCAGGGCGAGATCGTCAGCCAGAGGCGGATCGACCTCAGCCGCGTCTCGAACAGGCTCGCCGTCTCGGTCTGAAAGCGGCGCGTATCGCTCGCGATGGTATGCTGCGCGGCACCCACAATGTTCTTCAAATCGATCCTGAAGCTCTTGAGCTGGGACGAGATCGAGGCGACGTGTTCGGCCCGGATCGTGTCGAGTTCCGCGTTCAGCTTCTCGCTCAGCCGGGTCGGCTTGCCAGTCTTCATGGAAAATCTCTCCTTTCAGCCGCCAGCGTTCGCCGGTGTCGGGATCGCGGGCAGTGATGTAGGCCTTGCCGGTGCGCGGCAGGTCGAAGCCTGCGTCGGTCAGCGCCTCGACCATGGACGCGCGGTCGGTGATCAGGCACATATCGATCTGGTCCTGTATCCAGGCGTGCAGCTCGTCGCGGCCTTGTGCGCGGGTCGGGGCCTCGATGGAGTCGCGCACCTCTTGGGCGCGATCGACATCCATCGGATCGGCCCAACCGTGGCGCTGGTTCATCACATCCCGCAAGCTGTCATAGGCGTCCTGGTAACCCGGTGGCGCGATGTTGAGGCTTTTGCCCGTCGTCAGCTCCAGGCGCGGCGTGCAGAAGTGAAGCTCGACCCGGCCTTCGTGGCGATGGCGGACCCAGAGCACCTCATATTGCTCGGGGTCCAGCCCCGCGAAGGCCAGCCGCTCGAACTGGTCCATGACCTCGGCCTGCTGGTCCTCAGTCGGATCGTCGGTGTCGGCAAAGCTGATCACGCCCGCGCGGTAGGTCCATTGGTGGCGGCTGGCGTCGATCAAGGCCTCAGTGCGCTCGGGGTTGCCGCGAAGGACCTCGGGCAATGGGGCGCGAGTGACGGTCACGGGCTGGCCGTCTGCATCGCGGATCAGGTCGCGGTTGCTGTCGTAGGCCAGCACGCGCTCGGCCACGAGGTAGCCAACCGGCCCCGCGCCCGCGCCTTTGCCATTGGGGAAAAATTTGATCAGCACCGCCGCGCCTCATCGAGGAGCGCGGCAAGCTGACGTTCGATCACCACGAGGCGGCGCGCCACGGTCAGGCTGTCGAGATCGGTGCGCCCGACCTTCATGGCGTGGTTCAGCCAGCGGGCGATCTGGTTGAGGTTGCCGCCGATGCGTCCAACGGCCAGCACCAGCGCCGGATCGACGCGCGGCACGGGCTTGCGTCGGCGGGCCTCGGTCAAGCCAAGCGCCTCGCGCAGAAGGGTCGAGGCGGGCAGTCCGGCGGCCTCGGCCTTGGCGCGCAGCTGGACCTTCTCGGACGCGCTACAGCGGAAGACGAAGGTCTCGCTGAGCGGCTCTTTGGCGTGGGCTTTGCCCGCGACGGTGGGGTTCGAAGGGGAGGCGTGCCGCCCCTCGCAAGGTCCCGTGTCATCGGCGCAGCCGTATGACATGGGTCGCCTTGCTGTCTGCGCTTCGGTTGGTTTGGGGACGCTCATGATCTGAGGCCTGCCGCTTGGACTTGCGCCTGTGTCACCAGCTCTGCGGCCAGGAGAGCATCGATCTGGCCGGGTGTGATGTGGCGGCAGAGTGGATGGCGATCCGTCACCCAATTCGCCAAGCCCGCTAGCATCTCGGCCTCCTTCGCCTTTGCCATTTCTCGGCCCTGGGCGATGTCCTCGACGTAGCTCCGCCATCGTCCCGACTTGAACCAGTTGTCCGAGAAACAGACCTTCGACCGAGTGAAGCCTGCGCTCTCCGTCGCGTAGGACTTCACGCCTTCCGCCAGGTCTTTGGCGCTTACGCCTTCATCCAGCGCCGCTCTGATCCGCCCCAGACAGTCGGCCTTCCCGCGCAGACGGTCGGGCGGATACGCCGCCAAAACCTTCTCAGCCTCTTCATCCTCCTCCGCCACGCGTTCGCGCGTAGGTGGTTTATGGATGGTTTTAGGATGGTTTGGGGGCCGTGGTGGCCCCGGTACCCCGGCCACTGTGGCCCCCGTTCCGGGTCCAGTCTGGACGGGGTCCACTGTGGCCCCCGTCTCGATCTCTGGTTCAGCGGTCAGTTCCAGCGCTTCGATTTGCGTCAGATCGATCCGGTAAACGACCGTGAAGCCGTTCTTGCACCCCCGCGCCCCGGTCTCGACGAGGATGCCTTCCTTTAGGAAATCTCGGATCGTCCGTTTGACCGTCGTCTCGCCCAACTCCGTATGCCGTTGGATAGTACCCTTAGAACACCAGATGCCCGACCCGTCATCACTCGCCTTGTCGGCCAGGAACATTATGATCTGCTTGCGCGTCGCACTGCCGAACTTCCGCTCGGCACACGCATTCGCAACCCGCCAGCTCATCGGAAGGCCTCGGGGCCAAGGTTTGACAATTCCCCGCTAAGTGCTTGATGCGCCGAGGTGGGTTTGACAGACTTTCGGAACCTAAGCGGTTGAGCCATATCAATAAGCTTCGGTTTGAAAATCCTCGTGTCGGTGGTTCGATTCCGCCCCCGGGCACCATTTTTAGAAAATTAATAATTTAAAATCAATGGCTTACGCGACTGCAGTCAAAAAAATGGCGCAAAATGTGCATCATAACTGCATCATAATCGGTTCTGAAAACGGCTTTGACTTCAAAAGGCTAAACCAAAAAGTGAATTTCGGCGCGCAAAGTGCATCATGAAATCAAATTTTGGAATGTGTTTTGCCTTGTGAGTTCGATGCTCAAACGTGGAATCGAAATCGATGCAAAGTATGGGTAATGCCAGTGCTCGAAGCTGGCCTATAAGCAGCAAACCATGTACGTTAGCAGAAAAAGCGATCCAGAGTTTTTTTGCGTTTGCCACCGCAGGCCGGCGGCGAATTCCGAACGATTTGGTGAGTTAGTCACCAAGCAGAAATTCGCGGCGCTTGCAATACTTGCAGTCCTAACTGGTGGCTTTGCGCAGAAAGTGGAGTTTGCAAAGTTGGAGTGGCAGTTCGGTTTACCGTTTTTGCGTTTGCTGGTGGTGCATTGGGGTCGATCAGATGTCGATGAATGGCACCACGACCGCCGCGCCGCCGGGCTCCGCCCAGCCGAGCCAGAGAGCGATGCCCTCCACGGCCCCCAGAACCACCATTCCCGCAGGCTCTAGGTAGGCCGTTGCGAACAGCCAGATTCCCCAAAACCCACAGGCCACCAATGCAGCCCAGAGCGCGCCGAGCGTCGCAGCGGCGGCGCTACCGCCCAGCGTGGCCAAATCGCCGGTTTCGCTGTCTTCAATTCCACGCGCGATCCAGCGTTTGAAGCGCTGCGGCACCCAAGTAAAACCCGACAAGAAGACCAGTACCAGATGCACGAGTGTCGGTACGAGTGTCGAGAACAGTGTGATGGTCAACCATGTATAGCCCGCGCGCCCCTCGGGCGTTTTCAGATCGTCAAAGATCGGGCGCAGCGCGATGAACTCCTGCCCAGCCAGATGGTTGATCAACGCGATGGTTCCGCTCAGCCCCAACCCCAGCCCAATCAGCAAGAGCACAGCGACCAGCCCGTCAAAAATCCAGACCAGCCCGGTAAGCAAATTGCGTTGGCCCCGCCCAAAGCGGACCAAACCCAGAGTAATGCCATAGGAAAGATAATCGAACACGGCGTTAACAAGCGGCAGCAAGCCCAGGGCGAAGATCAGAACGCGCATTTGCGGTTCTAGAGCATACGTCGTCACAGAAAAGACCCCGACGAGGCAGATCCAAGTCGCGATGATCAACCCGGAATAGCCGAGCCCGCCTTTGCCCTTGGCGCAACTATAGCTGACTGCGGCTGCGCCTGCGGATGCGGCTGCGACTGCAGTTGCGAGTGCGACTGCGAGTGCGACTGCGAGTGCGACTGCGATTGTGACTGCGGCTGCGGCTGCGGCTGCGAATGCGGCTGCGAGTGCGCCTGCGAATGCGGCTGCGACTCCGCCTTTGCCTGCGACTGCGGCTGCGACTGCGAATGCGACTGCGAGATAAAACAGCCAGGCAGATGCTTTTTCGTCTACACGCATCTGACTGGCTGACGCCAGTATACTTACGATGACAAGCGCCAAAACAGGGCACACCACTGCAGCGCGCAACCAAGACCGCTCGTCCGCAGCAAGGATCGTGACCGTTCCGATGCCTGTATCAGAACCGCTTAGACCCCATTGGACGAGGAGCAGCAAAAGCGGGTAAATCACGGCGATCTTCAATGCAGCATCCATCACCGGCCATGAGAATGTTTTGGATTGCAGGTGTTTCAGGTTGTCGGAATCGCGCGCCCGCGGGGTCATAAACCACTCAAAACGTAACAACCAACCTTTGGTGGGCATCGGATCATTCGAGATGTCAGGGGGCGACAACATCCGCTTCAACCCGCCCAGCATTGTATCCACAAGCTTCGTATAGACCAGTGCATTGTCGCGTCGTTTCAACCCGTTCAAGATCGACACCCGGTCGCTTTGATGGTCATAGTTCAGAACGCCAAAAAGAAATACCCAAAGAAGCGACAGCGCCCAGACCCATCCGGTGGGTTTGAGCACCCCGAGAACCGCAACCACGGACGCGATGATCGCGCCGACAAATACCAGATGCACCGCTCTGCCTTTTTCCTTTACCGTGGGCAGCATCGTTAAAGCGCATTGATCGTTCAAGCTAAAATCGCGTTAAAAACTTGGAAACCCGTTCTCGCAGCGGACCGCTTTGTAAGCATGGTCTGCGGGGATCGAAATTACTGAGAAAATTTCTTGTGACTCGGCGCCTGCGGATGAGACTGTAGGTTTCTAAATAGAATGGGCTGTGTCCCACTGTTCCCTAGTTCGCGATCTGCACCGTGAAGGTCAGCCTTTGCAGCTTTGAGCCAAGGTCTTTGCGTCCGCTCCGGACAGAGGCCAGCCGAATGCGACCGCAGCGGCCAGTTCGGACGGCAATAGCGGATCAGGGCTCCTTATTTAGTTTGCGCCAGTCCCATTCAGTACGGTCGTGAGCCTTAACGCTAATCGCCAAGAATTATGATACATTCTTGTTTGATTTAACTTTGTGCACAGAGCTCTTGAGTTTGAAAAGCGCATCATAAGTGCATCATACTTGGTGCATCATAATGTCTAAGTGATTGTTTTTAAGTGTGATTTAGATCCGCCCCCGGGCACCATTCAAACACCTGATATTTTGCAATATTCTTTTCTGAGCCTTTCAGGGTTTGACAGTTTTCTTGAAAGGTTTGACAACTTTCGATCTGCGTTCGTTCTCCTTTTTTAGTGTTTCCATCGTGATCCGGTTGCGGTCCGCGAGGTTGGCGGACCGGGAAAAGTGGCGGGCCATAGATGGTGTCTTTTGCCCCAGCAGGTCCGCAATCTGGCGATCCTCAAGCCCTGCCTCGCGCAGTGTCGTGGCCACGGTGTGTCGCAGCCCCTTGAGGGTCAGGCCGGGTTGCACAACGCCCTCAGCTTCCAGCTTTTTCTTGAAGCGGTGCCAGACTGTCGAAAAGCCGTTGTAGGTCCAAGGCTTTCCCATAGATTAGGCAAGGATGGTCACGGCGTCGTGCGTGGGCGCAGCGTCCATAGCCGCTTGCAGTGTCGGACCGATAGGAATGACAACTTCTTGACCTGTCTTGCCCCTGACGCCCCAGATCGTGTCGCCGTCGATCTGGCGGCGGGTCAGCTTGAATGCATCGGACGGATCAAGGTCTGTATTCATAATCAGCGTCACCGCCACCCGAACGGGCGGGGCGGCTCGATCCAGAACAACTGTGCGTTCCTCTACCGTCCAAGGTCGGTTGGCATAGGGCCGATTTTTCGGGCGCGGCTTAGGAATGACGCCCGCCGCGCAGTCCCGATCGATCAGACCGCGCGGAATGGCGTAGCGAAAAACTTGGCTCAGGAAGGTGCGGACCATGTTCGCCCGCCGCCTTGTCATGGATGCCCGACACAAGGGGCGTTGTGATTGCGGGAACGGGCGTGTCACGAATCGGGTGCAGGAAGTCAGCGCACTTGCGATAGCTGCGCTTGGTGACGTCCGCCAAATTGCCAAAGGGTTCAGTCCGGAAATAAGCATTGACCAGCCCGCCAATGGCTCCCGGCTTGGGTGCCTGCGCCTTCCTCGCCTTGGCAATGGCTGCAATGCGGGCGCATTCCGCAAAAAACGCCGATCCTAATGGGGTCTTTCCCAGGTCGATCTTGTGACCCGTGGCGCGATGACAGCGGCGCGGTTTCCCGTGCCGATCATCAAATATCTTGAAACCTCTTACCCTGACACGTGTCATTACAACTTGCCAAGAATGACGTCCTTCGTCGCCATCTCGGCCCCTTCCTTCATTGCATCAATCCAATTGTCCAGATCGCGCTTGTCCCAAAAGATTGTGCCGGGGCGCATTTCGATTGCCTGGACGGGGCACGTTGTTTTGAAGAGCTTTGGAGGCAGCCCGGTATAACCGCCGCCTCAGACCGTTTCAGCATGCGTTTTTCATTAACGTTGATAGTAAGACTAGGGTCAGGATTCATAACCAGTAGATGACGATTGCAGCGAGGGCGATTGCTGAGAGGAACACCTTCGGGCAGCGGTCATGGCGGGTCGCCACGCGCCTCCAATCCTTGAGCCTGCCGAACATGATCTCAATTCGGTTGCGACGTTTGTAGCGACGCTTGTCGTATTTGACGGTTTTGTTGCGCTGCTTCCGGCCGGGGATACATGCACGTATCCCTTTGGTTTTCAACGCTTCTCTGAACCAGTCTGCGTCGTAGCCGCGATCTCCGAACAGCCAATCGACATCCGGCAGACTGCTGATCAAGGCCCGGGCACCGATGTAATCGCTGACTTGCCCAGCAGTGACGAACAGGTTGAGCGGGCGATCTTCGCTATCACAGATAGCGTGCAGCTTTGTATTCATGCCGCCTTTGGTTCTGCCAATCAGGCGGCCACGCCCCCCTTTTTGACGCCCAAGCTGGACGCCGTACGATGGGCCTTTAGATATGTGGCGTCGATCATGACCGTTTTCTTTTCACCGTGCTCGGCGGCCAGACCAGCCATCATTCGTGCGAAGATGCCTTTCTCGCTCCAACGCTTCCACCGGCTGTAGAGCGTCTTGTGAGGTCCGTATTCTTTGGGCGCATCTCGCCAACGCAATCCATTGCGATTGATGAAGATAATCCCGCTCAGCACCTTTCTATCATCGACCCGTGGCTTGCCGTGCGACTTCGGGAAGAAAGGGGAAGCTTGGCCATCTGCTCGTCTGTCAGCTAGTAAAGGTCGTTCATGTCACCACTCCGTTTTGCGAGCCGTGAATCACGCCGAGCAGTGACAATCAATGCATCCTGAACCTAGGTCGCTTCTTTGCCATTCTCAGTCCTCCGATTCCTAAACATAACGGTGGACCAGATCAGTTGGGGAGGCTCGCCTAAAGCGGACATCGCCATTTACTCATGGGTGTAATTTTTTGAAAACTCTTCCTTGATCGCCGCATGAACAGCTGATTCAATTCTGCCAATTGGCGGGAGGATTGGCGATGATGGGACCGAGGCAGGAAGCACAATCGTCGCTGTTCTATGAGTTCTCAATGGAGAACTACGTTCCCCAAGATCACTTGCTTCGGTCGATTGATCGCATTGCTGATCTGAGCAGCATTCGAGTGCATCTCGCGGATTTTTACAGCCACACCGGTCGTCCATCGGTCGATCCTGAACTGCTGATCCGTATGCTGCTGGTCGGCTATTGCTTCGGCATCCGCTCGGAGCGACGGTTGTGCGAAGAGGTGCATCTGAACCTGGCATATCGATGGTTTTGCCGCCTCGATCTGAGTGACCGTATCCCGGATCACTCGACGTTCTCCAAGAACCGGCATGGCCGCTTCCGCGAGAGCGAACTGCTGCGTCATCTGTTCGAGACGACCGTCGCACGTTGCATCGCGGAAGGTCTGGTGCGCGGCCAGCGCATGGCAATCGATGCCAGCCTGTTCGTGGCCGATGCCAACATACAGAATTCAACGCCAAAAGAAGAATGGGATGCATCAACCATCGATCCAGAAGATGCGCTTCGCGCGGTCCGCGAGTATCTCAACACTCTGGATGAGGCGGCTTTTGGAGCTGCGAGCGAGGTGTAACCAAAGTTCACCTCCCATTCTGATCCGGCCAGCCAGTGGACGGCGGCCCGTAAAGGCCCAGCATTCTTTAGCTATTCCGACAACTATCTGATCGACACGGACCATGGCGTCATCGTCCCCTCTCATCGTTTGCAGAGCAAACGACTGCCGGGCAACGGATGTGGAAGCCACACGGTCCATCCGACAAGCTGAGGTCGGATCAACCAAAACCATGCTGGACCGGGTAGAGGACAAGTTCGATCTGCATCCTGAACGGCTGATCGCCGACACGGCTTATGGCACCGGGCCACTTCTGGGCTGGCTGGTTGACCGCGAGATCGCACCGCACATTCCTGTCTTTGATAAATCCGGGCGCAACGACGGCACCTGGACGCGCGCCGACTTCGAATGGGATGCCGGGAACGATCAATACATCTGCCCGGAAGACCACGCCCTGAAGCAGTTCCGCCGCAACTACTCCGATCCGAACCGAGGTCCGACCGGCAAAGGCACGGCACGTTATCGCGCCTTGAAAGAGGTCTGTCAGATCTGTCCATCGAAAGCCAAATGCTGTCCAAACACCGATGCACGCAAATCACCCGCGAAGAACACGAAGATGCCCGCCAGGTTGCCCGCGAGATCTCCAAGACCCGCCAATACGACATCTCGATGAAACTTAGAAAGAAGGTCGAGATGCTCTTCGCCCACCTCAAACGCATCCTCGGGATCGGACGGCTCCGATTACGGGGACCATGCGGTGCAAATGACGAATTCCTCCTCGCCGCCACCGCCCAAAACCTCCGCAAATTGGCCAAGATCTTTCCCGCACCGCAGCAAATGCGCAAAGCCTGACCAGAAAGGCGTTCGTGTCGTGCTAAGCTCACCCCAATCTGCGTCAGCAACACGTTGTTTTTCAACAGAATCGGATGGAAGCAGCCATTCGCTGCGAGAGCAAACAGGTCTTCACAAATGATTGAAAGCTGCCATTCAAGTCAGAGTTTTTACCCAGTCAATTAGCTGCGAGGGCATGACAGCAAAACCCCTTGGTTCATTAACGGATCCATTCCAATGTTGCATTCAGTGAAATGTCCAGTTTTCAACAAAGTAATATCACCTCTAACCATAGACAATTTGAACGTCGACAATACGATAGTAAGATCAGGACCGTTCTCAGCAGAAAGCGATCAACGTGTCTCGGCTCAAACTTGAACATCTACAGACATTTCTTGCTGTTGTACGTTTCGGCAGCGTCAGCAAGGCAGCGGAAGTGCTTAACCTGACGCAGCCTGCCGTGACAACTCGCATCAAGTCCCTGGAAGACGCCTTGGGGACGTCGTTGTTCGAACGCGAAAGCGCCGGAATGCGCCTGACCAAGCGTGGGGATATGCTGGTCCACTATGCCGAACAATTTCAGCACCTTTCCGATCTGGTCGAAGAGCACGTTGTGGATACGTGCGCCGTTGACAGGTTGATCCGCCTTGGCGTGTCCGAGACTATCGCCCAAAGTTGGCTGCCCGAATTCGTCGGCGCGTTGCGAGCAAAGTACCCGTCTCTCAAGATCGAGATCAGCGTCGACATTTCGTTGAACCTACGGGACCAGTTGCTGGGGCGTGAAATCGATCTGGGTATCCTGCTTGGGCCGGTCTCAGACTACACGGTTGACAACGTGGTATTGCCGGATGTGCCACTGGCATGGTTCCAGGCGTCGGGTGGACCTGTTGGTCAAAATGTCGATCTGGCCGGCATTCCTATCGCGACCTACGCCAAGAACACTCGGCCGTATCGGGAATTGAGGGCCGCTCTGTTCGAACGATTCGGCTCCGAAATCTCCCTGTTCCCGTCCTCCTCTTTGTCATCTTGTTTTCGTATGGTTGAGGCCGGGTTATGCGTGGGCGCCCTGCCGATCTCGCTGGCAAAAAAACTGGTGCAAGAGGAAAAACTGGTCGAATTCAACCCGGGGTGGGTTCCCGAACCCCTTCAATTTTCTGCGTCTTATCTGGGTGAACCACGCAACCATCTGCTTGAGGCTGCAGCGGGCATCGCCAAGGAAATAGCGCTTCAACATCCATAAAAGTTTTTTATGTAGAAGGTAAAAATAATACAATTTGATTTTATGCCTCGGGCGCACGAACGTATCCCAAATGAGGGAGGCGTCGTAGTGAACGATCTGTATGAGCCACTAAAATCTGTGACAACAGCGTCTGTGCGCGCGCAGATTAGGTCACAGGCCTATCGCGGACACACCGCCGGTTTGGGCGGGAATACCCTGCAGGCCAACCTGGCCATTTTACCCGAGCACTACGCGTTGGATTTCATGCGCTACTGCCAGCGAAACCCAAAACCCTGCCCGATTGTTGGCGTTTCTGACACAGGCAATCCGAACATGGACACCTTGGGCGGTGATATCGATATCCGCACCGATACTCCGGCCTATTACATTTATCGCGATGGCATCCACACCGAAACGGTTCATGATCTCAGAAACCTGTGGCGCGATGATTTTGTGGCTTTCGCATTGGGGTGCTCGTTTACCTTCGAGCATGCTTTGCAACAGGCCAAAGTACCGCTCTGGCACATCGAAAATGACCGTACCGTGCCGATGTTCGTGACCAATATCCAAACGGTTAAATCTGGGCCGTTTGAGGGGCCAATGGTTGTCAGCATGCGGGCGATCCCTGATGCAAGGGTGGACGAGGTTGTCGAAATCTCGCGCAAGTTTCCTTTGGCACACGGCGGTCCGGTGCATTGGGGCGATCCGGCGATCATTGGTATCGCCGATGTTAGCAGCCCGGATTGGGGCGATCCGGCTCCGATCCCAGACGGAACCACGCCAATGTTCTGGGCTTGTGGCGTCACACCGCAGGCTGCGATCAGGAATGCCAAACCTTCAATCGCGATCACACACAAGCCGGGCCACATGCTGATCACCGACATCGCTGATGATGCCGAAACACCAATCTACCAATCAAAATAAAGCAACAGGAGAGAAATCAGATGAAGAAGCTCGCAACAACACTCGGCGCGCTCGCTGTTTCAGCAACCGCAGCCATCGCCGACAATCCCGTGGTTCTGAACGCTGTGGGAACGTGGTCCAGCCTGACGAATTACCAGAAACACGAAGAGCCTTTCTTTAACCAGCGGCTCAACGAGGCATCGGGCGGAGAAATAGTCGGAAAGATCCAGTCGCAATCCGGTTTGGGGTTAAAGGGCTTCGAGATCATGCGCATGGTCAAGAACGGCGTCTTTGACTTTGCATTTGGGTTGCCCGGCTACGTCGCCGCCGAAAACGCGATTTTCGAGGGCGCAGATTTGTCTACCCTGACACAGGATATCGACACTCAACGAAAGGTGGCCGACGCCTATTTCGACACGCTGTCCGCGGCGTTCGAAGAAATCTACAATGCCAAGCTGCTGATGCTGTACCCGTTCCCAAGCCAAACCTTGTGGTGCAACGCTGAAGTGAACGGGATTGCCGATCTGGAAGGCAAGAAAATCCGTGTCTATTCAACGACCTTAGGTGACTTCGTCGAGGGCGTCGGGGGCACATCCGTGACAGTCGCCTTTTCCGAGGTTATCCCGGCATTGGAGAAAGGTGTCGTCGACTGCGCGATCACCGGGACCATGTCAGCCTATACGGCCAAGTGGAACCAGGTCGCCACCCACGCTTATACCTTGCGTGTCGGCTGGGGCCTGGCATTCGGAGCCATGAACCTGGACAAATGGAACAGCCTGTCGCCCGAACAACAGGCACTCTTGGAAACCGAACTCGCAGCGCTGACGGACTCCATGTGGGCAGAGACGGCAACCGAGGATGATATTGCAATTTCCTGCATCACCGGCGGCGCATGTGAGATCGGAGAAGCCGGATCCATGACGCTCGTCGAACCCACAGCAGACGATCTGACCGCACGGGACAAAATCGCAACCGATGTCGTGCTGGCCCGTTGGGCAGAACGCTGCGGCGCCGATTGTGCCGCAAATTGGAATGAAACCGTTGGCCCGATCCTTGGTCTGAAAGCCGAAGCCAAGTAATCCGGCCCATTCGGTGGGGCGGCCAGACTCCCGCCGCCCCACCACAAAACATCAGGTAATCAAAATGTTAGACAAGCTCTTAGGCGGCGCGCAAAGGTTGGGCCTTTGGATGACGTGGCTGGGTGGAACACTGATCGTGTTTTCAGCCTTCCTCATTACTCTCGAAGTCTTTCTGCGCAAAGTTTTCAACATCTCTCTGGGCGGGGCGGACGAAATCTCGGGCTATGCCTTCGGTGTGGCAACCGCTTTGGCGCTGTCTTTTGCGCTGTTTGAACGCGCGCATATCCGGGTTGACGCCCTGCTTGGAGTAATTCCCAAGGCGCTGCACCCGTTTATCAATTTGTTTGGCCTGGTGCTTTTGACAGGATTTGCCTTGGTCATCGTCGTGATGGTGTGGGGCATGGTGGCCGATACGCTGGCTAACGGTTCCCGGTCAATTACACCGATGCGCGTACCGCTGGCCATTCCGCAGATACCTTGGCTGCTGGGTTGGATGTTCTTTGTTGGCTCGGGCGTACTCATCGCTCTGGCTGCAATCAGACAGTATTTTCGAGGCGATCTGGCCCGCGTGCAGGATCTGATTGGCGTGAAATCCCTGGACGAACAAATAGAAGACGAGACGGTGTAGACCGATGCTGATCAAGACACTTCTGATCCTTCTTGCTCTCATCGGTTTGGCCGTTCCTATTGCCGCCTCTTTGGGTTGGCTGGGCCTGATCCTGCAATGGACCGACAGCCCGATGCCGCTGCACCGCGCGATATCGGACATGGCATGGCAGACCAGCACGGACTTTCTGCTAGTGGCTATCCCGATGTTCGTAATGATGGGAGAAATTCTTTTGCGAGCTGGCATCACCGAACGGATGTATGACGGCATCGTCAAATGGCTCGGTTGGTTGCCAGGTGGGTTGATGCATTCCAACATCGGGTCCTCGGCCTTGTTTGCGGCAACGTCTGGGTCGTCCGTGGCAACAGCGGCAACGATCGGAACGGTGGCTGTGCCGCAGATCAAAAAGCGGGGTTACAACGAACGGCTGTTTCTTGGCACGGTGGCTGCCGGAGGAACGCTCGGCATTCTGATCCCGCCATCGATCAACCTGATCCTGTATGGTTTATTGACTAATACGTCGGTGCCGGAACTGTATCTGGCGGGCTTCCTGCCCGGATTTCTGCTGGCACTGCTGTTCATGGCGACCGTCGTTGTGGCATGCATGATCAAGCCGGAATGGGGCGGGGACCAACTACGCCACAGCTGGGCAGAGCGGCTTGCTGCGCTTCCTGCACTGATCCCTCCACTTGGCATCTTCATGGTAGTCGTCGGCTCCATTTATGCGGGACTGGCAACTCCGACCGAAGCTGCAGCTTTGGGGGTTGTTGCCTCGATGGCGCTTGCGGCGTTCAACGGCAAGATGTCGATGGAAACCATGCGTCACGCAATCGAAGGCACGATGCGCACGACCGCCATGATCATGCTGATCATCATCGCTGCGGTGTTCCTGAACTTTGTCCTTTCGATCATCGGCCTAACCCAGGCTCTGACCGAATTCGTAACAGGGCTGGGCTGGAGTCCCATGCAAACCATGTTGACGATCGTCGCGGTGCTGATCCTGATCGGCTGCTTCATGGAGACGCTTTCGATGCTGTTAACTATGGCACCGCTGGTCACTCCGATCGTTGTGGCGCTCGGCTTTGATCCGGTTTGGTTTGGCATCTTGTTGATGGTACTTCTGGAAACCGCTCTGATCACGCCGCCCATTGGGATCAACCTGTATGTGGTGCAAGGGATCAGAAAAGCAGGACCCATGATGGATGTGATCCGCGGCGCATTGCCATTTGTTGTCACCATGTTCGTCATGCTCGGGCTTCTTTTGGTCTTCCCTAAGCTCGCAACCTGGTTGCCTTCTCTGGTGTACTAAACCGCCAAGGCACCTTTCCCCCTTCATGAAATTCAATGCCGGTTGGGCCGGCAAACAGAGGAGCTATGTCCATGTGGCAGTTTTGGGTAGATCGGGGTGGCACGTTCACCGACATCGTTGCACGCAAGCCGGATGGGAGTTTGCAGACACATAAGTTGCTGTCAGAGAATCCTGAGCGCTATGCTGACGCCGCCGTACAAGGTGTCCGTGAATTACTGGGTTTGGAAAGTGATCAGGACATCCCAAAAGGGTCAATTCGTGCGGTAAAGATGGGAACCACGGTTGCAACCAACGCGTTGCTGGAACGGAAAGGCGACCGAACCATCCTGTTCATAACCAAGGGGCTGCGTGATCTTCTGCGGATCGGATACCAAAACCGACCGCGCCTGTTTGATCTGAATATTCAGTTGCCCGAGCTTCTGTACGAAGACGTTGTCGAAGTCGAAGAACGCGTCGCGGCGGATGGCGAGGTCGTAACACAGCTGGATATCGACAAAACGAAAGCCGCGTTGGAAAAAGCCTATTCGGAAGGATATCGTTCCGTCGCTGTCGCGCTTATGCACAGCTTCCGGCATCCCAATCATGAAAAACTGATTGGCGAGCTGGCGCGTGCCGTTGGGTTTCCACAAATCTCGCTTAGCCACGAGGTGAGCCCGCTGATCAAACTGGTGGGCCGCGGAGACACCGCAGTGGTTGATGCCTATTTGTCACCCATTCTTCGTCGATACGTAGAGCAGGTAGCGACGGCTCTGGGCGCCGATGAAGGCGGGTGTGATCAATTGATGTTCATGCAGTCTAACGGCGGCTTGACCGACGCGGATCTCTTCCAGGGTCGTGATGCCATCTTGTCCGGTCCGGCGGGCGGTGTCGTCGGGATGGTACGCACCGCTGCCGATCATGGCTTTGACAAACTGATTGGTTTCGACATGGGCGGTACGTCTACGGACGTGTGTCACTATGCCGGTGAATATGAACGATCCTTTGAAACCGAGGTTGCCGGCGTCCGGATGCGCGCGCCAATGATGTCGATCCATACCGTCGCTGCAGGTGGCGGATCTATCCTGTCCTTTCGCGATGGCAGGATGCAGGTCGGGCCGGAAAGTGCCGGCGCCAACCCCGGACCAGCTGCCTATAGACGTGGTGGCCCGCTGACCGTCACCGACTGCAATGTTTTGCTTGGCAAACTGCAGCCCGAGCATTTTCCTTCGGTTTTCGGCCATGAAGGCAACGAACCGTTGGATAAGGAAATTGTGCGCAGTAAATTTGAAGCTCTGGCGGCTGAAATGGGCACGGATAAATCGGTTGAGGAACTTGCCCAGGGCTTCTTGCGGATCGCTGTCGAGAACATGGCGAACGCGATCAAGAAAATCAGTGTGCAACGCGGTTACGACGTCACCAAATACACTATGAATTGCTTTGGCGGCGCTGGGGGACAGCACGCCTGTCTGGTCGCCGACGCGTTGGGGATGGAACGAATTTTCATTCACCCTTATGCAGGCGTTTTGTCAGCCTTTGGTATGGGTTTGGCGGACATCACAGCGATCCGGGAACACCAGTTCCAGTCCTCTATTCTGGATACAGAGGCACAGAATATCTGCGATGCTCTGGCGAAGTCCGCCAGGGCTGAGGTTGCGGCTCAGGGCGTGGCCGAAGTAGATATTTCGGTCTCAGCGACTGCCCATATCCGCCCCGCGGATGCTCAGCAAAGTCTATCGGTGCCATTTTCCGACCCGATTTCGATGCGCGACGCGTTTGTTGTGGCGCACAAGCAGCGCTTTGGATTCGCGCCGGATACCAGCGATCTGATCATCGAGATGCT
The DNA here is from genome assembly GCF_056533845.1 of Ruegeria sp. F5. Classification (NCBI taxonomy): domain Bacteria; kingdom Pseudomonadati; phylum Pseudomonadota; class Alphaproteobacteria; order Rhodobacterales; family Roseobacteraceae; genus Ruegeria; species Ruegeria sp. F5. The sequence continues at coordinate 136,553 of NZ_JBQFOU010000007.1, read as the reverse complement.
GGTGACAGAGGCAATCGGAAAGACGGGTGAGCAGGTCACCTTGCTCGATTGTGTCGCAACCAACGCCGCTCGGATTCCGGTGACGCTTTATTGCAGCGGGCACCACCAACAGGTTCCTCTTATCGATCGGACGCAGCTTGGCATTGGTCAATCTATCAAAGGCCCGGCGATCTTGACCGAACCAACTGGAACAAATGTCGTCGAAGACGGTTGGACCGCCACCTGTCTGAGCGGTGGCAACCTGGTCCTGACGCGTGAAACACCGCTGCAGCGGGTTGAGGCAGTCGGCACAAATGTCGATCCGGTTATGCTGGAAGTGTTTAACAACCTTTTCATGTCCATCGCGGAACAGATGGGGGCAACGCTCGCGAATACGGCGTATTCAGTGAATATCAAAGAACGGTACGACTTTTCCTGCGCGATATTTGACCAAAAAGGTGATCTGGTTGCCAACGCACCGCATGTGCCCGTGCACTTGGGTTCGATGTCGGAAAGTGTTCGAACTATTCTGCGCCAAAACAAGGGTAAGATCCGACTAGGCGACGTGTTCATGATGAACAACCCCTATAATGGCGGCACCCACCTTCCCGACGTTACAGTCATCACCCCGGTTTTTGACGAAGCAGGTGAGAAAATCGTGTTCACCGTCGCCTCGCGCGGCCATCACGCTGATATCGGAGGGAAAACTCCCGGCTCGGCTCCGCCCGATAGTCGCCACATAGAAGAGGAAGGCGTGTTGATCGACAATTTCTTGTTGGTCGATCGGGGTGAGTTGCGAGAAGACGCTGCGCGCGACCTGTTGGCTTCGGGGCGTTACCCATGTCGCAACGTCGATCAGAACATGGCGGATCTTGCGGCACAGATTGCCGCGAACGAGACCGGAGCAGCCGAACTGCGCAAAATATCGGCACAGTTTGGCCTGCCGACGGTCCACGCCTATATGGGGCACGTGCAGGATAACGCTGAGGAGAGCGTGCGACAGGTTCTCGACGTCCTGCGAGATTGCAGCTTTTCCTACCCATTGGATGGAGGGGCAAAAATCGAAGTGGCAATTTCGGTAGACAAGGCATCCCGAACCGCCACGATCGATTTTTCGGGCACATCCGGTCAATCGCCCCTCAACTACAATGCGCCACTGGCGATTTGCCGTGCCGTCGTCTTGTACGTTTTCCGAACGTTGGTCGGCAGCGACATTCCGATGAACGAAGGTTGTATGAAACCTTTGAATCTGATTGTTCCGGCAGGAACGATGATCAATCCCAACGCGCCCTCGGCTGTCATTTCCGGCAACACAGAAGTCTCGCAAGCCATTGCGGACACCCTCTATGGCGCGCTTGGGGTTGTGGCCGGCAGCCAAGGCACGATGAACAATTTTGTCTACGGCAACTCCACCTATCAAAACTACGAAACCATCTGCGGGGGCACCGGAGCTGGCAAAGGCTTTGACGGCACGAGTGCAGTACACAGCCACATGACAAACACCCGCATGACGGACCCGGAGGTACTGGAAAGCCGGTTCCCGGTGCGGTTGGAGGAATTTTCAATCCGCTCTGGTTCAGGCGGGAACGGTGAGTTCCAAGGTGGCGACGGTATCCGCAGGCGGTTGCAGTTCTTAGAAGAAACAACCGTGACCGTCCTTTCGTCCCACCGGGATACCCATCCACACGGTGCCTCGGGCGGCGCCCCAGGCGCGACGGGACAGAACGCAATTGTTCGTAGCAACGGGTTGATTCAAGAGCTCAGCGGTAACGACCAGTCAGTGCTGCTTCCGGGAGACGTATTCGTAATGGAGACTCCGGGCGGCGGCGGGTTTGGCCAACCAGACAAAGTTGTATGATTTGCAGATACACGATGAAAGAGGGATTGTTGTGGAAAAAGGGTGTTCTTGACTTGCTCGGGATGTGGCAAAAACGCTTTCTTTTGTGACAGGGAAAACAGCTGAGGCCAGTTTCGTCCAGGGACGCTGGCTCACTGCCAATCGGCTATCGCTTATGTTATGAACGACCGCTTTGGGGATCTGTTTTGCGGCATCGAACTGGAGGTTGAAAGGCATCTGTGGGCCGTCTGCTATGAGCCGTCAGGCCGCGTGGCTGTAGACGCTGCATCCGCCCCAATAGCGGCCATGAGCCCAAAGTACTTGATACTGAGATTCTTACGAAATTCCGCTTATGAAGGTCGCGGCACAGCACCCGGTTTCGCCCGCTCAGTTTCAAATTGAGGTGTGAGCTCTGTTGGATGCACTACGGTCGTACTCTCTCCATCGGCGGGCAAGTTCGGTGTATTTTGCACGACCTCTTGCTTGGTTCGACTATTCCAAGACCTCGTGCGCGGCAAAGGCATCCGCATAGTCGGGATGCCAGCGTGAAAGAGCCGGGCGATTGTTGATAATATCACCCGCGGCCCATTCAACCCGTTTGTGGTCGCGCTCTTCGGATACATCATTGTCGGGACAAAGAATATAGAAGTCCCCGTCCGACATGCGCTTCAGCAGATAGTCAATTGCCTCTTCGCTTGTCCAAGCGGCGGCAGGTTTTTCCGGCATGAATTTCGCGATCATACCAGTATAGGTAAATCCCGGCACAAACAGATGGGCGGTGATATCCAACTCGGCCTGCCGCAAATCATGCGCCAACATTTCCGTCATGACCTTCACGGCGGCTTTGCTGGTATTGTAAGCGGGGTTTCCGGGCGGTGTGGTGATGCCCTGTTTTGACCCGGTGTTGATCACCACAGCCGGGCGCGCCGCTTTGATCATGCGCGGCAGGAAAGCATGCACGCCGTTCATGACGCCAAAAAGGTTGACCTCTAACAGTTTGCGCCAGTTTTCCGCGTTGTCCCAACTGCCGGACGGCACCGCGATACCGGCATTGTTCATCAGGACAGCCACCTCGCCGAGGGCAAAGATCTGATCCGCCAATGCATTCACAGCAGTGGCGTCGGTAACATCAGTCGGAACCGCCTGAACAGTCGCGGCACCCCCAGCCTGATCGCGCAATTCCGCCTCGGCTTTGTCCAAGACCTCACCCGCAAGATCGACCAGCACGACCCCCAGACCGTCTTGAATAAATCGTTGGGCCGCGGCTTTGCCAACACCGTTTGCTGCCCCGGTTACAACGGCCAGGCCACCTTTATCGATTGCTTCGCGGTACATGGATCATCCTCTTTTGCTGTGAATGACTAAGCGGCCTTTCAGGGCGCCATCTTTTGCTTGACGCCACCGATGAACGTCTCGTCATCCTGTTGTTTGCGCGCATCGAGCAGTTCTTCAGCATCAGGCCCTGCGCGAAAACGCAGGCGGTTGCCGGTCTCGTTGGCCGCATCCCAAATGACCTGCGCGACAGTTTCTGGTGCCGAAGGGTTCGCGGCCAGCTTGCCAAACAGGCGCCCCATGGCTTCGGCCATTGGTGCGTAATCCGGCAGGTTCTCATCCATCGCGAAATCGAATGAGCTGCCGCCAAAGTTGGTCTCTATCATTCCAGGCTGGATGATACGGACCCGAATGCCAAGAGGCTCCAACTCGTAGTGCAGCGCCTCGGAAAGCCCCTCTACTGCGAACTTGGTGCCATGATAGAGCGCGCCAAGTGGGAATGTGATCTGTCCTCCGATGGACGAGATATTTATGACCGTGCCCGACCGGTTCTGACGGAAATGGGGCAGAACCGCTTTGGTCACTTCCATCAACCCGAGTACGTTGGTGTCAAACTGACGCCGGATGCGGTCCATTGTGAAGGCCTCTAACGCACCGTAGGCGCCGTAGCCCGCATTGTTCAGCAAAACATCAATCTGCCCAAACCGTTCGATGCCAGCGCCCACGGCCGATGCGATTAAGTCCGAATCCGTCACATCCAGTTGGGTCAGATGTACGTTGTCCAAATCCCCCAGATCCGTGCTGCCCGCAGGGTTGCGCATCGTGGCAATGACATTCCAACCGTTCGCTTGGAAATGTCGGGCGGTTGCCGCGCCAATACCGGATGAGGCCCCGGTGATCAGAATGGTTTTCATGTTATTGCTCCGCAAATTTCTAAGCACACAATAATCATCAGGAAAGGATGTATCTTTCAGTATTCTCCGTCTTTCTTGCTCAATTCTCCGGAAATGGAAGTTTTCAGTAATAGCGTTTTTGGTTCCGTGCTAACGATGAGGGCAACGACAGGAGGCAGTCATGGGACCTCAGACATTATTGGACTATGTTCTGGCGCTGCTTGACCACGCAGGCGTCGCGCAGGGGGTCCTGACACATAAGGAAAGCGGGACGGTTTTTCTCACCCACCCGTCGACCACCCAACATGACGCAAATGTCTACCGTCCGCTGTTGTGCGCGGTCCTGCAAGGCGCCAAGGAGGTCGGAACCGGCACCAGAACACTCACCGTCCGGGCCGGGCAGTCGCTGATCGTCAGTAACGCGCTGCCGGTTGTCTCAAGGATTACCGAGGCCACACCAGAACGTCCCTATGTCGCGCTCGTGTTCCCCCTTGATCTGGATCTCTTGCGTGTCCTGGCCTCGTCACTGCCGCAGTCATCCACCCATCGAGTGTCGGATCCATTTTCGATCTGCCTCGCTGACACCGGTGATGACATGAAAAGCGCCCTGTTGCGGTATTTCCGCCAGTGCGAAGGCGAAGAGACGCGTCACATGCTGGCGCCGATCACGGTGCGGGAAATCCATGCCCGCCTGCTGATCGGGCAACATGGCGGCACGCTTCAAAAACTGGTGTGGCATGAAAACACGGCCAGCCGGATTTTCGCGGCGACTCACGAAATCCGGTCAGACCTGGCCAATCCCCTTGTCGTCGGAGAACTCGCCGGGCGCGTGGGTATGAGCAGTTCGGCCTTCTTCGAACGGTTCAAGGCCGTCACGGGAACCTCGCCGTTGCAATACCAGAAAGACCTGCGCCTACTTCATGCCCGCAATGAGCTTCAAACCACCGGCGCAAAGATCTCAGAGATTGCCTACGGCGTCGGATATGAAAGCCCCGCTCAATTCTCACGAGAATATGCCCGTAAATTCGGACGTTCCCCGAGGCAGGATCGAGTTTCCGAAACTGTTCGGTAAGGCTGCAGGGAAAAAACGTAAACGTCAGAGCCTTCTCACGAAACATGGCTTTCGAGCCAATCAATTTCTGAAAGCGACAGTTGGCGCAGCTGCGGAGAATTGGTGCTTCGTCCCACATTCAGGTATCGACCATCACTTGAGCTAAGCAGGCACAGTGAATGCTGTGCTCAAAGTCGGCTTAGGGATGTACCAGCTGCTTCACCCAGCAGGTTGCCGTAAATTTTTTCGACTCGTTCAAAACCATCGCTGCTGAGGCAGTGGATGCGCTGATCAACAGGACAACAACGGTCATTGAAGAGAATGCTGGGCCTGTCCAAGTGTTGGTGGTTACGTCACAAAAAGACCGAGAAAAATCGAGCGCCTCATACTAATGCAAGCCCAGTACTTCGTTCAGCGTCGCCGGGTCAGTACCGGGTGACCTCGACTGCGACCGCAGCAAACACCACGCCAATTAAAAGCGCTTTTGTATTCACTGCCGAAAGGCTGGGTAGTTTAACCCGAAGAGACAGGGCAATTATCACACCCCCAGTCAACCCAGTCGCAATTGAATAGATCATGCTACTTTTGTCCGCGTTGAGACCGATCAATATGCCGATTGCAAGCGACGCGACAAAGTATGCGCGTAGCCATCCAGACATATGCCCGGGGTGGGTCTTATAGAGAAAAATATTCACTCCAAACAAATGCAATGAATAGGCCAACGTTCCAATCGCGTTCAGCTCGGGTGATGTTCCCGTCGTTTGCATGACTGTAATAGCAAGCAAGCAGTTGTAGGTTCCAAGTGCCACTGTATCCAAGCCAAGCGACAACCGGTTATCGGCCCCCACGTCGCGTCTGGCTTCCAGCAAGTAGTAAAGGAGAAATCCTAGCAGAGAGTAACCATACAGCGAGTGCTCCCACTTCCCGGATGCAGCTAATACAGCGGACAATTCACCGATTTTTGGCAGTAAGAAAAGGAAAGCATAGCCAAGTCCAATCCCAGACGAAAAATCAGATAGCCAGCTTGCTTGGGCGGGGAATCTTCGAAAAAAAGACACGCAGAAGACGTGAACAGTGCCGATGACTGCAATCGATGTTATCGCGAGGTATGTCGACGCGTCGAACACGGCTAAGATCCAATGAAGACATTACAATTTGTATGAGACACCCGTTGGGATCAAAAGCACAACCCAGAAAATGAGGAAGGTGCGACAGTGGCTTATTCATCGTCCATTCCTCAATGGCTATGAAGAGTGACAAACCCACCCTTAGCAAATTACCATACTTGGACCGACAGGCTCTGACGTCAGACACGTTTGGATACGTGCGATTGGCAAGTATTGACAGTTGCAAGACTCCAGCAGCCACGTGGCAAAGGAAGGTTTCTGATGCCGAGATTTACATCAATTGAGATCCGCATCGGACCTATGGCTGAAATCTTCCGAGGTCATGATGCCGTTCCTCGAGAGCATGGGCCGTCGCCCGCTTTGCGAACTACCATCGAAAGCCTCCGGACGCTCCAAAGTCGCTGCGTTGAGCATCCATGTGGTTTCCATCTTTTGCATTCCGTCTGCAACAAAAACAGTTTGTGAACTTGGCTCAATCTGAAGCGGGCCAGTAACTTGCAGCCGTTCATATAGGCGAACCGTGTTTTCACCCTCAGGCAAACGCAGGCGTAAAAGCTGGTTGGGTGGTGGTGGCGGTAAGTGGCTACACATGCCTAGCTGCGGCACCAGATAAGCCATTTGTGTTCCGTCCGCGTTCGGCGGCGCTGGTATCGCGAAACCGGTTATCGACACCTGCCGTCCATTGAGACCGGGATTGCCCGATTTTGCGGCGCGCTCTCGTTTGTCAGCCACGACAAAACGCTGCGAAATGTACCAGTCAATATCCACACCCGCCGCATCGAGAGTTGCTTCGGCCTCTGCCAAGCGGGATTTGGCCAGTTCCAGTTTTTCCGGGTCAGTTATACCATTCTTCAGCAGTTCGCGAACGCGCACCACAACCTGCAAGTTCACGAGATCAATGGCACCAAGTTTCTTGAATGGATCCTCAAAGGTCTGGGCCGACGGGTCGACTAGGTCGCTCCAACTGACAACACGAGGGTTCGCGGCCACGGAAGTCACCACAAGCAAACCCAATATCCCAACCACAAGCAGCCGCATGATGACGCTCATCAGTTCTCAAGCGTGTTTTTGTAGATGACCCCATCCTTCATAATAATCAGAAAGTTCTCTTCCGGTTCGACCAGAAGATTGATGTCCTCGACTGGGTCACCGTCGACGAGGATCAAATCAGCATATGCCCCAGCCTTAATCACCCCAAGCGGGCCTTCCTGGTACGGGTTTCGCGGTCCTGACATCTCGACCAGCTTTGTGGTGTTGTACGTGGCCTGTTGCAAGACTTCTGCCCCAGACCACCAGCGACCACGGCGTTCGAACTCAAGGTTCTGCATTGCCAAGAGCTCTGGGGCTCCGAACAGGTCCACGCCAAAAGCAATCGGAAGGTCGTATTTTTTGATCAACGCAACGTAGTTTTCGACGTTGTCGCGCAGCGGCGCGCCCTTTTCGATGGTAGCAGGATCGCCCGCGGCCAACATTTCCTCATCCGGTGTGAAGATTAGAAACTGCGGGTTGAGAACGGCCCCAGCATCGCGAATGGCGCGAATGGTCTCTTCCTCGAATATCATGTTGCCGTGATCGATGCTCTTTACTCCGCCCTCTAATGACCTGATGACGGATTCATCTGTGTAGGCGTGAACGATGACATAGGTGTTCCAGTCTTCAGCAGCCTCCACTGCGGCACGGATTTCTTCGGGACTGTAATGGGTTGTGTCCAATGGATCGTAAGGGGTTGAGTTACCGCCACCCAGGCTGATCTTTACCTGAGTGGCCCCAAGGCGCAGCACCTCACGGGTGGCTGCCCGCACTTCAGGCACTCCGTCAGCAATGAACGCCCACTCGCGCTCAAAAGCCGTACGTTCAATACGCTGTCGGTGGTGGGTGTCGTTATATAGGCGGAAGTCGAAGTGCCCAGATGTCTGACCTATCCAATGCCCGGAACTAAAGATACGCGGTCCGGGCACGATACCCTCGTCAATGGCCTTGGCGATGCCATAGGACGGACCACCTGCATCGCGCAGCGTCGTAAAGCCCCGCATCAACATAAGTTCAGCTTCCCGCGTGACGAGAGCCCCGGTGTATGTCCAGTGAAGGTTGTACGCCAATGCCAGAGGATTGGACGGCAACATGATGTGGTTGTGGCCGTCGATGAGCCCCGGGATCAAAGTCCTTCCTTGACCGTCAATGACCACGGCACCATTGGTTTCAATCGGATCGGTCGAAACCCTCGCAATCAGATTGCCTTCGACAAGAACATGGGCATTTTCGATCACTGCTGCGTTTTCGCTGTCAAAAACATCGACATTGACAAACAGGGTTCGTTGCAGGTCTTCTTGTGCGATTGCTCCGAATGCCAACAAGAACAGCATTGCAGCGGAGAGAATTGCTCGTATTGAGACCATAGTAATTGTTTAACCCATTCGAAGATGTTGGAGTTCAAGCCAGCATTGCGTCTGACTTGTTTTTAGTCAATGTAGCGGCTTGTATTGGCACACCAATTTGGTGCCGTGGCTCGGCATTTCGGGTTCTCAACTCCGCATTGTTTCCCCCTGAGGGCTACCTCAATTCGACACAAGTTGCTGTGAAAACTGGCGCTAAGCCGGGCGTGGTGCTTTAAAGGGCCTTTTCAGAAGAACTTTGCGTGAGCGGGGCAGGGCGGTTGCGTAGCTTTTGCTCATGACCAGACCTGCCTCTTTCAAGTGCTTTAAATCCATTCCTGAGATCATCTGCCTTGCAATGATGCTGTTCATCCGTTTCCCGCTCTCGCTTAGGAATGTCGAAAATCTGCTGCATGAGCGAGGCATCGACGTGAGCCACGAAACTGTCCGATATTGTTAGAACAGGTTTTGCCCGATGTTTGCTGCTGAGATCAGACGGAAGCGTGTCCAGCAGCTGCGCGCGTTTTCCAGATGGAAGTGGCACTTGGACGAGGTTTTCGTGAAGGTGAATGGCCAACGGCATTATCTTTGGCGGGCTGTTGATCACGAAGGCGAGGTGCTGGAAGCCGTTGTCACCAAACGCCGAAACAAAGTTGCAGCATTGAAATTCTTCAAGAAATTTATGAAGCGACACGGTAAAGCGGAAAACGTTATCAGGGATCGCTTCGCATCGTATCGGGCCGCTCTCAGAGAGTTTGGTGCTACCAAAAACAGCAGACGGGCAGGTGGCTCAACAACCGCGTCGAGAATTTGCACCTGCCGTTCCAACGACGCGACCGCGCGATACAACGGTTCAGGCGCATGCGAATTTTACAGAAATTCGCCTCTGTCCATTCCTCGATACAACCACTTCAACCAGGAAAGATCTCTCACCAGCCGAGACACCTTCAAGCTGACGCGCACCGCGGCTCGCGCCGAGTGGCGCCAACTTGGCGCGGGATAAAGGGCAGCGCCACTGGCCTAACCGAGACAAGTTCGAATTCGTCTCACAACACCTGAGCCCCAGCCCTGGTCGAGACTGGTTCGAATTCACCTGACCGTACCCAACGAAAAGAAGCGGCTCATCAATCAAGACCTTCGATCTCGTGACATGAAGCTCTCAGAGCAAAACGTTTCATTTGGCCTTTTATCGTGAAACAACAGTTGCTCCGTTAGAAAACGACCGGGTTTATGCTAACATCGCTGTAATTATCGGTGCTAATCCCTGAGTGGTTGTTCATGTTCCTCAAATTTTGTCTACGATTCAAAACTTGGCGTCTGCTGTTTTTTTTGGTTTTTGCGACCTCCGCGAATTTGACCCAGGCTAAAGACAAACACGTGGCACTTGTGATTGGTAACTCCGCTTACCAACATGTCTCGAACTTGCGAAACCCGTCGAACGACGCCGAGGATTTATCCCAGTCTCTGAAGCGGATCGGGTTCGACGTCACCGAAGGGTTGAATCTTGACTACAATGGGATGCGCATTGCGTTGCGTGACTTCGCAGAGGCCGCGGCTACTGCGGATGTAGCTTTGATCTATTTTGCAGGTCATGGCATAGAAATCGAGAATACCAACTATCTGATACCCGTTAATGCAACGCTCAAAAGTGATCGCGATGTAGATTTTGAAACAATTCGACTGGATGCCATTGTCAATTCAATCTCAAACTCTCCCGGCCTAAAAATCGTCCTTGTCGACGCCTGCCGGAACAATCCGTTTCTGGCTCAGATGGCACGCGTTTCAGATACGCGATCAATCGGGCGTGGTCTGGCAGCGGTGGAACCGGGGGGTGTTGTCGTTGGCTACGCTGCCCGGGGCGGGACTTTGGCGCAGGATGGCGATGGCAGGAACAGCCCCTACGCGCAGGCCTTGTTGGAGCACATTGAGCAGCCGGGTCTGGAACTGGGCAAGATGTTCCGCAGGGTCAGAGACCGTGTATATGACCTGACCGAGGGGTTTCAGGAACCTTTCATCTACGGCTCGCTTCCCGGGGAAGACATTTACCTGGTGCCCCATGTTGAGCCCGTCGCGTTGCAGGTGCCGAAAAGTCAGGGTGCAGCTGCGCCGGTTCCTCAGCCGGTACCGGTAACACGCCAGGATGTAATGGCGGCCGCGATGAAAACCAACACAATGCGTGGTTGGGCACTGATGGCACAGAAGTACCGTGCCGCTTCGATAACCGAACCTGACGCCCTGAAGCGAATGGCCGAAATCACACCGAAGTGGTTGGCAAAGAGCGGGAAATTGAAAAGTCTGGAAGATGCTCTGGTGCCGGATCGTGATGTCAAAAAGCGCGTTCAGGAAAGTCTCAACAACGCTGGTTTTGACGTTGGCGCAGCCGATGGTGCTTTCGGGCCCAAGACCCGGTCCGGCCTCCGGGCCCTTCAGGCAGCGAATGGGCTAGAACAGACCGGATTTGTCGACCCCGCCGTTTTGGCCATATTGAGGCTGAGATCGCAGCAAGAGGACAACGAGACTTTCATTAGCAACCCGTTCGCAGTAAGTCAGAAAGTAAGCGAACTGGAGTTGCTAGGAGAATCCGAAGAAACAACGGAGATACTGCGGTGCTTGAGATTGCGGCGGAGCGTTTATGGCAAATTTCGCGGCAGCTTATACGTGATTATGACGTATTGGGGTAATCTCCAAAATGCGCGAAGCGAGGCTCAGAAGTGCGGTGTTGATCTGGCGTCGATCACATCTGCTGAAGAAAATGCTTTCATCGTCAAAATGATGGCAAATGACCCGGCATTCTTTGAAATCGCATACGATAGCAGAACCAACTACAGCTTCAAATCAGGACCCTATTTTGGTTTCAGAAAGGATCCGAAAGAAGGTGACGCCGTCATCGGCTGGCGTTGGTACAGTGGAGAACCAGTGGCTTACACAAACTGGTTGCCTTCTAAGCCGAACAAGACCCACGGTCATGGCAAAAAGGCTTTCGCGCAATTTGCGTATCAGAAGCGTGGGCGTCGGGATCTAAGCAAAGCTATACCTTCGGAATGGTTTGATGGTAATGGCAACCATGCGCATTCAGTTGTACTCGAAGGCCGTCTGAACTGATGCGCCGGAATCAAAACTGCGCTATCTGCTGACCGAGATCGTACATTTCGACCAATCCGAGCCAACAAACTTGTTTGGAACATCTGCGGGCTCAAAAAAATAGGATTGTCGGCTGCCATTTGTCGTCACATGCGTAAGTGACAGTACCCGGTCAGACAGTCGCGCGCCTATTGCCCGCTTGAAAGCGCCGTTTTCATAAGCCAGCCTGCCGGAATAGACCCCATCGCCATCGTGTTTAAGCTGTATCCGCCTGAGATTGAAACCCCCGGCCTCGCCTGGACATGTGACTGTTCGAATCTTCCAGACGCCTTCCAGAAGTTTGGGCTCTTTTACGGCCCGCTTGAGGAACGAGCACTCGGCAGTCGGTTGAGCGCGCAGAACGTTCAGTGTTCGCGCATCGTCCAGCGCAGCCCCTTTTTCGAGTTCCGAAAGCAACGACGCGGCGAGATCATAAGCATTTCGCGTTTGGGCACCTATCACGCCGTCAGGGTCACCGGCTCCGCAGCTCATGCGGTTGAGCTCTTCCTGAACCGAGCGGACCACCAGGGCCGTTGGCATCGCGGCGTCGTCGAATTCGACCAGTGCAATCTTTCGCAGCTTGTAGGATTTCGCGATGCAAGTCGGATCGCTGCCGCATTCATCCCGCGACAGACGCCAATTCCTTTGTTCCACAAGGGCCTGCCCCCGTGCCGCGCCGCTTCGAACTGCATCCAGTCGTCTTTGAAACAGTTCTGATACTTCGCTGTCTCGTTTGAGAAGATCAGGATCGCGGCATATAAGAGACTGGGTTTCGTTCTTGGGGCTATTGCACCATTTCGGCAAGTCGGCAGGCGGCAAGGTCTGAGCAGTGTTTTCACGGTAGCGATCTGCAATCGACAACGCCAGCGCGGCATAGGCCGTGTCGGGATAAGTCTTGGCAAACGCCTCCAGAGCATCCGGTGACGTGCTGTCGCGAAAATCATCCCAGGCTGCTTCGGCTTCTTCGTCAGGTGACCGAGGATTGATTGCGGTTTGTTCGATTGCGACTGCAGGCTGCGGAACGGGCGGGGACACGAGATAGATGTCATGCCCCGGCAACGATCCGTAGGTAAATGGTTCCTGATAGCCATCGGTCAAATCAAACACTGTATCCCGGACCTTGCGGAACATCTTACCCAGTTCCAGACCGGGTTCTTCGATATGGCTTAGTAGTGCTTGCGCATAGGGGCTGTTTCGACCGTCTCCGTCCAGCGCCAACGTGCCGCTGCGCGCCGCATAGCCCACCAAAACACCGCTTGGGTCTATCCGCGCCAGCCCATGGCCAATGGACCGGGTGGAAGAGGTGCGGGCCATGTTCGGCACGAACGGGTTGTTGCGGCATGCATCGATCAGGATGATCTTCAGCCCATCGCCGCCGGAAACCGAGCCAATCAGCGTGTCCAGCCGGATCGCTTCCAGTTCTATGTCCCGGTCACTCTGCAACTCGGCGTCGATTGGAATGAGGTAATTGGTGTTGTCGATTTCAATGCCATGACCTGCGAAGTAGACTACGACCACCTTGGCGTCAGCCGCGGCTTCTGCAAAATCGCGGATCGCTATACGCATATCCCGAAAGCTCAAGTCCAGACCGCGGGTGACTTCGAAGCCTATGCGCTCTAGCGCGTCAGCCAGATCGCGACTGTCATTCTGTGTATTGGGCAAACTGGAAACACGTTCATAGCCGGAATTGCCGATCACCAGCGCGACACGCGCGTCTTCGGCCATTGTCGCTGCCGGGACAGCTAAGAAACACGCCAAAACAAAAGCCCGAATAAGCAAAATGATGTTCTGAAAACCTAAAATCATACAAGAGAACCCGAACCAGCACAGTCAAACATCGCATACCGTACCACATCTTACCGCGCTTTTCGATACGCGGACGACGTGGCTCGGAAACTGGACTCAATCCTGAATCCGACCTAAGCTGACGTCACAAATGGTCTTCTGTTAATCAGTTTGTTTCGCGAGGCATTGTGTGTCGTGCATTGATCTTTCCAAAAACGCCCTGTTTGCTTTTTTGATCCTGATGGCAATGCCGGGCGTCAAGCTGGCGGCTGCCGATGAGAGTGACGCAGCCGACGGCACCGACGAGATCGTGTTTGTCCCCCCTAAGATGGGAACTCCGAAAGATCGGATGGGCGCGGGTACGCGGGGCACTTCCGTGGATGGCGAAGACGGCGTGCTTTTGCTGCTGGCGCCGGAAGACGGTGGCCTGACGACCCTGTCGTCTCCGCCCTTGATCTGGCATTTAAAGTCCGGGCACCGAGGTGATCTGGTGTTCGCCCTGAACCCTGCTGGCGCTCCTGGCGGCGAGCTGCTGATCAATGGGCCGTTTCCGCCGGGATATTATGGGGTGGATTTAGGTCGGCTTCAGCAACACCTGGAAACAGGCAGGATTTATGAATGGCAGATTCTGCTTTTGAACAGCAAGACGAGCACGGTGAGCGAACGGTCGATGCGTCTTGTCGAACGGGTTCCGGAGAGTTTGAGTTCCGGGAATCCGTCCGCGGACGGGTTGTGGTTTGATGCGCTGTCCCCACTGGTTGACATCAGCCTGAGTGGCCGTGTCAGACCTGTGAACACTGATCAGTTTGAACAACTCTTGCAGTCTGCCGGGGTGGCTTATTGAAATCGAAGCGCCGAAAGCAAGCTGGCACTCTGGCCACGCCGCTTTTGCCGATGTGGCAGCGTTGGCTTCTGGTCGTTTCGATTACTCTGATCGTAGGAGCTTCCATAACTTTGCTGCGCAACAAAGGGGCGTTAGAGCCGCTTGAGCTTGCGCAATACGATTGGACCACATCTGCAATTTCCGAAAAAACGCAGGCGGAAGACGTTCATCTTGTTGCAATATCCGATCAGGATCTGAGCAAATGGGGTTGGCCAGTTCCGGACGCCCAGCTTGCCAAGCTAATCGAGAATTTGCTGGCGGCTGGCGCGGCGGCGGTCGGGGTGGACATCTACAGGGATGTTTCAGCCGGTTCCGGCCGCGAAGACCTGCTTGATGTTCTGCGTGATCCCAAAGTTGTTGTGATCTCGAAACTGCCGGATGAAAGCGGTGCGGGCATTGCTGCCCCGCCAGGGGTGAGAACCGGGTTTGCCGATATACCCATCGACCCCGATGGGGTGGCCCGGCGCGCGTTGCTGCTGGTCAGTGATGCGCAAGGATTGTCACTGTCGCTGCCCATGCAATTGGCGGCGGAGTTTTCTGGTCGTCCGGCGCTGCAAGCGGATCCCGAAAACCCGAGCTATCTTATGTTTGGTAGTACGGTGGTGCCTCCGTTGACGGCCGGGTCAAACCTATTTCGAAGTGCTGATACGTCCGGTTACCAAATCATCATAGACTACCAGAACGCGTTGCCGATCACGCACCGGATTCCCGCTGCAGATGTTCTGGCCGGGCAAGGCATGCAGCGCATCAGAAACAAAGTTGCGATCATCGGGCTAACCAGCCAATCCGTTAAGGATTACTTTCAAATCCCGCTCAAACGCGCGTCAGGTGCGAGTTTTGCTTACGGGGCCGAAATACACGCGGCCATTTTTCAGCAACTGGTCGACTATGGGAATGACCGTCTTTTGCCGTTGCGCTCGCTGAGCAGTTCATCTGCCTCATTTATGATCTTCGCCTGCGTCTTTGCAGGCTCTTGTATTGCGATGTTCGTACGGGTCACGGCCCCCTCCTTAGCGATAGCGGTGTTCGGGGGAGGGGCGCTGCTAATCGCGCTGTCGTTGTTCCAGAAAAATGCCGTGCTGATGCCTGTTGTGCCGTCCGTGTTGGGGTGGCTTTTGGGGTTCTTGTTTGCGTTCGCGGTCATCGCGGGTATTTCGCGAAACCAAAGGCGCGCAATCGTGCAGATTTTCTCGTCTCACTTGTCGGACGAATTGTCTGCTGAGATATGGCAACAGAGGAAAAGCCTGTTGTCCGGGGGCAAACCAAAGTCGCGCCGATTGTTTGTTACGGCCCTGCTTGCCGATATCGAAGGCTCTACGCGTATTGGCAACTCGATGGATGCCGAGGACTTCATGGCCTGGGTTTCGCGCATTCTGGACCAATTGGGTGAAGTCGCCCGCAAACATAGCGGGTTCGTCGAGAAGTACACCGGGGACGGCATCCTTGTGATCTTTGGAGCGCCCGTGCCCAGCACCACTGAAGAGCAGAGACAGCGGGACGCCCTTTCGGCCCTGCAATGTGCCCAGGATATGCGCGCGATTGCGCTGGAACTGAACCGCGGAATGGACGGGAGCCCAGGCTACGGGTTGCGAATTGCCCTGAACAGCGGCGAAGCCTGGGGGGGCACATTGGGTGTAAGCGGCTCTCTTCGGTACAACGTCATCGGTGACACGATTAATGTTACCGCCCGGCTGGAGAACTGGATAAAAACACTTGATAAGAACACGGATGGCAGTCGACCTGTTTGCATGTCAAAGGTGACCGCGCGGATCGTAGACCCTCGCAAAAACTGGCCCGTCCATTCCAGTTTTGTTCATGATGATGGTGTCACCAGGATCGAAGTCGTCAACGTGGATCAGACAGGTTTTGAGCGTTGAACAGGTCTTGTCAGAAGAACTTGGGTTGAGGCGGTCAGGGTGCCCTCGTAGCCTTCGCGCATGATCAAACAATCGCTATTCAAGTACTTCAAGACCAGTCCAGAGGTCATTCGTCTGGCAGTCATGCTGTACGTTTGGTTCCCTCTATCTCTGCGAAACGTGGAAGACCTGTTGCACCAAAGGGGAATTGAGGTGAGCCACCAGACTGTTCGATATTGGTGGAACAGGTTTGGCCTGATGTTTGCTGCTGAGATCCGAAGAAAGTGTGTTCAGCAACTTCGAGCCTTTTCAAAATGGAAGTGGCATGTGGACGAGGTTTTCGTGAAGGTGAGTGGCAAGTGGCATTATCTTTGGCGAGCTGTTGATCATGAGGGCGAAGTGCTGGAAGCAGTTGTCAGCAAGCGCAGAACCAAAGCTGCAGCATTGAAATTTCTCAAGAAATTGATGAAGCGGCATGGTTGCGCCGAAGAGATCGTTACCGACCGTATTGCATCCTACAAGGCTGTGCTCAGAGAATTGGGCGCGCTCGAAAAACAACAGACGGGAAGGTGGCTCAACAACGGTGTCGAGAATTCGCACCTGTCGTTTCGACAACGCGAACGCGTAATGCAACGTTTCAGGCGCATGCGCAGTTTACAGAAATTCGCGTCCGTCCATTCCTCCGTCTACAACCACTTCAATCAGGAAAGATCCCTTACCAGCCGAGACTCCTTCAAGCTGACACGCACCGCCGCTCTCGCCGAGTGGCGTCAACTTTGTTCCGGATAGGTTCACGGTTTCTGCGGCAAACTGAGACTGGTTAGAATTCCTCTGACAGCACCAAGAGGACAGGGTGAGGCCGATCAAGGCGGAGTCCTAGAAGACACTTGCGGGTCACCGAAAACAGTGCGGGAAAAAGGATGACCGACAGGGTTTGGCACAACACCCATCAGCCATCACTTAGGCTTTGTTCGTTCCCATAAAGCCCCGGCGCTTCAAGCCCGGTGCAAGTCCGAAAGCCGACGGGCCCGAAGCGGGTTGCTCCGGCCCCGTAGCGACGGTTTTGGGATCAGAGCGCCTGACCCTCCCCATCGAAGAAGTGCAGCTTTTCGGGGGCGAAGCGCAGGCCGATTTTGGTTCCGGGCTTCAGGTCAGTATCGCCATTTATGCGCACGGTGACCTTTTCTTCGCCGCCGCAATCCACGATCAGGAATGTGTCTGCGCCAAGGTATTCGATGACCTCGATCGTGCCGTCGCTTTGGCCTTCGCCGGGCGCGACCGGGGTGATGTGTTCCGGGCGGATGCCCAGTTTGGTTGCCTCGCCCGCCCGGTCCAATGCGCCGCTGCCGCCGTTTTCCAGATGGTAGTGACCGTTGCGCGTGGTGCAGGGCAGGATGTTCATTTTCGGGCTGCCGATGAACTGGGCCACGAACAGGTTGGCCGGGCGCTCGTACAGCTCGCGCGGTGTGCCGACCTGTGCGATTTTGCCGTATTCCAGAACCACGATCCGGTCGGCGAGGGTCATGGCCTCGACCTGATCATGCGTCACATAGATCATCGTGCGCTTGAGGTTTTGATGCAGTTTCGCGATCTCGTAGCGCATCTCGACCCGCAGGGCGGCATCGAGGTTTGATAGCGGTTCGTCGAACAGAAATGCGGTCGGGTCGCGGACGATCGAGCGCCCGATGGCGACCCTCTGGCGTTGTCCGCCGGACAGGTCCTTGGGGCGGCGCTCCAGAAACGGTCCGAGCTTCAGGACATCCGCAGCGCGGTTGACCTGCTCTTCGATCTCGGCTTTCGGGACGCCTGCGACTTTCAGCGAAAAGCCCATATTCTCGGCCACGGTCAGGTGCGGGTACAGGGCGTAGGATTGAAACACCATGGTCAGTCCGCGTTTCGAGGGCGGATGATCGGTTACGTCATTGCCGTTGATCAGCAACTCCCCGCGCGAGATGTCTTCGAGCCCGCCGATCATGCGCAGCAATGTGGATTTGCCACAGCCCGAGGGGCCGACGAAGACGACGAACTCACCTTCTTCGATCTGCAGGTCGATACCCTTGATCACCTGCGCGCTGCCGAACCATTTTTCGACGGATTTCAGTGCGATACTGCCCATCAGTTCCTCCCTGCCCAGTGCAGCCAGACAGCGGCCGTCCAGGTGAATGCGTTGCCGCCAGCGGGGCTGCCGGTCATGGGGTCAAAATATTCGGCAAAGCCGAAGGTCGAGATCAGCTCGGCGGTCTTGCTGCGCAGCTGCGCGGCCTCGTCACCGTGGCCCATATCTTCCAGCCCGAAGCCGATCATCATGTTCATGATCGCCCAGGTCGGCCCGCGCCAGTAGCGGCGGGCGTCGAAACCGGGCATGCCGGGGTCATAGCTGGGGATCGGGTGCGGGACATTTGCCAGAGTGGTCCGCACCCGATCCAGCATCTTGTCGGATTCAACGCCCGCGAACCAGCACATGTAGGACGCGTTCGACAGGGTGCCGGACCATTCGCCGCTATGCGCATCGCGGGAATCGAACGCATTCAGCGTGTCGTTCCATAGCGAGTGCGCCCCCGCCTCCAGCCGTCTGATGTCGGCTTCCAGCCCTTCTGCCGCTAGTCCGAGTGCAGTACTGATCGCCAGCAGATCCCGTGCCGCGCGTAGGGTGGTGAATGTCATTGTCGGGTCGGCCACGCGGAAAGGGTTGAGGGTCAGCAGTTCCTGCTGATCCCACCCGGCGTTGCGACCGATCTGGACCAGCTTGATGTAGCGGTCATAATCGAACTTGGTCGGGCGATCCTCGCTGTTCACATGGGTGGTATCGCGGCGCTGGTATTCACCGACGCCCGAGGCATCCATCCGCGCCATCGTTTGATCCCAGTCCGGCGCATTGTCGCGGCCCGCTTCCCAGGGGTGCGTGGTGCAGACGGCATTCCGGTCGTCCAGACGCCACTTCATGATCCACCGGTGCCAGGCCAGCATCGCGGGGAACAGGGCGCGGATGCGCGCCTCGCCCGCCTTGGGGTCTTTCTCCCAGATTTTCCGCGCCATCGTGGCGGCAATCGGGGGCTGGATGATGCCCGAGGACGGGATGGGGCCGTTGCAGCCCCAGACATCCGGGCCGGGAAAATAGCCGTCATCTTGCTGGTGAAACAGGATATGCGGCACCATGCCGTCATCCCACTGGCCCGAGAACAGGGTTTCCAGTTCGACCCAGGCGCGGTCGATGTCAAACTCGGCAAAGCCAAGTGCCGCAATCGCGCTGTCCCAGTTCCATTGATAAGGGTACAGCCCTTCGGTCGGGATGGTGTAGCCGCCGCGGTCATTGGCGATCAGGATATTGCGCGCCTCGCGGTCGGGGTTTGTATGTTGGTTCATCTCGGTCATCCTTTGACGGACCCCGCAGTCAGGCCCTTGGTCATGAAACGTTCAAGCCCCAGGAACAGCGCCATGATCGGGACGGTGGCGATCACCGCACCGGCCATCAGGTGTTGACGGGGAATCTCCGAGGAGTTCAGCATCGTGACCCCTCGGGTAAGTGTGAATTTCGACGGGTCGTCCAGCAGCATGAAGGCCAGCAGGAACTCGTTCCAGGCGATCATGAAGACATAGAGCGAGACCGATGCCAGCGCCGGCAGGCTGAGCGGCAGGGTGATCTTCCAGATCACTGAAATGCGCGACAGGCCGTCCATCAGGCCCGCTTCCTCGACTTCGGTCGGCAAGCCCCGGAAATAGCCCTGCAGCATGTACAGCGAAACCGGGATTGTCGTGACCGGGTAGATCAGCACGATGCCGAGGATCGAGTTGCGCAGGCCGGTCATCGAGAAGGCGATATAGATCGGCAGCGCCAGCACGATCATCGGCACCATGTAGATCAGCAGGATCGAGCGCGAGAACGCCTTTTGCCCTTTGAACCGGAACCGTGCCACGGCGTAGGCGCCGGGAACGCTGAACAGCAGGGTGATGAACACGGTCAGGACCGAAACGTAGAACGAGGTCCATAGGTAAGTGCCGAAATTGAAGTCGCGGAACAGTTCGGTGTAGCTGCGGAACAGGGCGGTGCCTTGTGACAGGTCAACCGAGAAATCCAGCGGGTTCTGCAGCAGCGCCTGTTGCGATTTCAGGCTGGTCATCACCATGACGTAGAACGGGATGATGACGATGGCGGTGAAGAAGATATAGCCGAAGCCAGTGCAGAAGCGGATCACCGCGTCCTCGAACTCGTGCCGGGTCAGCTCGCCGAAAGGAACCTCTTTCAGGATCTCGGCCATCGACAGATGCATCACGATGGCGATCGCAATCACGGTGATCAGGGTCGCCTGCAGCGTGGTGTCCGAGCCGATCAGAACCGGGCCGAACCCGGTCAGACAGGACAAGCCCAGCAGAGCCGAAACACCCAGCCGGGCGGCGGCCTGACGGGTCGGGAACCGGACATAGGCCAGGCCCGCGACCGCACCCCAGATCAGGCTCAGCAGAACCTGCGGGCGGAAAGCGGCACCCGTGGCAAAGGACATGGTGATCGCGATGGTGGTGGCGATCACCACCAGCCAGAGCGCACCCAGAACCGGGCCGGTGACAAAACCATTGCGCATCACAATCCCTCCTCTCGGCTGATGAAACGGAAGAAGACGAAGCTGAAGGCGATCAGGCACATCAGGATGACAACGGCCACCGCCGCGCCCGCCCCGATGTTCGAGATCGCAAAGGCCTGCTCATAGACATTCACGGTCAGTGTGCGGGTGCCTGCATTGCCGCCGGTCAGCAGGAAGATGTCGTCGAACTTGTTGAAGGTCCAGATGAAGCGCAGCAGGAACAGCACCGACAGGATACCCAGCAGTTGCGGGATGCTCAGCAGCCAGAACTTCTGGAAGGGCGAGGCGCCGTCCATATCCGCTGCCTCGTACATGCTCGAGTCGATGGACTGCATCCGCGCAAGGATGAACAGGAAGGACAGCGGGAAATAACGCCAGATCTCGAACACGGTGACCATGATCAGCGCCAAAGGCCGCTCGCCGAAGAAGTTGATCGGATCATTGCTGAGACCCATCTGCACCAGCAGCGCGTTGGCTGAGCCCGAGAACGGATCGAACAGCGTGACCCATGTGAAGGCCACCGCAATAACCGGGGCGACATAGGGAAACAGGTAAAGGCCGCGGATAAAGCCCTGCCCGCGGAAGCTTTTGTTCAATAGCAGGGCGGCGAACAGGCCCATGACCAGTGCGCCGATGGTGCCGAACACCGTGTAAAACAGTGTGACCCAGAGAACGCCCCAGAACTCGGACCCGTCAAAGATGCGGGCGAAGTTCTCGAAGCTGAATTCGAAACTGGTCAGCACATTGGGACCGCTGCCGGTGGTGTCAGGTTCCGATCTTTCGATCAGGTCCTCGAAGGCGTCCGGGTCCCCGTCGATTGTAACGGGTATGCGGATGCGCTCGCGCTGTCCGCCTTCCAGCGTGCCGAAGTCGCAAAACAACGCCTGCCCGTCCAGTACGCAGGGCGCGGCGACCTCGGCGGGCGAGACCCCGTCGGGCAGCACGTCCGTCAGGGTTACGCCTTCAATGGCGATCTCCTGGCTGGAATTGCGCAGGCGGTATTCGATCCGCAGATCGTCGCCCGATCCGCGCAGGCTTTCGCGCACAACAGGCGCGGGTGGGCGCAGGTCGGACAGGGTGAAGGGCTTGAAGCTGATCCAGAGGATTGCCAGCAGGGGCAGGATCACCACAAGCGATACGCTGATAACGGTCGGAGCAAGCAGCGCCCAGGCCAATCGCGCCTCGCGTTTGGCAAGCGCCCCGGTTCCGGTCGGTGGGGTGGCCGAAGACATGGGATACCTCGAAGGGTTGGGTGCAGCGGCGTGACTGCCGCTGCGTGTGCCGAAAGGTTATTGGACCTTGGCGAGCTCTTCGTTCATGGCCGCAACGGCGGCGGCCGCGTCGATTTCATCGTCGATATACTGCCGGACCACGCGGTTGATGGCCTGAGAGTTGATCATTTTTGAGGCCAGCGCCAGCTGGCCCTCGGCCACGCCCCAGCGCTGCGCCACGTCCAGACCACCGACGATCTCGTCGATCATCGCCTGCTCGTACAACTCACCCAGCGGCGCCTTGCGGTCGACGCCCACGGGCAGTTCGGCCCAGGCTTCGGAAAACGCGGTCGGATTGTCGGCATTGCCGCGACGCACCGGGAATTTGCCCTCGGGCGCAATCGCCAGCGTCTGGGTATAGCCCTGATCCATGGCGTATTTCACGAACTCCATCGCCGCGTCGGTATCGGCGTCGTTGGTGATGCCGAAGTAACGGACATCGCCCCAGGCCGCGCCATCAGGGTTCGACGGGCCGGACAGTTTGGTCACGATGCCGGTCTTGCCCGCCAGATCGCGCGAGGTCGGGTCGTCATTGATGGTCGGCGGCGCGCTGTCGCGCAGACCGGCCAGTTCGTCCAGAATGAAGGGCGACCAGATGATCATTGCGGCCTTGCCGTCAAAATACAGCTCGCGCGACTGTTTCCAGAACAACTCACCCGGAGGCGAGGCTTTCGAGATCGCCTTGTAGAAATCCAGAACTTCGGTCGTTTTGGCTTCGTCCAGCGGCTGGAAGCCGTCGGGACCAACAGGCGAAACGCCATTGGCAAGGAAGACATGTTCCAGCACCTGGCTCATGAAGTTTTCGTCAACCTTGGTGGCTGAGACAAAGCCATACATCTCGGGCGGATTGTGCAGCTTTTCCAGCGCCGCCTGAATGTCGCCGAACGAGGACGGAGCGCCCAACCCGGCCTCATCGAACAGGTCCTTGCGGTAGACCACCATCTGGGTCCAGCCATCGACGGGGACCGAGGCGGTTTCGTCATTGAACGCGGCCATGGCCAAAGCGCCCGGCGCGAATGTGTCGGCGCCCAGTTCCTCGATCACTTCGCTGGCGGCTTCGGTGTCCAGAATACCGGCCTCGGCCCAGGGCAGGGCGTATTGCAGCGGGTGATAAACCACATCCGGCAGGTCTCCGGCGGCAAAGGCTGCGGTGGCGCGGGTACCCAGATCGGTTTCCGTGACCGGGATCACCTCGACCGTGGTGCCGGTTTCGGCCTTAAACTGGTCAGCCATCTCTTGCTGTTTGGCGAGGCGCTCGGGTTGTTCCTCGGTTGTCCAGAAGCGGATCGTGTCGGCCTGCACGGATAGCGCGGTCAGCGCCAGTGCAAGGGACGAGCCCATCATCAGCCGTGCGGCTGTGGGTGTCAGTTTCATCGGTTGTTTCCTCCCCGTTTGTGTTTAGTGGGTGTTTCGTAATTTCCGCGCCAAGCCTTCGGTGGTCAGCGCCGGCGGGCCGTCGCTGAGCCGTTCGATCAAAGTGGCGTCAGCCAGTTCCCGCAGCGTTCCGGCGGCTTCGCCCCGGATCTGGCGGATCAACAAGGTTGCCAGCCGGTGCCCGGCCTTGCGCGAGTTGACGCTGAAGGTGGTCAGCGGCGGTTTGGCATAAGCGCATTCGGGAATTCCGTCATAGCCGATGACCGAGATGTCCCGTCCAATCTCCAGCCCCTGTTCCGCAGCGACCGAGCAGAACCCGAGCGCAGCAAGATCGGTTGCAAAGACAATGGCGGTCGGCGGGCGGTCAAGCTGCAGCAACGCGCGCCCCTCGGCGGCCCCTTCTTCGCGGGTCCGGGCCCCGTTTCGGATAAGATCGGAATCGCAGGGCAGACCGGCGGCGGCCAGCCCTTCGACAAACCCGTCCTGACGCAGGTGGCTGTAATTGAACTTGGGGTCGCTGCCCACATAGGCGATCCGGCTGTGCCCATGATCGGCCAGCCGCTGCACGGCCTTGTGCATGGCGGTTTCACCCGAAATGTCGTACCACGAGATGTCGTCCTGCGACTCGTCGCGCCCATATCCTGTCCGGCCGAACAGGATGGACGGAACGTTCAGATCACGCAGCAGATTGGCCCGTGCATCTTCGACTGCGGTACGGGGCAGGATGAACCCGTCGGCCTTGTGCTCTTCGACCAGACGCCGCAGCACGGTCAGGGTGTCGGCTTCGGATTTTGCGGTCGAAATCGTCAAGGTCCAGTCGAATCCACTGGCGGCTTCACAGGCGCCGGCCAGGAATTCCTGCAGGAACGGGTTGTGCCCATCCGGCTCATCACTGTTGAGAACCATTGCGATGGCGCGTACCCGCCCGGTGCGGATCGCCTGCGCATGGCTCAAAGGGCGATAGCCCAGCTTGCGCGCGGCGGTTTCAACCCGCCTGCGTGTCACCTCGGAAATGTCCGGATACCCGTTAAGCGCGCGCGATACGGTGCTTTTGGACAGCCCCAGATGCTCGGCCAGTTCATTCAGCTTGACGCGGCCCGCCATCGCCGTGCGAGGGGCGGCCGATCCTATGCGAAGGGTATCCAGATTCGCTGTCATAGGATCAATTAGGAGTTCCGAAACCGGTTTCGGCAACTGAAAAGTTCAAAAAAGTTGCAGGACGGCTAATTTTTGATGGGAAAGGCTTATCCGGGCCAGGGGCAAGGCAGCCGGATCGCCGCAGGGGCTGATCCTGCGTCAACCGGACTTGGCGGGCAAATTATGCGGTTGAAAGTTTCAGTCTGATTTGGATGATCAGGGGCATGAAGACCGAACAACACGGTCTCCCGCCACGTGTGCGGGCAAAAACCAATAGGGGAGATATCCAAAATGAAACTGAAACACTTGCTGATCGCAGCCAGTGCAACGGCGCTGCTTGCCGGTAGCGCCTCGGCCGAGACGCTGCGCTGGGCGCGCGCGGGCGACTCGCTGACGCTGGACCCGCATGCGCAGAACGAAGGGCCGACCTCGACCCTGGCGCATCAGATCATGGAAACGCTGGTCATGCGCGACCATTCCGGCGCGCTGGTTCCGTCGCTGGCCACCGAATGGTCCCCCTCGGAAGACAACCCGAATGTCTGGGTGTTCAAACTGCGCGAAGGCGTGACGTTCCATGACGGGGCCGAGTTCGACAGCGAAGACGTCGTGTTCTCTCTGAACCGGGCGATGACACCGGATTCGGACTACAAGGAACTGCTGGCCTCGGTCAAAGATGTGCGCGCGACCGACAAATACACGATCGAGATCGAAACCGACGGCCCGAACCCGATCATGCCGAACAACCTGACCAACATGTTCATGATGGACAAAGGCTGGGCCGAGGCGAACAACGCGGTCAAGGTTCAGGACTATGAAGGGGGCGAGGATACTTTTGCGGCCAAGAACGCCAATGGCACTGGCCCCTACAAGGTGGTCAGCCGCGAGCCGGACGTGAAAACCGTACTGGCGGCGCATGAAAACTACTGGGGCAAGGATGAGTTCCCGCTGCAGGTGACCGAGATCGTCTACACCCCGATCCAGAACGCCGCGACCCGCGTGGCAGCCCTGCTGTCGGGTGAGGTGGACTTTATCCAGGACGTGCCGGTGCAGGACCTTGAACGTGTTGCCAGCGCAGATGGGCTGGATGTGCGCACCGCGCCGCAGAACCGGGTGATCTTCTTTGGCATGAACATGGGCGATGCGGATCTGGCCAATGACAATGTGGACGGCAAGAACCCCTTGTCTGATGTCCGCGTGCGTCAGGCCATGTCCAAGGCGATCAACCGCGATGCGATCAAACAGGTCGTGATGCGCGGCCAGTCGGCCCCGGCGGGCATGATCGCGCCGCCCTTCGTCAATGGTTGGGATGAGGGTATGGACAGCTCCTCGACCACCGATATCGAAGGGGCCAAGGCCCTGATGGCCGAGGCAGGCTATCCTGACGGCTTCACCATCCAGCTGGACTGCCCGAATGATCGCTACATCAACGATGAGGCGATCTGTCAGGCCGCTGTCGGCATGCTGGCGCAGATCGGGATCACCGTGAATCTGGACGCCAAGCCCAAGGCGCAGCACTTCCCGCTGATCAACAACCTTGAGACCGATTTCTACATGCTGGGCTGGGGTGTTCCGACCTATGATTCGGAATACATCTTCAACTTCCTGGCGCATACCAAGGGTGAGAAGTATGGCTCGTGGAACGGCACGCGCTACTCGAACCCTGATCTGGACGCCAAGATTCAGGCGCTGGCTTCGGAAACCGACCTGCCTGCGCGGGATCAGCAGATCGCGGAAATCTGGCAGGTTGTTCAGGACGAACAGCTTTACATCCCGATCCACCATCAGGTGCTGAACTGGGGGATGAAGTCGGATGTCGGCACTATTGTTGAGCCGGAAGATTCGCCGAAAATCAAATACTTCACCATGAACTAAGGTGAAAAACCGGAAACAGGGCGCGGTTTCGCGCCCTGTTTTGCTTTACGATATTCAAAACCGCCTGCGGGCCAATCAGGGAGTCGTCGCCATGATCCTCAGAAACAGTGCCATTGGTTTGGCCATGCTGGCCGCAAGCGCGGCACAGGCTGCCGAGTTCAAATGGGCCTCGACGACCGATCCGCAGACGATGGACCCGCACGCAGTGAACTCTGCCGCCGTTCTGGGTTTTCTCAACAATGTCTACGAGGGGCTCGTGCGCCGGGGCAAGGACATGCGCATAGAGCCTGCCCTGGCCGTAAGCTGGGAGCAGATCGGCGATGGCGAAGGCTGGCGGTTCAACCTGCGCGAAGGTGTCACCTTCCACGATGGCAGTACCTTTGACGCGCAGGACGTTCTGTTCAGCTATCAGCGTGCCTCGGACGAGGTGGCGGATACCCGCAGCTGGTTCGCGCCGATCAGCGAGGTGAAGGTGGTCGATGACTACACGGTCGATTTCTTGACCTCGGCCCCGAACCCGCTGTTCCCGTCCTCGATTGCCAACTGGATGATCATGGATCAGGGCTGGGCCGAAGCCAATGAGGCTACCCTGCCGGACAAGGAAACCGGCAACTACGCCACCCTCAACGCCAACGGCACCGGGGCTTTCCGGGTCACAGCGCGCGAGCCGGGTTTGCGCACTGTACTGGAACCTTTTGACGGTTGGTGGGATGAGGCCGCGCACAATATCACCCGGGCCGAGTTCACCCCGATCCAGAACCCCGCCACCGCCGTTGCCGCCTTGCTGTCCGGCGATGTGGACATGATCAACCCGGTACCCATTCAGGACGTGGCGCGGTTGCAGGGCAGTGATGACGTGGACGTCATTCAGGGCATCGAGGCGCGCGTGATCATGCTGGGCTTCGATCATCAGGCCGAGGCGCTGAAATACACCGACGATGCGGGAAAGCCGAACCCGTTTAGGGATGCCCGCGTGCGTCAGGCCATCGCCAAGGCCGTGAACGTCGACGCAATCCTTGCCACCATCATGCGCGGCAATGCCGAGGCTGCGTCGCAACTGGTCAGCCCGGTGATGAGCGGGTATTCGCGGGCCAATTCGGAACGGCCCGCCTTCGATATCGAAGCCGCAAAGGCGCTGCTGGCCGAGGCAGGGTATGCGGATGGGTTCTCATTCGGTCTGAAATGCCCCAATGACCGCTATCTGAACGATGAGGCGGTCTGTCAGGCCGTTGTCAGCATGCTGGCCCAGATCGGGGTCACGGCGGAACTCGACGCGATGCCCGTGCGCAACTACTGGCCGGAACTGCGCGAGGACAAGTACGACATGTATCTGTTGGGCTGGAGCCCTGGCACTTTTGACGCGGAGCACCCGGTGCGGTTCCTCGTGGCGACCCCGAACGAAGAAAAGAAACTGGGCAGCTGGAATTTCGGAGGTTTCTCGAACGCGCGGATCGACGAGCTGCTGCCGCTGATCCAGTCCGAACTGGATGCGGATAAACGGCAGGCCATGCTGGATGAGGTCGCCAAGATAATTCAGGACGAACAGGTCTATGTGCCGCTTTACGTCACGCCGCTGGTTTGGGGGAAGGGCAGCAATATCGATCTGACGCAACGCCCGGATGACTTTTTCATCCTGCGCTGGGTGACGGTCAACTGACGACCCCAGGTAACGGCCCCGGTTCCGGTTTCTTTTGCCAGCGGTGCCTTGACCATCTGCTGCGCCAGGGCTTAGACGGACCGATCAATGGGGAGAACGCATGTTCGCATTTATTGTCCGAAGGATGTTCCAGTCCGTGATCGTTTTGCTGGTCGTGGGTCTGGTTGCCTTTTCGATGTTCCGGTTTGTCGGCGATCCGATCGACAACATGCTGGGTCAGGAACGCACGCAGGCCGATATCGACAGGCTGAGAACCGAACTTGGCCTGGATCAGCCCTTTCCGGTTCAGTATTTCAAGTTCCTGCAGGGGGCCGTGCAGGGGAATTTCGGTGTCTCATACCGACAGGGCCGTCCGGTCTCGACGATCATAGCCGAACGCGCGCCCGCGACGCTGGAACTGGCCTTTGTGTCCGGGTTTCTGGCGATCACCATGGGCATCGCGCTGGGTGTGTTCACCGCGATCCGACGACAGGGGATCGCGGCCAATGTCATCATGACCGTCAGTCTGATCGGCGTATCGCTTCCGACCTTCCTGATCGGGATATTGCTGATCTACATCTTCTCGGTCGAACTGGATCTTCTGCCCAGTTTCGGCAGAGGGGAAACCGTGATGATAGGGGGGTGGTCAACCGGATTCCTGACCGCCTCGGGCCTTAAGGCCCTGATATTGCCCGCAATCACGCTGGGCCTGTATCAGATGACCCTGATCATGCGGCTGGTCCGTTCTGAGATGCTGGAAGTCTTACGCGCCGATTACGTCCGCTTTGCCCGCGCACGCGGGTTGTCGGACCGGGTGATCAATTTCCGGCACGCGCTGAAGAACACTCTGGTCCCGGTGATCACCATCACCGGTCTGCAACTGGGCTCGATCATCGCCTTTGCCATCATCACCGAGACGGTGTTTCAGTGGCCCGGCGTGGGCCTGCTGTTCATCAACGCGATTCAGTTCGTCGATATCCCCGTAATGGCCGCCTATCTGATGCTGATTTCGGTCATGTTCGTGGCGATCAACCTGATCGTGGATCTGCTTTACTATGCCATCGACCCGCGCCTGCGCGTCGACGCGAGGGCCACATGACCGATACGCCTGTAACCCCCAAAGCACCGGCCCAATCGCGCTTTGCGAAATTCTGGGACAGCGATTTCGCCTGGTCCTTCCGCCACTCTCCGGTGGCGGTGATCGCCACGCTGGTGGTTGTAGTCCTTGTGCTGGCGGCCATTTTTGCGCCGCTGATCGCGCCCTACAATCCGTTCGATCCGGCCACTTTGAACCTGATGAACGGCTTCACCCCGCCCGGCACACCCAACGCCTTTACGCAAGAGACGTTCCTGCTGGGCACCGACGATCAGGGCCGCGATGTGTTTTCGACCATCCTCTATGGCCTGCGCATTTCGCTGTTCGTGGGGTCGGCCGCGGTTCTGCTGGCGATGATCATCGGCGTGATCCTGGGGCTGGTCGCGGCCTATTTCGGCGGCTGGGTCGAAACGCTGATCATGCGCATTGCCGATGTGCAACTGACCTTCCCGGCCATTCTGGTCGCCATGCTGATCTTTGGCATCGCCAAGGGTGTCACGCCGCCGGAATACCGCAACGAGATGGCGATCTACGTGCTGATCGTCGCAATCGCCCTGTCCGACTGGGTGCAGTTCGCCCGTGTCGTACGTGGCGCGGCGCTGGTGGAAAAGAACAAGGAATATGTGCAGGCCGCGCGCCTGATCGGGCGCGGGTCGATCCCGATCATGTTCCGGCACATCCTGCCCAACGTCCTCAGCCCGGTTCTGGTGATCGCCACCATCTCGCTGGCGCTAGCGATCATTGCCGAAGCGACGCTGAGCTTTCTGGGCGTTGGCGCACCGCCGACGCAGCCCTCGCTGGGCACGCTCATTCGCATCGGGCAAGGGTTCCTGTTCTCGGGCGAATGGTGGATCCTGTTCTTCCCGGCCTGCACCCTTTTGGCGCTGGCCTTGTCGGTCAACCTGCTGGGCGATTGGCTGCGCGACGCTTTGAACCCCAAACTGCGGTGATTTTATGAGCCTTCTTACGATTCAGGACCTCACCGTCGAGTTCCCGACCCGCCGGAAACTGTTCACTGCCGTGGACCATGCCAGCCTCTCGGTCGAGCCGGGCGAGATTCATGGTCTGGTTGGCGAATCCGGGGCCGGGAAATCCACCATCGGCGCGGCTGTTATGGGGCTGCTCGAACGCCCCGGACAGATCGCCAGTGGTCAGATCAAGCTGGGTGGTGATCAGATCAGCGGGCTGGATGCGGATGCGATGCGCGGGCTGCGCGGCAAGAAGATCTCGATGATCTTTCAGGACCCTCTGACCTCATTGAACCCGCTGTTCACAGTACGCGAGCAACTGACCGAAACCATCCTGACCCATCTGGGCGGGTCCGAGGCCGAGGCCAATACCCGCGCGCGCGACCTGATCGACCGCGTCGGCATCCCTGACCCGGACACGCGGCTGGATCAGTATCCGCACCAGTTCTCGGGCGGGATGCGGCAGCGCGTGGTGATTGCGTTGGCGCTGTGCACCGAGCCGGACGTGATCATCGCGGACGAACCGACCACGGCGCTGGACGTATCGGTACAGGCGCAGATTCTGGACCTGATCAAGGAACTGGCCCGCGAACGTCAGGTCGGTGTCATCCTGATCACGCACGATATGGGCGTGATTGCCGATACGACCGACAAGGTGACGGTGATGTATGCGGGCAAGGTGGTCGAATCCGGCCCGACCGCGCAGGTCATGGGCCAGCCCAGCCACGAATACACCAAGTCGCTGATCGCCGCCGTGCCGCGCCCGACGCTGAAACTACACCGTTTCCCGCAGATCAGCTATGGCGGGCGCGAGACGCGATTTGCCATCGAAGACATGGCGCGTCACTGGCCCAAGGTGGACAATGACACCTCAAAGCCGGTGTTCGAGATCCGCAACCTGACCAAGAAGTTCCTGCAAAAACGCGGCCTGCTGCCCTGGGACCGCACCTATTTCACCGCTGTCGACAACGTGAGTTTCGACGTGCAGGCGGGCGAGGTGTTCGGCGTCGTGGGCGAGTCCGGTTCAGGCAAATCCACCGTCGCGCGGATGATCGCCGGGCTTTACCCGGTCGATGGCGGCACGATTACTTTCGGCGGGCAACTGGTCAGCGATCTGGGAAACAAGGCGGTGCAAGAGGAATACCGCAAGAACATCCAGATGATCTTTCAGGACCCCTATTCCTCGCTCAACCCCCGGATGCGCGTGGATGAGATTGTGGCTGAACCGATCCGCCATCACCGTCTGATGCAGGGCGCCGACATCAAGCGCCGGGTGGATGAGTTGCTGGATCAGGTCGGGCTGGGCCACGAGGCCGGGCTGAAATACCCGCATGAGTTTTCGGGCGGTCAGCGGCAGCGCATTTCCATCGCACGGGCGCTGGCTACACAGCCCAGATTCCTGATCTGTGACGAACCGACCAGCGCGCTGGATGTCTCGATTCAGGCGCAGATTCTGAACATCCTCAAGGACCTGCAGGAACATCTGGGCCTGACCATGCTGTTCATCAGCCACGACCTGCCGGTGGTCCGGCAGATGTGCGACCGGGTGGCGGTGATGAAGGCCGGGCAGATGGTCGAGATACAGGAAACTGACGCGCTGTTTGCCAACCCGCAGACGGACTATGCGCGCGAGCTGCTGCGGCTGATGCCCAAGCTTGACGATCTGTCGACCGAAGGTCTGGACGTCTAAAACGAAAAGCCCCGACGGTGAGCGTGACCTCAGCCGCCGGGGCCTTTCTTTCAGGTTAAGCCCTTAGAAATGGGCCGACTGCGTGCCTGCCGGTTTCTGCAGCGGCGGGGCGAACTTGGTCAGGTCGATCCCCTCAACGGCGGTCTTGTATTCCTCGACCGTCGGTGTTCTGCCCAAAATGGCCGAGAGCACCACAACCGGGGTCGAAGCCAGCAGAGACTCGCCTTTCTTCTCGGACGAATCCTCGACCACGCGCCCTTTGAACAGGCGTGTTGAGGTGGCAAGCACGGTGTCGCCTTTGGCCGCCTTTTCCTGGTTGCCCATGCACAGGTTACAGCCGGGGCGTTCCAGATACAGGATATTCTCGTACTCAGTGCGGGCCGCGGTTTTCGGCATGAAATCATCGAACTCGAAGCCCGAGTATTTCTGCAGAACTTCCCAGTCGCCCTCGGCCTTCAGCTCATCGATGATGTTGTAGGTCGGCGCGGCCACGACCAGCGGGGCGTTGAACTCGACACTGCCATTGGCCTTTTCCAGATTCATCAGCATCTGCGCGACAATCTTCACATCGCCCTTGTGAACCATGCAGGAGCCGACGAAGCCAAGATCGACCTTCTTCTCGGCCGCATAGTAGGAAATCGGCCGGATCGTATCGTGGGTGTAGCGCTTGGAGATATCGGCGTTGTTCACATCCGGGTCGGCGATCATCGGCTCGTTGATCTCATCCAGATCGACGACAACCTCGGCGCTGTATTTGGCGTTGGAGTCGGGGGCCAAAGCGGGTTTGTCGCCGGACTTGATCTCGGCAATCCGCCGATCGGCAATGTCGATCAGGCCCTGCAGGGTCTGGTTGTCATTCTCCATGCCCTTTTCGATCATGATCTGGATGCGGCTTTTGGCGATTTCCAGCGATTCAATCAGCGTTTCGTCTTCCGAGATGCAGATCGACGCTTTCGCCTTCATCTCGGCGGTCCAGTCGGTGAAGGTGAACGCCTGATCGGCCAGCAGGGTGCCGATATGCACCTCGATCACGCGGCCCTGAAAGACGTTTTCGCCGAATTGCTTCAGCATCTGTGCCTGCGTTGCGTGGACCACATCGCGGAAATCCATGTGGTCGGCCATGGTGCCCTTGAAGGTCACTTTCACCGATTCCGGGATCGGCATCGTTGCCTCACCGGTTGCAAGCGCCAGAGCCACGGTGCCCGAGTCCGCCCCGAAGGCCACGCCTTTCGACATCCGCGTATGCGAGTCGCCGCCGATGATGACGGCCCAGTCATCCACCGTGATGTCGTTCAGCACCTTGTGGATCACGTCCGTCATCGAATGATAGACGCCCTTGGGGTCGCGCGCGGTGATCAGGCCGAACTTGTGCATGAAGCTCATGAGTTTCGGGATGTTCGCCCGCGCCTTCGCGTCCCAGACCGATGCCGTGTGACAGCCCGACTGATACGCGCCATCAACAGTCGGAGAGATGACCGTGGCGGCCATCGCTTCCAGTTCCTGCGAGGTCATCAGGCCGGTCGTGTCCTGCGAGCCCACGATATTGACCTTGACCCGCACATCGGAACCCGCGTGCAGAACCGCACCATCAGTGACGCCAACGGCGTTTTTGTTGAAGATTTTCTCGACCGCCGTCAGGCCCTGATCCTGGTGCGAAACCTCTCGGGCCGGTGCAAAGGCCGATTTCAGTTCCACGCCCAGCGTTTCGGCCGCAAATGCCTGCAGCTTTTTGCCGAAGACAATCGCATAAGACCCGCCGGCCTTTATGAACTCGACCTGCTGCGGCGTGAACGCCGAGGAGACATCCACAAGCTCTTCGTCACCGGCTTCGTTGCACAGTGTCTTGTCCTTGGTGTTGATGGTCAGAATGGTCCCGGTCTCGACCGTGTATTTCTGCTCAAGGACCGGATTGTCGTCATTGTTCAGGATCGGGTTGCCCTCGGAATCCACCTTTTTGACCCAGTTCTTCAGGTCGATCCCGATGCCGCCGGTCACGCCCACGGTGGTCTGGAAGATCGGAGAGATCCCGTTGGTGCCCGCCACGATCGGCGCGATATTGACGAAGGGCACATAGGGGCTGGCCTGCTTACCGGCCCAGAGCGCCACGTTGTTCACCCCCGACATTCGCGATGAGCCGACGCCCATCGTGCCCTTTTCGGCGATCAGCATCACGCGCTTGTCCGGATGCTGCAGCTTGAGCGCTTGGATTTCCTGCTGCGCCTTCTCCGAAATGAAGCACTTGCCATGCAGTTCCCGGTCGGACCGCGAATGCGCCTGACCGCCCGGCGACAGCAGATCGGTCGAGATATCGCCTTCGGCGGCGACATAGGTCACAACCTTGATCTCTTCGTCCACATCCGGAAGCTTGGTGAAGAATTCTGCCTTGGAATAGCTGTCCAGCACGTCCTTCGCCACCGGGTTCCCGTCGGCATAGGCCGCCTTGAGCCGGTCTGTGTCGGCATCATACAGGAACACCTGCGTTTTCAGAACCTCGGCGGCCTGTTCGGCGATGGCCAGATCGTCGCCCAGGGCCAGATCCAGCAGAACCTCGACCGAGGGGCCGCCTTTCATGTGTGACAGCAGCTCAAACGCAAAAGCGGGCGTGATCTCGGCAACTTGGGCGTCGCCCAATGCGATCTCTTTCAGAAACTGCGCCTTTTCACCTGCGGCGCTGGTTGTGCCGGGCAGGGTGTTGTAGATGAAATGCTTCAGCGAGTCCGCCCGGTGCGCTTTCCCGGTGTCCTTGATCTGCGCGATGATCTCTTTCACCAGCGCGCCGTCATCGATGGGCTTGGGGTGCAGCCCCTGTTCCTTGCGGGTTTCGATCTCGGTTAAGTAGTCTGTATAAAGGCTCATGGCTATCCCGACGTGTAAGCGTTGAATCAGGCGAGAGCGCCGGGCGCAAAGGGGGTTCGCGGGTCCGGCCAAACTCATTGTATGCGGCGGTATACTAATTTTCTGCAGGTTGCAATACACCCGGCAGTGGCATGTTGCCCCATCTGGATATGTGGGGACCGGGGCGGTTCAGTAAATCAGGTTCAGGGTCAGCAGAGAGACGATCAGGAACACAATGGTCATCACCCCGCCCGAGCGGACAAAGTCCATCACCTTGTACCCCGCCGGGCCCATGATCAGCGCATTCACCTGATGCGTCGGGATGATGAAACTGTTCGAGGTCGAGATCGCGACAGTCAGCGCAAACACCGCCGGGTTGCCCCCGGCGGCAACCGCGATGGACACCGCCAGCGGCACCAGCAGAACGGTGGCCCCGACATTCGACATCACCAGCGAAAACGCGGTGGCCAGAATGGCGACACCGGCCTGAAGCGACCAGATCGGCCAGCCATCCAGAATGACCATGATCTGCTGCGCAATCCACGCCGCGGTGCCGGTGTTCTGAACCGCTTGCCCTAACGGGATCAGGCAGGCCAGCAGGAACACGGTATTCCATCCAACGGCGCGATACGCCTCGTCCACGCTCAGCACGCGGGTCAGCATCATGCCCGCAGCGCCGGTCAGCAGGCACAGTGACAGCCGGACATCGGTGAACAGGATCAGCGACAGGGAGATGGCGAAAAAGGCCAGCGCCCAGCCGACTTTCTGCGGCCGCAACTCATCCTGCGGGAAATCTGTCGTGACCACCACGAAATCCGGGTCGCGCTTGATCCGCATCAGGTTGTCCCATCGCGTATGGGCGACCAGCATGTCGCCCGCGTGAAACTTCTCGAGCCCGATCTGGGTGGAGTGGTGGTCTTCGGTCTCGACATGGCTCAGCGTTTCCTCGCCCCGGTGAATGGCCAGCAGCGACATGCCATAGGTTTTGCGAAACAGCAGCTCGCGCGGGCATTTTCCGATCAGCTTGCTGTCGGGGGTGACCACGACCTCGGCAATACCGGCATTGGTGGGCGCAAACTCTTCGACGAAGATATCCAGGTCCGGCAGGACGGTCAGGCCGAATTTCTTGGCAAACTCCTCGACCACCCAACGGCGGCCGATGATGGCCAGGCGGCAGGGGGCGGCGATTTCCGCCGTCAGAACCTGAACCATCGAGGTTTTGCCGCGATAGAAGGTCGAGATGATGTACAAGTGGTTTTCATGGTTGATATCCGCCAGAACCTGACCCACCAGTGGGCTGTCGGCGGGTACGACGACCTCGAACACATCCGCGTTCAACCCGTAGACCCGTTGCAGGTATTCCTGCGTGCCCTGACCGGTGCCGGTATTGTCTGTCCCGTCATCGCCCGGTAGAACCCAGCGGCCCAGCAGCAGGAAATACGCGATCCCCGACAGGATCAGCACAACGCCGATCGGGGTGACAGCAAACAGCCCGAAGGGTTTCATTTTCTGGCCGTCGGGCAGCCCGTCATTTGCCGTCTGGATCAGGTCATTCAGCAGGATCAGCGGCGAGGACCCGACCATGGTCATCGTCCCGCCCAGAATGGCGCAGAAGCCCATCGGCATCAGCAGCCGAGACAGCGGTATGCCCGAGCGCGACGAAATCCGGCTGACGACCGGCAGGAACAGGGCCGCGGCCCCGACATTCTGCATGAAGGATGAAATCACGCCCACGGTTCCCGATATGATGGGCAGAACCCGGCTTTCGGACGTGCCGCCATATTTGAGGATAACTGCCGCCACCTTGTTCATGATGCCGGTCTTGTCCAGACCCGCACCCACGATCATGACCGCGATGATCGAGATCACCGCGTTCGAGGCAAACCCGTCGAACAGATGCGGCACGTCGGCAAGGTTTTCCAGCCCAGGTGCGTAACTGAGCAGACCGATGAGCACCAGAACCAGAATGGCAGAGAGGTCAATTCTGACGATTTCGGACACGAACAGGAAGACGGTAAAGGCCAACAGCGCGCAAACCACACCCATCTCGAACGTAAAGGTCACGTATTCCACTAAATTCACCGGGACTTAAAGCTTGGATTAAAAGAAACAATTAGACTATCGCGTTTGGATTGTCATGAAGTTTCGTTTTTGCCTGTCTGCGCGAAACATAATTTCCCTTTGGCGCAAGAGCCAGTTTCGCGCGCGCCCTGTACTATGAACCGTGTTTGCCGGGACCGCAGAAAGGCGACCCTAAGGATTGTTCTCGGCTCAGCCCAGTGACAGGCGCAGAATGTCTGCCACCCGTTCTCCGATCTGCGAAGCCTCGGAGCTTCGGGGGCCCGCGATATTCAGCGCCGCAATGGGGTGAGAGTCCAACCATGCACGTATCTGTCGGGCGCAGGTCTCTGCCCCCTCCCGAACATCGACGATCAGACAGGGCTTTCCGGTCTCTTCCGCGAATTCCACCGTCAGTTGGGTGCCGGGGCTCGGCGATCCGTCTGAAAAGACCAGCAGCGCATCGCAGGATTGGACATTGAGCCGTGTACGCTCGCTGACATCCTCGGACTGTGTTTCAACCAGACCGCTGAAATGATCGGGGATTCGGCCCGCCTCATTCATGCGGCCCCTGGGCACCCAACCGCCATAGGGGATGCCGTTCTGGCGCGCAAATTGCAGCGCCGCCAGATCAACCCCGGTTTGTCCGCCCGTCATTATCTTCACGTCGCCTGCGCAGCTCCCTTTTGATGATCGGAAATCATCGGTTCTGCATCATAGCAGACCACAGTCCGAATTTCTCGCTCGCCCGCCTGTGCGAGTGGTCAACGGCAAAGCGCCGCAATGCGGACCACTTGAGCGTATAGTGATTTGCTTTAGCATGCCCGCTGAACCGGCTGATTGCGCTCAGGGGGAAGGCGGTGCACCGAATTCACCAGTTGATCGAGGGCAAGGCAGCCTCGGATCTGGCTGTCATCGACCATGACGGCGCGCGCCTCAGCTATGGGAATCTGTCGGATGCAGCGCGTGCGGCGCAGGCTTTGCTTGGGGCCCATGGCGTGCGTCCGGGGGACCGGGTGGTGGTGTTGGCCGAGAATTGCGCGACCTATGCGATGGTCATTCTGGCGCTGAGCCTGCTGGATGCCTGGATCGTCCCCCTCAACGCCCGCGCGACCGAGCACGAGGCGGACACCCTGATCGCCCATTGCAGCGCGCGCTGTGTGATCTGTACTTCGGATGTCTCGGATGCGGCAAGGGCCCATGCCGCGCGGTTGGCTGCGACCGAGATCGGGCGATTACCCTGCGGCGCACTGGTGGCCTCGCCCGTCCGCGAGGCTGAGGTTGAGCCGGTCGAACACGGGGCCGGGCAGGTGGCGGCGGTGCTTTACACCTCGGGTACAAGCGGAACACCCAAAGGGGTGATGCTGACGCATGACAACCTGTTATGTGCGGCCAATGCCTCGATGAAGCGGCGACAGGCGACGGCGGCGGATCAGGCCCTGGCTGTATTGCCCGGCACGCATGTCTTCGGGTTCTCCTCGATCATCCTCACGACCTTTCTGGCCGGGTGCAGCCTGCGCTTTCAGCCCCGGTTCGACCCGGCCCTTGTGATCGACGCGCTGCAGAACGGCGCCACGATGCTGTCCGGCGTGCCGCAGATGTTTGCGCTGATCCTGACGCATTGCAAAGACAACGGCATCGACCGGATTGAGACCCGTCTGCGCTATATGTCCTCGGGCGGGTCGCCGCTTGATCCAAGCTGGAAACGCCGGGTCGAGCAGATCTTTGGCCTGCCCATTCACAATGGCTATGGCCTGACCGAAGGATCGCCGGGGATTGCCACCACCGAGGTTGAAAACCCTCCGCAGGACGATTGTGTCGGTCCCCCACTGCCCGGGATCGAGGTTCGGCTGGACCGCCCCGGCGCGGATGGTGTCGGCGAATTGCTGGCGCGCGGTCGGAACATCATGAAGGGCTATTACCGGAACCCCGAAGCCACCGCCGAAGTTTTCACGGCGGATGGCTTCCTGCGCACCGGCGATCTGGCGCGGATCGAAGCGGACGGGCGCATCTATATCGTGGGGCGCTGCAAAGAGGTCATCATCCATTCCGGTTTCAACGTCTACCCGCCCGAAGTCGAGGCCGCGCTGAACGCCCACCCATCGGTCACGCAGGCCGCCGTGGTTGGCCGCGCCCGCGACGGGAATGAAGACGTACTGGCCTTTGTGACCCTGCGCGCCCCGGCGACGGCGACGGAGTTGAACGCGCATCTGGGTCACGCACTGGTGGGTTACAAAATCCCCCATCACATCGTGATTGCCGAGCAATTGCCCGAGGCGGCAACCGGGAAAATCCTGAAACACCAGCTGGTCGAAGCTTTCGCGGAGGAACTGGCGCAACTGGATCAAAAGGTTCAGAGTGCTTGATGCGTACATCTATGACGGGCTGCGCAGCCCCTTTGGCCGTCACGCCGGGGCTTTGGGGGCGGTGGAAACGCTCAGGCTGAGCCTTGGGCATATGTGATTGATAAACAGGAGAACTTTATGACCGCGGTTGAAATTCGCAAAGAAGGCGCGGTGGCGCTGGTCAAAATCGACAACCCGCCGGTCAACGCGGCAGGCTATGACGTGCGGATCGGGCTGGTGAACGCGGTGCGTGACTTGGCCGGGGATGATGCGGTCAAGGTCATCGCGCTTTATGCGGCGGGGCGGACCTTTGTGGCCGGGGCCGATATTCGCGAATTCGGCCAGCCGCCGAAACAACCGATCCTGCCCGAAGTGTGCGAGGTCCTTGAAGCCAGCGCCAAGCCCATCGTCTGCGTTCTGCACGGCACAACCTTGGGCGGCGGTCTGGAAATCGCCTTAAGCTGTCAGGCGCGGGTCGGGATCAAGGGGCTGAAACTGGGCCTGCCCGAAGTCAATCTGGGCCTGCTGCCCGGCGCGGGCGGCACCCAGCGTCTGCCGCGTCTGGTCGATGGGACCACCGCGTTGACCATGATCACCTCGGGCAAACCGATCCCGGCTGAGGCGGCGCTGCAGGCCGGTCTGCTGGATGACCTGCAGGATGGCGACCCCGAGGCGGTTGCTCTGGCCGCCGGTCAGCAGGTGCTGGACGGCACGCTGAAACCCCGCGTGACGGCTGAACTGAGCAACCGCATCACCGCTGACGAACTGGCCGCGTTTCGCGCCAAGGCCAGGGGTGAGGTCACCGACCGCGCGCTGAAAGCGGCAGAGGCAAGCAACCTGCCGCTGGCCGAGGGGCTAAAGGCGGAACGCGCCCTGTTCATGGAAGCCATGGGCAGCAACGCCCATAAGGGCCTGAAACACGCCTTTTTCGCCGAACGCGCCGTGGCGCATATCCCCGAGGCAGGGGCCGAGGCGCGCGATCTGACCTCGGGCGGGGTGATTGGCGGCGGCACCATGGGCTCGGGCATCGCCACCGCGATGCTGCTGGCCGGGATGCCCGTCACCCTGATCGAGATGGAAGAGGACCGCGTTGCCTTTGCCCGCGACACGATCACCAAAAACCTCGACGGTGCGGTGAAGCGCGGCAAGCTGTCCGAGGCGCAGCGCGATGCGGCGCTGGGCACGCTCACCTGCACCACCGATATGGCAGCGCTGGGGGAAGCGGATGTGGTGATCGAGGCGGTGTTCGAATCCATGGACGTCAAGCGGCAGGTCTTCGGCGCGCTGGATCAGGTCTGCAAACCGGGGGCTATTCTGGCGACCAACACCTCGTATCTGGACGTGAACGAGATCGCCGCGACCACCTCGCGCCCGCAGGATGTGATCGGGTTGCATTTCTTCTCGCCCGCCCATGTGATGCGCCTGCTCGAGGTCGTGGTGGGCAAGCAGACCGCCCCCGAAATCGTCGCTACCAGCTTCAGACTGGCAAAAAAACTGCGCAAGATCGCCGTGCGGTCCGAGGTCTGCGACGGGTTCATCGGCAACCGCATTCTGGCGCATTACCGCAAATCTTCGGCCTATATGCAGCTGGACGGCGCGCCGTTCGAACAGATCGACCAAGCGCTCGAGGCGTTTGGTTTTGCCATGGGCCCCTTCGCGGTTTCCGATCTGGCCGGGCAGGATATCGGCTGGGCCACGCGCAAGCGTCAGGCCGCGCTCCGCCCGGCCGAGGAACGCTATGTCGAGATCGCCGACCGTATCTGCGAACAGGGCTGGTTCGGGCGCAAGACCGGGAAAGGCTTCTATATATACGACGGCAAGTCCCGCAGCGTGAACTCTGCGGTGGCCGACTATGCGCAGGCGGAACGCGAGGCCAAAGGCATCACCGCCCGCAGCTTCACCGATCAGCAGATCGTCGACCGCTACATGGCCGCGATGGTGTCCGAGGCGGCGCGGGTGGTCGAAGAAAAGATCGCCCTGCGCCCGATCGATGTGGATGCGGTGTTCCTGTTCGGCTACGGCTTCCCCCGTCACTGGGGCGGCCCGCTGCAATATGCCGATATCACCGGGCTGGATGTTCTGGTCCGCCGGATCGAACAATACGCGCGGGAAGATCCCCATTACTGGCAGGTTCCCGCCCTGCTGCGCGAACTGGCCGAGGCGGGCAAGTCCTTTGACGATCTGAACAAGGGAGGCTGAGGATGGACCTGCGTTTCACTCGGGAAGAAGAGGCATTCCGCGCCGAAGTGCGCGCCTTTCTGGCCGAGAATCTGCCGGAAGACCTCGCCCGCAAAGGCCGCAATTCCGAGCCGCTGACAAAAGCCGAGATGGAGGGCTGGCACGCAAAGCTGAACGCGCGGGGCTGGCTGGCCGTGACATGGCCGGTTGAATATGGCGGCACCGGATGGGGCGCGGTCGAGCGGCACATCTTCGAAGAAGAATGTGCGCTGGCCAACGCGCCGCGCATCGTGCCCTTTGGTCTGAACATGCTGGGTCCGGTGCTGATCAAGTTCGGGTCCGACGCCCAAAAGGCCGATATTCTGCCGCGCATTCTGGATGGCTCGGACTGGTGGTGCCAAGGCTATTCGGAACCCGGCGCGGGGTCGGATCTGGCCAGCCTGAAAACCCGCGCGGTGCGGGACGGCGACGACTACGTGATCAACGGCCAGAAAACCTGGACCACATTGGGGCAATACGCCAACCGGATTTTCTGTCTGGTGCGCACCTCGACCGAGGGCAAGCCGCAGGAAGGCATCAGTTTCGTTCTGGTCGACATGGACGCGCCGGGCGTCGAGTTGCGTCCGATCAGGCTGCTGGAGGGCGGGCATGAGGTGAATGAGGTGTTTTTTACCGATGTCCGCGTCCCCGTGACCAATCTGGTGGGCGTGGAAAACAAGGGCTGGACCATCGCCAAATACCTGCTGACCCATGAACGCACCAATATCGCGGGCGTGGGCTTTTCGGCGCGCGATCTGGAAAAACTCAAAAACCCTGTCGCAGCGGCTACTCCGGGGCGGCAAACCATTGGCGCAGGACCCGCTGTTTGCTGCGGAACTCGCCGAGGTTGAGATTGACCTTGAGGCGCTGCGTGTGATGAACCTGCGCATGTTGTCGGCGGCCCGCGAAGGCGCTGCCTCCGGGGTGCAAAGCTCGATGCTGAAAATCAAGGGCACGGTGATCCGGCAGCGGATTTTGGCGTTGACCCGTTCGGCTCTCGGGGCGGCGGCGACCCCGTTTCCCGCCGAAGACCTGCCCGAAAATGCGCTGACCGTACCGGAAGAGGCTGCGCGGTCCGCCGCCACCTATTTCAACCATCGCAAGCTGTCGATCTTTGGCGGATCGAATGAGATTCAGCGCAACGTCATCGCCAAAGACCTGTTCGGGGGCTGACCGATGGATTTCACCCTGACCGAAGACCGCCAGATGCTGTCGGACACCCTGCGGCGCTATCTGGCGGAGCAATATGGTTTCGAGACCCGCAATGGCGTGATCGGCACCTCCCCCTATCATTCGCCTGCCAAATGGGCTGAATTGTCTGACCTCGGCCTGATCGGGGCCTTCCTGTCCGAACGGCAGGGCGGGTTCGGAGGCGCAGGTTTCGACATCACCACCGTGTTTCAGGAACTGGGCCGGGGGCTTTGCCCTGAACCGATGCTTGCGGCGCTGATGAGTGTCCGCGCCGCTGCCGATTGCGGTGCGGATGAACTG
The DNA here is from genome assembly GCF_056533845.1 of Ruegeria sp. F5. NCBI lineage: Bacteria > Pseudomonadati > Pseudomonadota > Alphaproteobacteria > Rhodobacterales > Roseobacteraceae > Ruegeria > Ruegeria sp. F5. The sequence goes on along the minus strand of NZ_JBQFOU010000007.1, from coordinate 93,811 downwards.
GTTGAACAGATGATTGCGGGTACAAAACGCCTGCCGCTGGCCGTGTTCGAGCCGGAGGCAGAAAGCCTGCCGCTGATCCGCGCCAGCGCCGACCGGTCCGGGGATGGCTGGGTTCTGAACGGCCGCAAATCGGTGGTCTACGGCCTGCCCGGTGCCGATGGCGCGCTGGTCGCCGCGCGTTCCGGCGCTGGCATAGGCCTGTTTCTGGTCGAAAGGCCCGAGACCATCGACTATGCCATGATCGACGGCGGAGGTGCGGGCGACTTGATCCTCGACGCCACCCCGGCGACCTGCCTGAACGAGAATGCCGGTGACATCATCGAAGCGGCGCTGGATGCGGGCCGTCTGGCGCTTTGTGCCGAGGCGGTGGGCGTGATGGAGGTATTGGTCGACATGACGGTCGATTACCTCAAACAACGCAGGCAGTTTGGCCGCCCCATCGCCAGCTTTCAGGCGCTGCAGCACCGAATGGTGGATATGGCGATCGAGCTTGAACAATGCCGGTCGATCACCATTCTGGCGGCCAGCAAACTGGACACGGATGAGGCCGGAACGTATATCGCCATGGCCAAGAACCTGATCGGGCGCGCGGGGACGCTGATCGCCGAGGAGAGCATCCAGCTTCATGGCGGAATCGGTATGACGTGGGAGTATCCCGCATCGCACTATGCCAAACGTCTGGTGATGATCGACCACCAGCTGGGCGACCGCTATGCGCAGTTGCAACGTGTGATGGCCGCCGGTCCGCACAGCTGAGACACGCAGCGGCACAGGATTGCCGCAACGGCACGATTGAAGCAGAGACAAAGCCCCGGCACGGTATCCGCTGTGGAAGGGACCAAATGATTTTCGACTATGTGATCGTTGGGGGCGGCTCGGCTGGCTGTGTGCTGGCGCGCCGTCTGACCGAAGCCCCCAATGTCAGTGTCTGCCTGCTGGAAGCGGGCGGCGGCGGCAACGGGCTGCTTGTTCGCATGATGCTGGGCGGGGCTCTTATGATCCAGAACAGGCCGGTTCAGATCAACAACTGGTGCATGGTGTCTGTGCCGCAGCCGGGCCTGAACGGGCGCACGATCTATCAGCCGCGCGGCAAGGCGCTGGGCGGGTCCAGCGCGATCAATGCCGCGCTCTATGTGCGCGGTCAGCGGCAGGATTACGACGATTGGGCCAATCTGGGCAATGAGGGCTGGGATTGGGGCAGCCTGCTGCCCTATTTCAAAAAGTCCGAAAACAACCAGCGCGGTGGCGATGCCGACCATGGCGCTGATGGCCCGCTGCAGGTGTCGGACCAGCAGGACCCGCGCGAAATATCCCATGCCTTTGTCGAGGCCGCCACCCGCCTGCAACACCGCCGCACCGACGATTTCAATCGCGGCGATCAGGAGGGCGTGGGCCTCTATCAGGTGACGCAGTTCCACGACCGGAACAAGAATGGCGAGCGCTGCTCGGCTGCTGCAGCCTATCTGTTCCCGGTGATGGCGCGTCCGAACTTGACGGTGATCACCCGCGCCTTGGTGAAACGCATACTGACCGAGGGCAAGCGGGCGACCGGCGTGCTGTACCAGCACAAGGGCAGGGATGTTCAGGTCAAGGCCCGGCGCGAAGTGCTGCTGAGCGCGGGCGCGCTGAAATCACCGCAAATCCTGCAGCTTTCGGGCATCGGCAGCGGCGAGGATCTGGCGCGACTGGGCATCGACGTGGTGCAGGACCTGCCGGGCGTGGGCCGGAACCTGCAGGACCATCTGGACTTCTCGCTGTCCTTCCGCAGTACATACCGGGACAATCTGGGCCTTAGCGCCTGGGGCGGGTTGAACCTGATGCGCCACTTCTGGCGCTGGGGCCGGGATGGCAAGTCGATGGCGGCCTCGCCCGTGGCCGAAGCCGGTGCTTTCCTGAAAACCTCCTCGGATCTGGACCGCCCGGATATTCAACTGCATTTCATGATGACCATCGTCGAGGACCATTTGCGCAAGCTCTATTGGGGGCACGGCTATAGTTGCCACATATGCAAGCTGCGCCCCGACAGCCGGGGGCGCGTGTTCCTGCACAGCGCCGATCCCTTTGCGATGCCGGGGATCGATCCCGGTTTCCTGAGCGATCCGCGCGATCTTGAGACCTTGATCAAGGGCGTGAAGATCACCCGCGAGATTATGAAGGCCCCGCCGCTGGTCGATTACGAACTGTCCGAGATGCACGGCACCGTTGCCGTCAAAACGGACGCTGACTGGGAAAAGCACATACGTGCCCGGGCAGATACGATCTATCACCCGGTGGGATCGTGTAAAATGGGCGTGGATGAGATGGCCGTGGTCGATCCGCAACTGCGTGTGCGCGGGATCGAGGGGTTGCGCGTGGTCGATGCCTCGATCATGCCGAACCTGATTTCGGGCAACACCAACGCGCCGACAATGGCGATTGCCGAAAAGGCCGCCGATCTCATCCGGTCGGCGTGATGGCATTGATCCGTTAGAAAAAATAAGGGGCTGGCCGAGGGGGGGTATGGGCGCCAGCCCCTTTCTAGTTGAACCGGTTCGCAGGATGAACCGTCTGGTTTTTATGGGAAAATCAAATCAGACACCCGGTTTCAAGTTCGGCATGCAAGCCGCGCCTACCGTAAGGCGCTGGGGCTCAGCTTGCCTGCCCAGGCGCATGCATAATCCTCGAAATGTTCTGACCTTTTTTGACACAAGGCCGCCAGGGCGCAGGCGGCCCACATGGCAGCGACATATTCGGCCTCGTTCCGCTGCAAGCGGTTTGCATTCAGAACGGCCGTGTTCGCAGTCGATGGCTCGTGCACAGGTTTCCGTGTCCTTTCCGTCAGGCGACAATAAAGGTTGCAAGGAACCCGATCAGGATAGCGGTCGATGCCACTGAGAAATTCAGAAAATAGTCCAGCATTTTATCGTCCTCTCCCGTTCGTGCAGCGATGATCGCGAGACCATCACCCATACGACTGTCTGCTAGTTTGCAACAATCCAGTTGAATGCAGGGGAAACGTTTCGTTAACCTTCTGTTAATAATTCTCTATTTGCGAAGCTATTGCGTCGTGGCCGGATACATTGCCCCAAAAGCGCCTTGGTTCATCTGATTCCGGTTTGACCCGGCCTGCGTTCAACAGGCCGCCGATCCGCACAGGATATCATCGGCCCCAGAGGCCGCACCCCCCTCAGAAATAGCGAGTGTACACCGGCCCGGAATCGCGGTGGATTGGCGCAACACAGCTGCCAGCAACGTTACCGCCTGTCGCATCGCCTCTGAATGTGATGGGTGGGGTGAGGGGCTGGGTGAGGGGGTCTCGGCCAGCCCCTCATCTTAGGGGGTTACGGATTGTGTAAAGTGGTCCGTTGCCCGATGGATAGCAGCGGATTCGCCTCTGCGATATTGGGGGTTTCCCGTACATCTTTCGGATTGCGCACGCATTGGCAGCCGGCCAGCCCCTGTGGGGCCGGCCCCGGTGCAAAATCTCAGCCCTGAAAGTAGTGCCGGTACAGAACTTCCTGCATGTCGGATCGGCTGTGGCCAAGCTTTGCCAGCACTTTGTCCGACATCATGTCTACCTCGCGCTGCTTTCTTTTGTATTCCGCCGTTTTCTCGCGCCGCGCCCTTCTTTTCGCCGTTGAGAAGAAGCGCGATAAGTAACCGTTTTCGGTATTTGTATCTGCATAGGCCATCCCGGTATCCTCCTGTTTTCGTGACTGGCTGGGTTCAAGGCAGATATCGAGATTGGTGCTGAACCCCGCATGGCCTGCGGGTTAACCTTTTTTCAGCAAGCCGCGCTGGTCCGGGCCCGCATTTCGCTTTCCCGACTTAACCGCGTATCCTGTGGTCATTGGTTTCAATGAATTTTGACAGGGGCGGAGGGCGAACAATGCGGATTTTATTCAAACAGGGGCTGGTGATCTTCTGGCTCTTCTGGTGGGTCTTTGCCTTTCTGACGGACTTCATCGGCGGGCTGGAATTGCTGGGCCTGACATCGACCCCCTGGTTTGACGGCCAAAATTACCCGTTCTTGGTCAAGACGTTGGAACAGTTCGGCTCGACCACAGCGGTCAATGTCATCCTGTTTGTCGGAATTATTCTGTGGGCCTTGTTGTCCACGCTTCTGTTCGTCTTTGCCGCCATTACGCCTTATAGGCAGAAAGACAAATGGCTTCGCCGGGTCGATATCGCCTTTATCGTTTCGCTCGGCCTGTGGCTTGCGTTCTTTCTGGCGGATCAGACGGTGATGAATTTTGACCTTGAGGAGAACCATATGGTGCAGGGCGGGTTTCAACTGTTGTGTTATCTGACCATTCATTTGCTGCCGGACTGAGCCGGGATCCCGCAATCGTCAATGGAAAACGCCTGCCGCCGACCAATCGCGGTTTCCACGGCCAGACGAATGGATTACTGTCTGCGCGAACGGATCACAGGGACGGAGCCTCATGTCGCGCTTTGATGGATATTTCCTGCGGCAATTGCTGATTCTGTTCGGCTTTTTCACCCTGGTCCTTGTCGGGGTGTTCTGGATCACCCGCTCGGTCAGCCTGTTTGATCGCGTGATCAGCGGCGGGCAGTCCGCGATGGTATTTCTGGAATTTACCGCCCTGACCCTGCCGACGCTGGTGCGCACCGTCATGCCGATGGCGGTGTTTGCAGCTGCCGTTTACGCCACCAACCGCCTGAGCCGCGAAAGCGAGTTGACCGTGATGCTGGCCACCGGGTCCAGCCCGTGGCGTCTGGCGCGGGCCATCGTGCTGTTCGGTGTGGTGACCGGTCTGATGATGGCCATCATCAGTGTGTTTCTGCGCCCGGCCTCGGTAGAACAGCTTGAGGTACGGCAGGCCGAGGTCGCAGGCGATGTGACGGCGCAGCTTTTGAACGAGGGCGAATTCCTGCATCCGGTCGAGGGCGTGACCGTCTATATCGGGCGGATCGAGCTGGATGGTACCTTGCACGAGGTCTTTGTTTCGGACCGGCGCGATACGGAAAATGCCGTCAGTTATTCCAGCGCGACGGCCTATCTGGTCAACAACGACACCGGCATCCATCTGGTGATGGTGGACGGAATTGCCCTGCGGCTGGACAAACAGGGCAGAACCCTGTCGTCGACCCTGTTTCAGGACGCCTCGTACGACATTTCGGAACTGACCAATACCACCAGCATGGGCCGCCGCAGTCTTGAGGCGATACCGACGCTGGAATTGCTTCAGGACCGCGCCGCCGTCGCCGCGGCGGACGGGCATAGCGAGGGGCAGCTGGTCGAAGAACTGCATCAAAGGTTTTCCTGGATCGCCATCTGCATCGCCGTCGCTTTGGCAGGGTACTCGACCCTGATGCTGGGCAGCTTTTCGCGGTTCGGGCTGTGGCCGCAGATATTGGCGGCGTTCACAATTCTTGTGCTGCTGGAAGGTGTGCGGGGGTTTGTGTCGCCTGTCGTGATTGGCGATCCCAGGCTGTGGGGGCTTTTGTATCTTCCGGCGGTCATGGGCGTTCTGATATCCTGCCTGTTTCTGGTGGTCGCCGGGCGCCCGCTGTTGCCAGCAAGGCGGCGGGCCGAGGCCGTATCGTCGGCCTGACTCACCCGCGCAACTGGGTCAGGCAGGTCAGGATGTTGGCAAACTCCTCGCTGTCCTTTCGCACCACCAGATACAGCGGCAGCATCAGATCCCGCGCGCCGTCCAGACGCATCAGACTGCCCTCAGCCAGATGGCTGGCGATGACATAATCCGGAAAATACCCGCATCCGCCACGTTTCAGCACATAGCGCAACGCCATCATGCAATTGCCCAGAAAGATCGTCTGTCCTGCCGCCCGCCGCGCCGTCGAGCGCACGTGATCCTGATAGACGTCGCCAAGCTCCAGATTGACAAACAGCGGGGCGTCTTCTGCGGTGCCGCCATCGGGCGTTCCGACAAGCGACAGGCGTTCCGGGGCAAGCTCATGACAGATCACCCGGCGGTCGGACGGTTTTTCGTGGGTCAGGGCGGCGTCCAGAACATGGGTCGCCACGGCCTCGGTCATGTTCAGGTCGTGGTCATAGTTCAGCGTCAGCAGCAGCTTGCCGAATTGCTGCTCGAAGCGCACCGCAAGATCGACCAGCAGCGGGTCCCAGATGCTAAGCTGCGCGCCCAGCCGCAGGGCGAGGCGGTCTTGCGTCTGCGCAGGCAGGTCGGTCGAGGCAAAGGACCACAGCGACAGCATCTGTTCCGCATAGGGTTTGAACTGCCGCCCGAACTCGGTCAGCGCCGTTCCGCCGGCCCCGCGGGTGAACAATTGCTTGCCGGTCTCGTCCTCGATCAGCCGAATGCGGGCGCTGACGGCGGTTTGGGTGACGTTGAGCTTCCGCGCGGCGGCGTGGAACCCGCCCGTATCAGCAACGCAGAGAAAGGTTTCAAGGGCTTTGATTTGCATGTCGAAAGTATTTTTTGATCGACCTGATAAAATCAATTCATTTTTTTGATTTAGCTATTTGCGGTATCCTGATTGCGGGAACCAGACCAAAGGACGCAGCCATGCTGGACAAAAGCCACAAGCCGACCTGGACCAGTTTTGAAGAGGCCACCAAAGCTGACTGGGACGCGGTGATGGAGTATGAAGAGGCGTACAATGCCGCCCTGCCAGACCGGATTCTGGACGCGATCCGCTCGCTGGATGAGGACTGGACGCCCTATCCGGTGAACCGCTACCAGCACAGCCTGCAGGCCGCGACCCGCGCCTATGAGGATGGTGCGGATGAGGAACTGGTCGTCGCAGCGCTGATCCACGACACCGGCGATATCCTGTCGCCCTACAATCACGGCGAGTTGTCAGCGGCGATGATGAAGCCCTATGTCAGCGAGAAAACCCATTGGATTCTCAAGCACCACTGCGTGTTCCAGGGCTACTACTACAACCACCACCTTGGCGGCGACCGCAACGCCCGCGACAAGTACCGCGACAGCCCCTATTGGGAGGACTGCCGCTATTTCTGCCATGAATACGATCAAAAGGCGTTCGACCCGGACTATCCGACCAAGCCGTTGGAGTTCTTCGAGCCCATGCTGCGCCGCGTCCTGAACAAGGGCGAGGGGCATATGGAGTTGAACGAAACAGCCGAGGGTTAACAGGCCGCCATTAGGCGATAGACGATCTGGGCGGCGGTGAAATCCCACGCTGCATTGCCGTCCGGGGCCAGTTCCACCACGTCAAAGCCCACGCACTTGCGGTGTTTCAGCGCGTGTTCCACCAGCCTCAAAGCCTGATAATAGCCAAGCCCGCCGGGGACCGGTGTGCCGGTGGCGGGCATCTGTGACGGGTCTAGCCCGTCCACATCGAAGCTGACATAGACCAGTTCCGGAAAATCCTCGGGCAGGTCGACGGCGTGAATATTGCCTGTGACCAGTTCCTCGGCATCCACGTGGAAGACGTGGTTTTTCAGGCGGCTCTTGGCCTCTTCGGTGGAAAAGGCACGGACGCCGAATTGGGCCAGACGGATGCCCTCTTCGGCCAGCAGATGCATGACCGAGGCGTGGGAGTGTTTTTCGCCCTGATAGGCGTTGCGCAGGTCGGCGTGGGCGTCGATTTGCACGATGCCGACGGGCTGGTTCAGTGCGCGGGCCACGCCCATCACCGCGCCGTAGCTGAGCGAGTGTTCGCCGCCCAGCGTCACCGGCACCTTGCCCGCCTTCACGGCTGCCTCGGTGCGTTGGGCGAGACGTTCCATGATCTCGGGCAGCGCGGCGTCGCAGTCCAAAGGAGGTTCCGTGTGGATGCCTTCAACGCAGGGTTCGGCATGGCCGATGATCCGTTCCAACTCGTTGCTGGCTTCGATAATGGCCTCGGGGCCTTTGGCGGTGCCAGAGCCGTAAGACACGGTGCGCTCCAGCGGCACCGGGATCACGCGGAACCGGGCGTTTTCGGTGCGTTCAAACGCGGTCAGTTCGCTGTTGAGGAAAATGCTCATGAGAGGCGGTCCTTGAAGTCGTCGTAGCCGAACTGTCTGATGATCTTCAGTTCGTCCGTTTCGCTGTTCCACAGGGCGATGGCGGGCAGGGGCACGCCGTTGAACGTGTTGGTCTTGACCATCGAATAATGCGCCTGATCGAGGAAGGCAAAGCGCTGCCCGATTTCCAGCGGTTTGTCCCACGTGTAATCGCCGATCACGTCACCGGCCAGACAGGAGGGGCCGCCCAGACGGTAGGTATGGCCCGCCTCGGCCTCGTCCATCAGGGCGGGGCGGTAGGGGGCTTCGATCACGTCGGGCATGTGGCAGGTGGCCGAGATATCGGTGATCGCAAGGTTCATGTCATTGGTCGGCAGGTCGAGGATTTCTCCGACCAGAATCCCTGCGTCCAGCGCCACGGCCTCGCCGGGTTCGAGATAGATATCGACATTGTGTTCGGCGCGGATGGATTTGATGAAGGCGACCAGCCCCTCGCGGTCATAGTCATCGCGGGTGATATGGTGCCCGCCGCCGAAGTTGAGCCATTTGAGTTGGTTCAGGAACGGCTTGAGCTTCGGTTCGACGGCGGCCCACGTGCGTTGCAAGGGCTCGAACCCCTGTTCGCAGAGCGTATGCATATGTAGTCCGTCCACGCCGTGTAGCGTGTCTTCCGTCAGTTGGCTTACAGGTGTGCCCAGCCGCGAGCAAGGGGCGCAGGGGTCGTATTTGGGGATCTCGCCCTCGGAATGTTCCGGGTTGATGCGCAGGCCGACCTGCACTTTGGCGGCCTGGGCCTTGGCCAGAAACCGGTCCTTTTGCGCGGGCGAGTTGAAGATGATGTGGTCGGACAGGGACAGGATTTCGTCGATATCGGCGTCTTTGTATCCGGCGCAGAAGGTCGCGACCTCACCGCCATATTCCTCGCGGCCCAGACGCGCCTCATAGATGCCGGATGCGCAGGTGCCGCCGAGGTGTTGGCGCACCAGAGGGGCCAGCGAGAACATCGAAAACGCCTTGAGCGCGCTGAGCACATGGGCACCGGACCGGGTGCCGATGTCAGTGAGGATGGACAGGTTGCGTTCGACGGCCTTCTCGTCGACCACGAAGCAGGGGGTGGGAACGCGGCTGAAGTCGAACTTGCGGAAGGCTCCGGCATCTCCGGCCTGTGTGGTCATCATGTCGGACATAACCGGCGTCTCCTTAAGTGGAGAGGCCGGGGGCGCTGCCCCCGGACCCCCGGGATATTTATAGCCAGATGAAGCTGCGGATCAGAATTCGACGGAGCCGTCGAGTTCGTGGACCTGCCATGGCAGGCCATGGGTGTTCAGCATGTCCATGAAGTCGTCCGGGTCGAGCTGTTCCATGTTCCACACACCGGGCTCGGTCCAGTTGCCTTTCAGCACCTGCGCCGCGCCGATCATCGCGGGGACGCCGGTTGTGTAGCTGACGGCCTGGCTGCCGACCTCGGCATAGCATTCCTCGTGGTCGCAGATGTTGTAGATGTAATAGGTCTTCTCGCCAGAACCGTCCTTGGCTTGACCCGTGGCGATATCGCCGATGCAAGCTTTGCCCTTGGTTTCCGCGCCCAGATCGCCGGGATCGGGCAGCAGGGTTTTCAGGAACTGGATCGGGATGATTTCCTTGCCGTCATGCATCACCGGGTCGATGCGGGTCATGCCGACATTTTCCAGCACTTTGGCGTGGGTGATGTAGGCATCGCCGAAGGTCATCCAGAAGCGGGCGCGCTCGATCTCGGGGAAATGGGTTGAGAGCGATTCCAGTTCCTCATGATACATCAGGTACATGTTCTTGGGGCCGATGGCGGGGAAGTCGAACTCGACCTTGTGGGTCATAGCGGGGGAGTGTTTCCATTCGCCGCCTTCCCAATGGCGCACCTCGGCCAGTACTTCGCGCAGGTTGATCTCGGGGTTGAAGTTGGTGGCGAATTCCTGATCGTTGCTGCCGCCATTGGCGTCCAGCACGTCGATCTGGCGGATCGTGTCCAGCTTGTGTTTCTTCAGCCATTTGGCAAAGACGGATGTCACACCCGGATCGAAGCCCGAGCCGAGGATGGCAGTAAGGCCAGCCTCTTTGAACCGTTCCTGATAGGCCCATTGCCAGTGGTATTCGAACTTGGCCTCATCCTCGGGCTCATAGTTCGCGGTGTCGAGGTAGTGGATACCGGCCTCAAGACACGCATCCATCAGCACCAGATCCTGATAGGGCAGGGCGAGGTTCACGAGGATTTCGGCCCCGGTTTCCTTGATCAGCTTGACCGTGTCTTCGACCTTGTAGGCGTCGAGTTCGGCGGTTTTGATATCGACGCCCACACGCTCTTTCACCGCTTTGGCGATGGCGTCGCATTTCGATTTCGTACGGCTGGCCAGAGTGATTTCGGTGAAGATTTCCGAATTCATCGCCATCTTGTGCACGGCGGCGTGGGATACGCCGCCTGCGCCGACAACCAGTGTTTTGCTCATGGTGTGTCTCCTTTTTATTCGTAATAGGTGTAGCCGTTGATCGAGTCGCGATAGGCGCCCATCAGGGTTTTGCGGTCCTTGGCTTGCAGAGTACCGGTCGAGATCGCCTCGTCCACCATTTTGCGGAAGGCGGCGACGCAGTCTTGCGGGTCAAACTCGACATAAGACAGAACCTGGCTGATCGTGTCGCCCTCTTGCTCGTGCAGCAGGTCAAAGCCGCCATCGGCGCGCAGGTCGATAGTGACGACATTTGTATCGCCGAACAGGTTGTGCAGGTCGCCCAGTGTTTCCTGATAGGCGCCGACGAAGAAGACGCCCATGAAATATTCGGTGTCCTCGGGCAGCGAATGCACCGGCAGGCTGGGCGAGACGCCATCGGCCAGAATGAAGCGGTCGATCTTGCCGTCGCTGTCGCAGGTGATGTCGGACAGAACGGCGCGGCGGTCAGGCGCCGTGTTCAGGCCCTGCAAGGGGACGATCGGGTGTAACTGGTCGATGGCCCAGACATCCGGCAGGGATTGGAACAGCGAGAAGTTACAGTGGTAGATATCGGCCACTTTCTCAAGCTGCTCGTCCACATCCGTTTCCAGATCATCGCTGGCAGCAAGTGCCTTGAGGCGGGCGATCAGCGACAGGTAGATGCGTTCGGCGCGGGCCATCTGGCGCAGGTCGACATAGCCGCGTCTGAACAGCGCGCGCAATTCGTTGCGGTAGAAGGTGGCGTCGTTCCAGCATTCCTGCAGTCGGTCGCTGGATAGGTATCCGTTGATCGCCGCGAGGTCCGAGACAAGATGGTGGTCATCCGCTTCGACCTCGGGACCGGTGGGCGCATCGTAGAGCGTGCTTTCCAGCACGTTGAACACCAGCATCGAGGATGTCGCCACCACCGCGCGGCCGCTTTCGGTGACCAGCGTGGGATGGGCGATCTCGGCCTCGTCCATGGCATAGGCGACGGTCTCGACGACGTTGGCGCAGTATTCCTCGACCGTGTAGTTGATCGAGTTCTCGGCGGCCTTTTTCTCGCCGGTATAGTCCACGCCCATGCCGCCGCCGAGGTCCAGATGGGTCAGCGGCACGCCTTCGCGGGTCAGTTCGGTGAAGTACCGGCAAGCCTCACCCACCGCGCGGCGCACATCGTTGACGTCCTGCACCTGAGAACCCAGATGCGAGTGCTGCAGCCTCAGGCAATGCAGCAGACCCGCCGCCTTCAGCTTGTCCACCGTGGCCACCAGCTGATCGGTGTTCATGCCAAAGGCCGAGCGGTCGCCCGAGCTTTCTTCCCATTTGCCGCTGATTTGGTTGGTCAGTTTGACCCGCACACCGATCAGGGGCTCGATGCCCAGTTCTTTGTAGACCTCGATCACCGTGTCGGCCTCTTTCGGGCTTTCCAGAACGACGACCGTGTTGAACCCGATCTTGCGGGACAGGATCGCAAGTTGGATGAACTCGGCATCCTTGACGCCGTTGCAGACGATCAGTGCTTCGGGGGCCAGACGATGGGCCAGCGCCACGACCAGTTCGGGCTTGGACCCGGCCTCGAGCCCATAGTTGTATTTCTTGCCGAACTCGACGATCCGGTCCACGACCTGCGCCTGCTGGTTCACCTTGATCGGGAAGACGCCGCGATAACGGCCTTTGTAGCCGGTGCGCGCGATGGCATCGAGGAAGCTTTCGTTCAGATGCGCGATCTCGTGTTCCAGATAAGACGTCACGCGCAGCACCATCGGCGATTTGATGCCGCGTTCGTCCAGATCGCTGAGAATGCCGGGCAGGCTGATCGCCGCCGTATCCGGCGCCATCGGGTTACGCAGACCGATCTCGCCCGCCTCTGTCACCTCGATGAGGCCTTTGCCCCATTTCTCAACCCCGTAGATGGAATGCGGTGCGTCGGGCGTCTGTTTCAATCAAGTCTGTCCTTAACTCTGGGGTGCCGGTTTCGCGCCCGCCAATACGGCAGCAGTTTGATTCTTCCAAGTGTAAACTATGTGACAGTGAAATCCGAATTTTACACCGGACGCCGGATCGGGATCAGGTGGTTGTCCCATTGGCACTCGGCGCGGGTTCGGATTTCGGTACGCGCATGGTCCAACCTGCCAAAAACGCCGGTTCCCGTGGTAAAGACCAGCCCGTTTGTGCCCGAGCCGAGGCCGCAGACATCTTCCAAATCGTGGGCGGACAGGAACGCGCGGCTGGCCACATCGAACCGGTGCAGCGCATTGCCGCGCGGGCAGGTGATGGCGATTGTCTCGCCATCGGCAGAAAACGCGATACTGCCAGCATAGCCCTGAAGCACGTTCTGTTCTGCCTCGGGTGCGGCCAGCAGGGTCGGGGCTTCACCACGACAATGCAATCCCAAAAGCGGAGGGTGCTCTGCCGTGCTGCCCTGCCATTGCATTGCAAAGCCCACCAACCCGTCACCGCGTACCGCCAGATGGCGGATCGAATTCTTGTGCATCGCGTGAGGCAGTTCCACCTGCTCGAGCACGGTGCCGGACAGATCGACATAGCTCAGGTTCGGGCGCATCGTTGGCAGGTTCAGCTTGGTGCGGCCACTGTCGGGGTGGGTCTCGATGCCGCCATTGGCGATCACCAGCGTCTGACCATCGGGCATCAGGCGGACGTCATGGGGACCGATGCCGCCGGATGCAAACTCGCCCAAACGCTCAAAACTCTCCGCGTCCCAGATGCTGATCAGGCCTAGTCCAGCCTCATAATTGTTTTCGGTTGCATAGAACCGGGAGCCGTCCGCCGAGAATGTACCGTGGCCGTAGAAATGCCGCCCGGAAGGGGCCTGAAGCCGTGCCTGTTCTGTGCCGCTGCCACAGTCGATCACGAGGGCATAGGTGCCTGGGCGGCGGGCAAAGGCGACGGCTTGCGCCCGGAACGGATGGGCAGCGGCGGCATGTCCGCGCGAGGGTAACGGCAGGGCGAACAGGATATCCCCCTGCGCGTCCAGCCCGGCCAGCCGGTATGTCCCGTCGGGGAACAGGGCTGCGGCCAGAAACGCAGGCCCACCCACGGATGCCCAGCCCCGTAAGGGTGCCAGCGATGAGGCGGCAAGACCCGCCAGAAAACTGCGGCGGCTGGTCATGGGTCAGTCCCCATCCAGCGAGTTGAAGCCCGCGCTGATCCCCAAGGTCGGGCCAAGTTCGGTTGCGGTGATCGCGCGGATATCGTTGATCTGCTGCTGAAGCGCCTCGATGCGAATGCGACTTTGCGGGGAGGCGACCCCGGCCAAAGCCGGATCATCGATGGACCGGGCGCTGTCGATTGCACGCCCGAAACCCGCATCCAGATCGGCCGCGATATCCGGGTGATCTGCGGATAGCCGCGCGGCCAGATCGCGCAGCGCGATCAGCGACAATTCCACATGGCGCAGCGCGCGTTCGGACCGCCGCGCCTCGGCCCGGTTCGGGCGGGGGCGGTCGAAGGTTCCCAACGGGCGGCCCAGACGTGTATCGGCGGTAAATTCAAGACCGGTGGACAGGGCCCTGAACAGTTCCTGCATGGCCTCGTCCTGTGTGCGATAGGGGCTGTCTGCGCCCGGTTGCACAAGGGCAGGGGCGTAGATGTGCCAATCAGAGAGCATGTCATCTGCATTGTGGTCGACATCGGTGGCAATCGCCCCGATCAGCGCGCAGCGATACGCGGCGCTGCCGAGATCCGCAAAGGCCGGGTCGAACAGCATCCGTTCCAGCGCAAAAAACCCGCGCCCCGCGATTGAGGTCTGCGCAAAGGCCTGTGGGTCTTCGACCGCCCGATCCTCGGCGGCGATAAGCTGTGACAGGGCTTTCGGCGTGAACCCCTTGGTGTCGGGCCAGAAAGCCAGGGCAAAGGCGCGGTCCTCGGCCTCGGTCGGGCCAAACCTGAGGTGGCTGGCGGCAATCCACGCGTCAAAGGCGGTGCCATAGGCAGCGCGGAGTGTATCTGACCCTGCCGTGCAATCGGTTTCAGCCGCAGTCATCAGGCTTTCGGTCGCCTGCGCCAGGTTTTCGAAACGGGGCAGGATATGGGCCTGGGTCACGTCCGTCAGAATTGCGGTGCGATCCTGCGCCTGTGCGGCGAGTGGCAGGAAAAGAGCGGTGAGAAAGGCAAAAGGGCGCATCGGCTACAGGCTTTCCAGAAATCGGATCAGGGCATCACGGTCGGTTTTGGGCATGGAAACGACCGTATCGCGCGCGGGCTGGGCCTCGCCCCCGTGCCACAGGATCGCCTCGAGCAGGTTGCGCGCGCGTCCGTCATGCAGAAACTGGGTGTGGCCCGAGACACGCTCGGTCAGGCCAACGCCCCACAGCGGCGGCGTGCGCCATTCCCGACCGGTTGCGCGGGCCTCGGGGCGGTTGTCGGCCAGACCCTCGCCCATGTCATGCAGCAGCAGGTCGGTATAAGGCCAGATCAGTTGGAAACTGTGCTCGGGCCGATCCTCCATGCGGTGGGTGACATGGGAAGGTGTGTGGCAAGCGGCGCAGCCGGTGGTGTGAAAGACCTCTTTGCCGCGCAGCACCTGTGGGTCACCCACATCCCGACGACCGGGCACGCCCAGATTGCGGCTGTAAAAGGCCACAAGGTCCATGCCGATCTGGTCGATCTCGAATGCGCGCACATCGTTGTCGCCATGGGGGGCCTTCACGCAATTGACCTGATTGTCGGTGCAATCCCCATGCGGTGCCGGATACAGCGGGCTGGAGATGCCGATGTCGCCGGCAAAGGCCGCCGCAGACTGTTCCATGATCGTCGGCATGCCGGCCTTATGGCCGAAGCGACCCATCATCGGTTCGCCATATTCAATCGACCATACAATGTTGGGCCGCCCGGAAATGCCATCACCATCCGCATCATCGGGGTCGGCACGTGCCAGCAAATCCTCGACCGGAATCGCCTCAAGCAGGCCAAGTCCGATCATCTGCGGCGCGACCCGGGGGCTGAGCATGGCGTCCGGGTGCAGTGGCCCATAGCCCAGATCGGCAGCCTCATAGGTCGGGCGGCGCAGGGATGCGGTTTCGCCCTCTGACAGGTGAATGGTCAGTTCTTCGTATGTGATGCCCAGCCGGTATTCCGCCGGATGTCCGGCCAGCGCGAAATCCTGCATCTGGCCGCCGTAGTTGGGCTCGGGCAGGGTGGCGATGTAATCGGCGATTTCTGCGGGCCCGTCCTCGGGCCGACCGGGGATGGACACCCGCAGGAACATGGAAATGGCGTTGTCATCCGGCCCGTTCGGCGTGTGGCCGCGTCCGTCCTTGATATGGCACCGCTGGCAGGACCGCGCATTGTACAACGGGCCCAACCCGTCCGACGCCAATGTCGAAGACGGGGACGATACCCAGATTTTCTTGAACAATCCGTTGCCGACCTTGAAATCCAGCTCCTGCTCGAAGCTCAGATTGCCGGACGGTTGCGAAAACGCATCCGCGTCATTGCGCGCGCGGACGGTGGCGGCCCCGGCGGTCAGTTCCTCAAAGGGTTGCGGTGCGGCGAAATCCTGCGGCGGGGCGGTAACTGCTGCAATACGGGCGCGTTCGTCATCGGTGCGGGGAGGGTAGTTCAGGTGCAGATCCTGCAGCTCGGCTGACAGGGACGGGGTGGCCGCAAAAGCGGCCACCGTGAGGGCGAAGAACCTAGTCGTCTTCGTCCATTTTCGATGCATTGAGTTGCACATAATTGGCTTCGCCGATCCTTTCATACAGGTCGAGCTGCGTTTCGAGGAAGTCGATATGATCCTCTTCATCGGACATCAACTTCTCAAACAAACCCATCGAGACAAAGTCGCCCGCCTCGCGGCAATATTCGCGGGCTTCCTTGTACAGCGCCCGGGCGTCGATCTCGGCCGCTAGGTCACATTCCAGCGTTTCCTTGGGCGTCTGGCCAATGCGCAGCGGGTCCAGTTTCTGCAGATTGGGATGGCCTTCCAGAAAGATGATCCGTTCGATCAGCTTATCCGCGTGCTCCATCTCTTCGATGGATTCCTCGCGGCTTTTCTTGGCCATGTGACCAAGGCCCCAATCCTCTTGCAACCGATAGTGCAGCCAGTACTGGCTGACCGCTGTCAGTTCATGCCGCAGGGATTTGTTGAGATATTCGATGACCTTCGGGTCGCCCTTCATCTGACTTCTCCTGTGTTACTCCGCCGCGTAATGCACGGAGTTGCATTGGGACTTCCAGATTATCGGAACCCCGCATCGTGTCTAGGAAAAGAGGCATGCACCCGCCGCAATCCGCCGATTTTCCAAGGGCATGATAGATTTTGCCGGGGGTGATGACGGCATAAGGATCAGATGCCCGCATCCAGTCAATCGCGGCGCGAATTTCGTGGTCCGAGATGTTTGTGCAGTGGCAGACGATCATGGTTGTTTGACCATATTTCGGATTTCTTACTTATTTAGTATGATATTTGCCGCAGAACCGGTTCCGGATGCAACCGTTTCCGACCAAAAAGGCCAGAGGCATGTTGTCGCGCATGCCTCTGGCCGGGGTCAGATGTTACTGAAACACCGCATTCGGGTTGTCCAGGCTGTCAGAGCCTTCGAATTCGATCTGGTCCAGTTCCAGCGCTGTCACGATGCGCTCGATGGTCTTGGTCTGGTCGATCAGGCCATTGACGCCGCCCATGATCAGCAACTCGCCGCCTTCGTTGCCGCGTTCCAGCATCTGGTCATAGGCAAACCCGGCTTCGGCGGTCGATTTCAGACGGCCCAGAGCCTGCATGGTGTTGGCCAGCTTCACCTTCATTTCGGCATCCAGCGCGGGGTCGGTTGCAATGACCAGATCCGCCAACGATGCGCCCGAAACCGGGGTGCCGTCGATGCGGGTATAGCTGCCCAGATACACGTTCTGGATGCCCAGCCCGTCGTAGTAATGCGAGTTGTGGGTGTTGTCCGAGAAGCAATCATGCTCTTCTTCAGGGTCGTTCAGCATCAGGCCAAGACGCATCCGCTCGCCGGCCTGTTCGCCATAAGACAACGAGCCCATGCCGGTCAGGATGGCGCTGACGCCCGCATCCTCGTTTTCGGTCAGCGCGGCGCGCGCGGCACCCCCTTGTTTCCACTGCCCGGCCATCCATTCAAGGTCGCTGACCAGCAGGTCGGTTGCGGCGCTCAGATACTGCGCGCGACGGTCGCATTGGCCGCCGGTGCAGGCGTCGCCCGACGCATAGTCGGTCGCAGGGCGGTTGCCCGCGCCCGCGCCGTGGCCGTTCATGTCCTGACCCCACAGCAGGAATTCGATGGCGTGATAGCCGGTTGCCACATTGGCCTCGATCCCGTCCGCTTCGTGCAGGGTTTCGCTGAGCAGTTCAGGGGTGATTTCGCTGGCGTCGATGGTTTCGCCCGACAGATCGAAGCTGGGGTTGGCAATGACGTTCAGGACGGCGAACTCGTTTTCATCGGTCGCACCGCCATAGGCGGCATCGACATAGTCGATCAGGCCTTCGTCCAGCGGCCATGCGTTCACCTTGCCTTCCCAGTCATCGACGATGGCGTTGCCGAAACGGTAAACCTCGGTCTGCTGATAGGGCACGCGCGCGGCAATCCAGGCGGCGCGGGCGGCGTTGAGGGTGGCATCGGACGGGTCCGCAATCAGAGCGTTGACGGCGGCCTGCAGGGATTGCGCGGCAATCAGACTGTCTTCGAACTTGGCTTCGGCGATATTGGCGTAGGTCTCAAGCACATCGGACTTTGCGGGCGCATCGGCAGCCAGGGCAGTGGTGGCAATGCACAGGGTCAATGTGCTGGCGGCGGTAAATAGCTTGGTCATGGAACGCAAATCTCTCTTGTCTGGATGGGGGTCTGAGCCCCGGTGTTCATGCACGCCATTAGCTGAGCGAATTACTCAACAATGTCAACCTGAGTTTTATTGTCAGAAATTACGATTTCCCGCCCCCGCTGAATCTGGCTAGGCATATTCCGCCGGTGCCGCAGAACTGGGCAAAGTTGCACGACTATCGAATCGGTCTAGACTGATATCGGTGATTCGATTTGGGTGGTAACGCGTTAATGAGGACAGTTTTTCTTGCTTTGGCCCTGTGTGCTTCGGCCTTTGCCGTTCAGGCCACGCAAGCGGAATCGCAGCATCAGCACGGAACCGGCACGCTTGATGTCACCTTTTCCGGGGCTGAATACGCATTGTCCCTGGTTGTTCCGGGGTTTGATGTCGTCGGGTTCGAGCACGCTGCCGCCAATGACGACGACCGGGCATCGGTCGCGGTTGCCATCTCGGACCTTTCGAAACCGCTGGAGTTGTTTCTGGTGCCTGAGCAGGCCGGATGTTTTACCAAGTCCGCGAATGTGACCTTGGTCGCTGACAACTCTGCCGGTGATACTGTATCAACCACGCAACAGAGTGATCCGGAGACTTCGGCGCATTCGGAATTTCAGGCAGAATACGTGATCCAATGTCAGGATATCGGCGCGCTGGACACAATTGAATTTGCTTATTTCGATCGATTTGAACGTGCGAAAAAATTGGATGTAAAGGTGGAACGGGCTGGCGATGAACAAAGGTTCGAAATGACACGGGAACAGCGGTTACTGGACGTATCGGCACTGCGCTGAACGAACGAATGCCGTAGACCTTTTGGGGTTGTTAACTAAGCATAAAACCCTGTTTCGATCCGAAACGCGACGTCGGTTCCGTCTGCTCAAGTAAACAGTTCGCAAGCCCGGGCAGACATGGTAGCGTCTGTGCCGACGGAAAAACCCGTTCTTAATTCAGGACGAGACGGTGAAATGGTTGGTGAAGGTACAAAAACAGTAACGGCGTTGTTCGCGGATATCTGTGGTTACACGACCATCATCGAACGCGACGAAGCCAGGGCCGTACAGCGCACCCAGCGCGCGATCGAACTGATCTCTTCCCTGATTGTGGATTACGGAGGGTCGGTCGAGCATATCGCCGGCGACGGCGTGCTGGCCTTTTTTGAAAGCGCAGATGACGCGCTGAATCTGGCCGTGTCGGTGCAGCGGGAAATGAGCAATGACAGCGTCTGGAACTCGGGCGAGTCGCCGATTGCCTTCCGGATCGGGCTGAGCTTTGGCGATCTGCTGCAAACGCGCAACGGCTTGCTGGGCCATCAACTGAACATCGCCGCGCGGCTGCAAAGCCTGGCACCGCCGGGTGGCATTCTGATCAGCGAAGATGTGAAGGCGCAGATCACGGACAGCACGGATGTCCGTCTGCAGCCGCTTGGGAAAAAGAAACTCAAGAACCTCAGGCAATTCGTGAATGTCTTCGAGGTCATGCTGGACGCGCCTGCCGCGTCATCCGGCATTCGCCTGCGCGAGTTGCAGAGAAATTCGCCGCCGCCCTCGCCAAACTCGGTTGCCGTACTGGATCTCGAAAACACCTCGGGTGATACGGCGAATATCCATCTCTGTTCGGGGATCACGGCGGACATCATCTCGAACCTGACCCGGTTTCATGACCTGCACGTCATTGCGCACCGGTCGTCTTCGATGTTCGACCAGTCGATGCAGACCACGTCTGAGATCGCCGACAGCCTGGGCGTCACCTATCTGATCGCGGGCAACCTGCTGCGCAGCGACCGGCGCATCATGGTCCATGTCGAGCTTTTGGATGCCACCACTGGCCAGTCGCTGTGGGGCGAGCGGTTTGACGGCGTGATCGAGGACGTGTTCTCGATCCGCACGGAACTGACCTCGCTTATTGCCGCGCGCCTGTCTCAGGAGGTTACAAGCGCCGAGATACGCCGCTCGGTCAGCGCGGGCGAGGATCAGTTGCAGGCCTATGGCCTGTTGTTGCGCGGGCGATCGGTTTATGGCAGGCCGTCGCGTCTTAACAATGTCCATGCGCGCGGGCTGTTCGAACAGGCGCGCAAGGCCGATCCGACCTTTTCCCGCAGCTATGTCGGCATTTCACGGACATTGAACGACGCCTGGCGTTTTCACTGGGTCGATCCGCCGGACGCGGCATTGCGGGATGCGCTGGCAGAGGCCGAACGTGCCGTGAAACTGGACCAGACCGACGCCAGGGGGCACGCCGCTGTGGGCAGCGCGCTAATTTACCTGCGCGAATACGACCAGTCGCTTGGTGCCTACGAGCGCGCCATCAAACTGAACCCCAACGATGCCGATGTGCTGGCCGAGATGGGGCATTCGGTCAGCGTCTGCGGCAACCCGGATCGTGCCATTGAACTGATCAAAAAGGCGATGTCGCTGAACCCGCATTATCCGGACTGGTATCTGTGGCATCTGGGTGAGGCGCATTTCGACAAATCCGACTATGCCGAGGCGATCCGCATTCTTAGCCAGATGAGCGACCGGACCGAGGCGCACCGGATGCTGACCGCAAGCTACGCGCTGATGGGTGAGAACCAGCTTGCGATGCGCTCGGCGCGCGAATTGCTGGCCAGCCACCCCGAATTTTCAATAGAACACTGGAGCAAGGTCCCGCCGGACAAAAACCCCGAACCCAGAGAGCGCCTTATGGCCGGGCTGAAACTGGCGGGGCTGAAATGAAGATACCCATTCACGCCCAGCCGTTTTCGCTGGCGGTCAACAGCCGCCCGTCCCGCGTTGATCTGCGCCCGGGCGTCCCGGCTGACCGCGCGTTTTGTCACCAGTTGTATCTGGCCTGCATGAAGCCGCTGCTGACCACGCTGGGCGTATGGGATGCCGATCGGGTCGATGCGACATTCGACAGGTATTTCGACGCCGAGGAAATCTGCGTCACGCGGCTGGATTGCACCGATATCGGGTATCTGCAGGTCACGATTTCGGATGGCGCGATGAATCTGGATCAGTTCCACATTCTTGCGCAGTACCAGCGCCGGGGCATTGGCACACGCCTGCTGCGCAACGTAATCGCCGAAGCCCGAGCGCGCGGGCTTCCGTTACGGCTGGACCTGATCAAGGGAAACCCGGCGCGGAGCCTGTATACCCGCGAGGGATTTGAGATCACCCATTCGGATGAGACGAAGCATTATATGACTTTAGGCGTCAAAAAAACCGGCGAACAAGGGGCTGGTCAGTAGTTGCCAGATGAATCGGTGACTACGAAATGAAGCGCCTCAGCTCTGGGGTGTGTGGAATCGTCCTGATCGACCCGGAGTATTATCTGTTGGCCGACCGTTATGAAATTCCGCGCGTCGTCAGGGTCATCGGGCACTACTTCCAACTTGTTATTCACCCGAATTTCGAGGTCCAACCTGCTGCCCTCGACTTCAACACCTACGACTTCTAGAAAGGGGTAGACGGCACTATCTTCCTTTGTGAGAAGATGCACGGTTGTTGTCACATCCTGAGATGCATTGAATATTCCATGGACAGGGACATTTTCATATCGTGGCCTGCTATCGCTAACCGACTTCCGCAGAATTTCCAGATTGTCCTCGGCCCGCTTGGGTTTGATTTGTACTGGGTCATCATTTTCAGTTGCGCTAATGGCAACCTGCACCAATTGGCGCAACACAGGCAAAGCTTCTTTGCCCAAGGCGTTTGCCTCAGAAACTTTTTCGCATAGGTTTTTCATTTCGCGAATAACTTCGTCGTAGTCACTCATTTCACATCCAACCTGTTTTCGAAGTTGAAGAAAATTTGACAGTCTCAGGTGCTAATCGTTGTTTCCACCGTATGCTTTCCCGCCGCTATAAGCCTTGCCACCGCTATAGGCTTTCCCGCCGCTATAGGCCTTGCCGCCGCTGTAAGCTTTGCCGCCACTATAGGCCTTGCCGCCGCTGTAAGCCTTGCCACCGCTATAGGCCGGGTCACTCACTTCTGTTGCGAGCAGAATATCTTCCAGCGGGCCGGTACTCGGGTCAAATCGGATCGAGTAGTCGCCTTTGTCAAAGGCCCACGCCCTCATGTCATCGGCGAACGACCAACCGCGCGCTTCAAGGCCGGTTCGGTCAAGGTTGCCCGGAGTGCGTGCAAATCGGGTCTCAAGATCCCCTTTAGGTCCCTCGACGAGCGTTCCGTCACCGTGCACCAAAAAGATCTGAGGCCGCGCAAGTTCATAGATATGGGATTCATAGCTATAGCAATAAATTCTCGCGAATTGTGCGATGCGCTCGTCATTCTCTGCATACCGGAACAATTGTCGTAGCAGGAAACTATTGCCGCCCAGAGTGGGTGGTTCACCAAAGGCATCGCTGTCGCCCGGGTGTTGTTCCTTGTCTTCTACGGGTCTGTCTCTGGTGATCTTAAACTTGAGGTCCGAAACAACCCGGCCAAACAGGACGACTTTGGAAAGACTAAGTAAGCTCTCGGTCATTGTGATAACCCCCCATTATCAATTTGAAATAATTGTAACCTTGCGAACAGTGGCGACAGCCTGAGGCAGTTTTGATT
This sequence comes from Ruegeria sp. F5, assembly GCF_056533845.1. NCBI lineage: Bacteria > Pseudomonadati > Pseudomonadota > Alphaproteobacteria > Rhodobacterales > Roseobacteraceae > Ruegeria > Ruegeria sp. F5. The sequence continues at coordinate 71,129 of NZ_JBQFOU010000007.1, read as the reverse complement.
CATAAACAAGGTTTTCCTTCATTTTCGCCCCTTTAGCCGCCGCGTGCGAGCATATAGCGGGTTCGGTAGGGTGTGCATTTGTGCGGCCGAAACGATGTATTTTCAGGCACATAGGTTCGGTCGGAAAACGCGTGGCTTTCTTCGTCCGGCGGGGTCTGCCTTGGGCCGGCGGATACGATGCCGATTCCGCGCCGGGCCATGTTAACTTCGATGATTCGGCCAAAACGGCCACCGGTCAGCGTTTCATCCGCACCCGTCATAACGTGCCGGAAGTCCGCGTAAGTCGGAACTGCCGGCAGGCGCACCCATGTCAGGGCCAGGACGTGCCCCAGATAATCCCGGGCGCGGTCCAGAGCATCGGCAAAACCCTCGGGCGATTGGGCGTAGCTGGCATCGAACATGGGCTGCAGGATCTCGTGGTAACCGGGATCGTCCTCAAGCCGGTCGGACAGATCCTCGAGCTCGTCGCTCATCAGACCCGCGGCAAGCAGTTCCTCGTGAAACACATCGACGAGAATGTCGAAAAACGCCGCTGTCAGGGGTTGCGAGAGGTCATGTTCGCTGGTCCAGCCCTGCTCGAACTGCCACATGTTTGAATCGTTCGACACCAGACGCAGCTGTTCGAAATCCGAAACCTCGGCAAAGCGGTTGAGCTGGTTGAAGGAATAGAGGTTGCCTTTGCTCTTTTCCAACAGGTCGTCGCGCGCGGATTCGAAATGCATCAGCGCAATCAGCGACACCATGTCCGCCGCGGATTCGTGGAACCCGAACTGTTCGCCATCCATATCCGCCGTGTCAGGCATGCCGACGGCGCTGTAGACGATCAGGTGCCCAAGCTCATGCGCGATCACATCGAAGCTGAGCGCGAAATCCATCAGGTCGCCGTTCTTGCGCTTGTAGGACCCCAGTTCGATCGAGCCGAACCCGGCATAGGCATTGTCGAAGTTCTCCAGCAGAATGATCTCCAACTGGTCGTAATCCGCGCGGAAATGAAACGGAATCTGTCCGCCGAAATAGTCCTCCCAGATGTCCAGCGTGAAGCGGACGCAGCCAAAGGCGTGGGCCTGTTCGAATTCGCGGGTGTGAAAGTCGATATGATCGAAATGCCCCTGTTCGTCCGGCAGGGCGGGTGGATGTCTTTGGCCGTCCCAGGGGGGCTTGAAATGATCCGGCATCCCGTTCGGGCCAGGATAGAAGCCATAAGGAAGTTCCTTGCCGATGGGATCCACCACATAGAGCCGGTCATCCGCTGGACCCGGCCCGACCGAGCCTGCGGGCGAAGACACCCAGACCGTTTCGGCGAACCGCCCCTCTTGCGTGGTGGGCAGTTGCGGAAACAGCAGGAAACGCGTGCCGGGATGGTGATCCATTCAATTCAGCCCCTCAATAGACCGAGTGCTAAAATTCACTTGGCGCAGAAGTCCTGCCGTCAGTATCCCCGCTTTTGCGCAATTTACGAAACAGAAATTCATCGGCGACAAGACGACAAAGCGTTTCGGCATCCGGCAGGGCTAGTGCATCTGCCAGAATGTCAGGCTGTTCCGGGTCGAACGCGGTGCCTGTGTCGCGGATGAACCAGTCCAGCAGCAGCGCGCGGCCCGGCGGTCCCGTGCTTGTCGATTGATCGGTTGCTAAAGCTTCGCGCTTTGCCTGCGCGCGTTTGGACAGGGCCGCAAACCGGCCAGCGCGTTTCAATTCGTCAATCATCGCGTCGTCCAGCGCGGTGCCCGCAGCCTCTTCTGCCGCATCCAGCGCGCCGTCGGTGGCAAGCAGCCGTTCCAGCCCGTCCGGTGTCAAAGCGTTGTCCGCCATCCAACTTTCCAGCGCGGAGAGCGAGTATAACCCCTGTTCCCGGCGCAGTCTGCTGAGCATGGCGGACATATCGTTGCCCGAGGCGGTTCCGACCGCGAAACCGTCCGAGGCCAGAACCCGCGCAAGCGCCCGACGCCGCATATTCGCGAATTGGTCCGGCGACAGGCGTAGTTCATCCAATACGCCGCTGTGATCCGTGTGGGTTTCGTCCCGCCATTGCAGCGCTTTGTCCCACATGACCGTCCATTGCATGTGGCAATTGGCCTCGCTAACCGCATCCGCCTGCGACATCGCCCGCAGCATCTCATGCGCGTCGCGTTTCTTTTGGTCGATCTTGTTGTCGGCCAGCCACCCGGACAGGCGATCAAACTGGTCCTTCCCGGGCAGGCGTTGCGATGCGCTTTCCAGCAGGTTTGCCCAGGTTCGGTTCGGAAAATGCAGGTCCTTGCAGTCATCGGTCAGCATCCTGCCGACCTCTGGCGATAGAACGCCGTCTTCCACCGCCTTGGCTAGGGTCAGCCGGATATTCACCATGGGCTCAGACAAAGGCTGATAGCCAAGCTCTGCCGGGCCGTGAACAAGGGCGACCTCGTCATCATCTTCCAACTCACCCTCGGCGTAAGCCGAGAATATCTCGCCCACGCCGATCATGCCGAACTGATAGAGCTCGGCCGCGCGCAGCGCACCGATACTGGCCGCGCCGAACACGGTGACGCCCTGATCAATCGCCCACAGGACTTCCTTGTGCCAGACCGAAGGCTGGCCCTCGAAATAGCCGTCGATGATGCCGATCCGGGTGAAGCCGCGCTTGACCGCGGCGATCACGTCGCCCATCGCGGCGGGGGGCAGCACCTCGGCTTCGGAAACTGCCCTGATCTCGTCGGCGGACAGGGTGGGGCCGGAGAATACACATGCGGTCATGCCGGTTGCCCCCGCTGGGCCAGCGACCGTTGGCCCGGCGTGTAATCGGGGTGGTCATCCGGGCCCTCAAGCCCCGGTATGACGATGCGCACCACACCGAGGTTAAACTCGGGCTTGCCCAGGTCCACACAGGCGACGCGATCCAGACCGGCACCAGAGAGTTGCGCCAGCATAGTTTCAAGGTCCGCGTCCAGCGTGCCGTTCTGCCAGCTTGCAATCGAGCTGAGCGCGCGCGGGCTTCTGGTCGGCAGGCTCATCAGCCATTCGGCCCTGTCCCGCTTGGCCTGCTGACTGTCCTGACCGTATTCGTCCGGCAGCAAGTCGTCGCGCGCCCCGGCGATGTAGTTGCAGCGCACCTGAACCGCCTCGGTGATCGCGCGGGCCATGGCGACATCGGCGGAGGTATGGCACCCGGCCCCCGCGCCCGAATGCCCGTTGCGGCGCTCGGCGTCCACGATCAGGCAGTAGAAGACCGGCAGCCCCACATCGCTGGTGATGTCCCAGACCGCTACTTTGAAATTGGCGTCATCCAGCTTGGCAAGCAGCGCCCGGCAGGCCTCGTTCGCGACGCTGTTCAGATCCACCCGCGTTGAGGCAATGGCGCTTTCGGGCAGTTGGTTCCACAGCGTCATCGCATCCCGTTCGACCACTTCGGCGATGCCGTGAATGATGGCCTCGGCGGTGCTGTTGCCCGAGGCGAGGCCGTTTGACGAGGCCACAAGGCACCCGGTGGCCGCCTTGGTCGGCACGGTGTAATTGGTATGCACAACCTCGAACGGCATCCAGATCGGGGATTGGCGGAACAGGTCTGTGCCTTCAATCCACAATACCTGTTTTTCCGGGTCGTGCCGCGTGTCGCGCAGTTGCGGCAGGGTCGAGGGCGAAACGACCGGAAACTGCGCCTGCATCTCTCGCTCGGACGCAAGGCGCAGGGGGTGGTCGATGTTTTCGGCATGGTGGCTTTCGATGGCCTCCATGATCCCCGACGCTTTGGCGGCATCAAGGTCAAGGCCCTTTCCCTGGGACACCGAAAGCGAGCGGGCATTGGGGCGGCTGACGGACACGACCGGAATACCAATGCGATCAAGGCCGGTGATATTGGCAACCCGCGTGATCCCGGCCTGCGCCAGCAGCGGCATCAGATCGGCCACCGTCTGGGCCGGGGGGCGAATTCTGTGCGTCCCGACAGCATAGCCCTTGCGTTGCTCCGGATCGCGGGTCGTACGGCCGTCAGTCTTTGCGTGGTCCATTCTGTGCCCTGAAATGACTTTGGTAAATTGTGCCTTGTCCGAAAGCGTATTTGGATCACATGACTGAATTTCCGCGATAAAATCAAAGGTTATTTAGTGAATTCTATCGGCTCGAAACATGGGCTTGGGGCCGGTTCATCCGGTGAGCGCATGTCTTCGTGTCGCGCGCTCCACAATGGGAAATCGCCGTATTTGGTCATGGTCCATTGGCACATATTGGCCAGAAAGGTGTAGTCCGTCGATCCGATGGACCACCCTTCGTCCACGTCCCCTTCGTCGTCTTCGAAGTCGGGCCAGATGAATTCCCGCATGAAATAGATCGCCTGAAGGGTGATTTCCGGAAACCGGTTGTACACCTCTTCGGGATAGCACTGGTCGCGCTCAACGCAGTTTGCGATCGTGGTAATTCTGGGCAGCACAACCAGCATTTCGCGGTCGACATCGGCCTCGCGCCAGAATGTGACGTAGCGCTCGCTTGCGCTGAGGTTCTGGTTCTCGGGGTCCTCGTAGAACTTGTAAACCGCCTCGAGCACGGTCGTCAGCGCGTCCGAGAATTTCGGATCGTAGACCCGGTCCACCTCGCTGACACTGCGTTCGAATTTCTCGTCCCATTCCTCGACGATGTAAATGAATACGCCAAGGCCGAAGGACAGCGTGACGGACACCGCCGACAGGATCATCGAATACATCGACATCCTGCGTTCTCCCCGTTGCCACTCGGCGTCTGCCATGTTTTCGTCGGGACGGTTGCCCGGGACATAGTCACCGTTTTCAGTCACGCTCATCCTTCAACCCCCATAGATGCTGCAAATAAGGGTCGATCATACACGCAGAACCGGGTTTTCGTCGCGGTCTGTGTCGAATCTCTCGGGCAACGGCGACCGGACCGAGGCCTGATGAACCGAGAATGTGGCCGGAGAGCGGGTGAAAAAGCCCGCCGCTCCGACAACGCAGCGCTATTCAATGAACGTGCGGGCAATCCGGTCCCGTAAGGGCTGGGCCAGATAGCTCAGCGCGGTGCGCTCGCCGGTGTTGACGAAAAGATCCGCTGGCATGCCTGGCACCAGTTCCAGCGTCTCGATACGGTCTGACTGGCTTTGATCCAGCTTGACCTGTGCCAGATAATAGGGTTGCCCGGTGCGGTCGTCCTTTAGACTGTCGGCTGAGATATCGGTGATCCTGCCGGTGGCCTCGGGCACCTCGCCCTGATCGAAGGCCGAGAGGCGCACGCGGGTGGATTGGCCGACGAACAGCTTTTCAATGTCCGCCGTGTTCACCCGCGCTTCGACGATCAATGGCTGATCTGCGGGCACGATGTCCAGAATGGGCTCGCCGGGGCGGACGACGCCGCCCGAGGTAAAGACCGTCAGGCCGACAACCCGCCCGCTGACCGGGGCGGTGATCGCGACGCGTTTGCGCCGCTCGGCAGCGCCGACATATTGCGGTTCAAGCGTGGCCAGCAACGCTTCGACCTGCGCCAGTTCGGTCGAGATCGCCTCGGCCCGCTGGGTCTGCTGGCCGATGCTGGCCAGTTGCAACTCGCTGATCTGGTTGCGGGCCTGCGCCTCTTGCGTGGTCAGTGAGGCCGCGACGCCGGTCAGACGTTCGATCTCGACCCGGCGGCTGTTCACGCGGTTGGCGGCGACCAGCCCCTTGGCCTGCAGGGTTTCCAGATTGCCCAGTTCTTCGCGCGTGATGTCCATCTGGCGGGTATTGGCCTGCCGCTGGGCCTGCAGCCCTGCGATCTGGTCCCGCAGGTTGGCGATCTGCTGGTCGAGCAGGTTTTGTTCCGCTGTCCGCGTCCGGATTTCAGCGTCGAATAACAGCTTCTGCGTCAGGAACGCACCGTGCCAGTCGCCGCTGTCCATCTCGACGCGCATCATCCGGGTGACGTCCGCGCGGTCGAAACGCTCTTCATCGCGGATTTGTGCCACCAGACGGGCGCGGCGGACGGTCAGTTCTGCCAACTGGCTGATGATCACGTCCAGATTGACGTCCAGATCGGTGCTGTCGAGTTCGACCAGAACCTGCCCGGCCTCGACCAGATCGCCGTCAGCGACCAGAATGCGCCGCGCGATACCGCCATCCAGATGCTCGACCGTCTTGCGATTGCCCTCGACCACGAACGAGGCGGGGGCGACCACGGCGCCGTCCAGTTTCGAGGTTGCGGCCCAATACACCGAGCCGCCGACAAAACCGGCCACGATCAGCAGGCCGAGGATCACGAAGCCCTTGATGCCCGAACCCGGGGGTTTTTGCCCGGCCCGGCTGTAATCTTCCAGATGCAGAACACTTTGATCGCGGCTGTTGTAAACTGCGAGCGTCATTGGGCGGCTCCTTTCCGGGCGGGCGGCTGCGGATTGCGCGCCGCGATCTGCGTGTGTTGCTGCGGCGGCAGGCCGGTCTGGCGCGGGCGCAGCATGGCTTCCTTGTTGCCAAAGCCGGTCTGCATGCCCTTGTTCAGCGTCAGGATCTTGTTGACGGCCTCCAGCGTGCTGGGGCGGTGGGTCATGACAAAGGTGATAGCCCCGCGGGCGCTGGCGGCGCGGATGGCGTTGCGCAGCGCCAGTTCGCCTTGCGCGTCGAGGTCCGAGTTCGGCTCGTCCAGCACCAGAATGAACGGATCATTGTAGAGCGCGCGCGCCAGAGCGATGCGTTGCCGTTGGCCGCCCGACAGGTGGAATCCATCGCCAAGCTGCGTGTCATAGCCATCGGGCAGGTTGCTGATCAGACCGTGCACATCGGCGGCAACGGCGGCCTCGAACACTTTGGCGTCATCGACCGAGGTTGCGAACCGCGCGATGTTTTCTCGGATGGTGCCGTCGAACAATTGAACGTCCTGCGGCAGATAGCCGATCATCTGGCCCAGATCCTGCGGCTCCCATTTCGCCATAGGGGTTCCATCCAGCCGGATTGCGCCGCGCTGGGGCATCCAGATGCCGGCCAGCATCCGCGCCAATGTGCTCTTGCCCGAGCCGCTGTGGCCGATCACGGCCATCACGTCCCCTGCGGACAGAGCGAACTCGATGTCTCCGATGGTGGCATTGCGTGCCAGCGGCGGGCCAGCCTGCGCAATCACGGTGTTGATCGAGAATTGCGGACGCGGCAGGGCCAGGCGCTTGGGGTGTTCCGGGAAGGCTTCATCCAACGTCCGCAGGGTCTTGTAAGACCCGCGCGCAGCCAGAAAGCCGCGCCACTGGCCGATCAACTGGTCGATCGGGGCCAGCGCCCGGGCCAGCACGATGGTGGCGGCGATCATCACCCCCGCTGTGGCCTGCCCGGTAATGGCCAGTGCCGCACCCAGACCCAGCATGCCCGATTGCAGCGCCATGCGGATCGTCTTGGACAGAACCGAGAAACTGGCGATGCGGTCGGCCACGTGGGTCTTCAGCGTATGGGCCTCCAGTTGCAGAGCTGTCCAACGCCGGGCGAGATCACCATTCATCCCCATTGCCTGGACAAGCTCTGCATTTTGCTCACTTGCGGTGAACAAAGCGTCGGACCTGCTGCGCGCGCGGGATGCGTCCTGCATGACGCCAGCGGCGCGCGCGTTGTTGATCAGGGCCAGAATTGTAAGGGTCAGCGCTCCGGCAAGGCCAAGCGCGCCCAGATAGGGGTGCAGCATGTAAAGTACCGCCAGATAGATCGGAATCCACGGCGCGTCGAAAAACGCGATCAGCGTGGGGCCCGAGATGAAATCGCGCAGACCGGTGATATCTGCGGCCGGGTTGTCCGTGGCCGTCGATTTGCCCTGCAGGCGGCGACGGATCGAGGCCCGCAGCAGCGGCGCGCCGATCTTCAACTCGAACCGCGCACCCAGCCGGTTCAGGATACGCACCCGCATCAGGTCCAGCAGGCCGGTGACGATGAACACGCCACCCAGCAGCAGGGTCAGGGCGATCAGGGTATCCATGTTCTGGCTGGTCAGTACGCGGTCATAGACCTGCAGCATGTAAAGCGGACCGGCGAGCATCAGGAGGTTAAGAACAAGGCTGAAAAAGCCGATTGCGAAAAAGCCGCCCCGTAACGAGGCCCAGGCTGTTTTGACGGATGATTTTTTCTGAAACATGACGGTGATCTCTTTTCAGGGTGAAAGGGTGGCGACCTGCGCCGCCACCCCGTTGGTCTGGGATCAGGCGACGAAGTCGTCGTCGGTCAGGTCGCTGGTATTGACGCCTTCCAGCCGGACCGAGTTGTCCGAAGCGAAGGACAGGACCACATCAGCGCCGTCCTGCGCGACGCCCAGCGGACCGTCGAAGTCGCCGAAATCCAACTGGTCGAAGCCAGCCTGGAAGTCCTGAATGGTGTCGTTACCGAACTGGCCCTCGAACACGAAGGTGTCGTTGCCTGCGCCGCCGATCAGGATGTCATCGCCACCCTCACCGTTCAGCACATCGTCACCGGCCTGACCGTTCAGGGTGTTGGATCCCGAGTTGCCGGACAGAATGTCGTTGCCGCCATTCGGGCTGCCTGCGTTGTTCGAGCCGTTGATGTTTTCAAACCCGAAGACCTGATCCAGCGTGGCCCCGCCCGGCGCGTTGACCTGCGCAACCCCGTTGCCATCCTCATCGAGGTCCAGAACAACGCCCGGGCCTGCGGTGAACAGCGCGGTGTCGATGCCATCGCCGCCGATGATGATGTCGGCACCACCGAAGGAATGGATCGCATCGTTCCCGGCACCGCCGTCAAGGATGTTGAACTCGTTATTGCCCAGCAGCAGATCATCACCGCTGGTGCCGACGACGTTCTCGAAATCGTCGATTTCTGCAACGATCACCCCGTTCTGGATGATGGCGCCGTCCTGCGGACCTTCATCCCCATTGCCCGCCGGGTTCGGAGCTGGACCGCTGAGGTCCAGATCAACGGTGACACCGTTGAAACCCGACACGTCGATTGTGTCGCTGTCACCCGAGCCCACAACCCGCTCGATCGAGCTGAGGATGTCGGTTTCGATCTGGTTGTCGATGATATCCGCACCGACAACACCGGTGCCGCCTGTGGCGCCCACGTCCAGCGTCGCACCGGCATCGACCAGCGTGTCCTGAACCACCGGGCCGTTCTGACCGGCAGGGGCGTTGTGCAGGTGGATGGCCGAGACAGCACCCGGGATCGGGGTCAGCAGATCGGCTTCGTTCAGGCCGGTGACGCTGAGTTCGCTGGAATAGGTGACCTCACCGGTTTCCAGGTTCTGAACAACAACCGCCGTTGCGAAGCCGGTGGCATCGCTGTCGGACAGGGGCCCGGGTTCCTGCGCCGCATCCAGCGGACCGCTCAGGGTGATGGTGCGAATGCCGTCCACGGTATCGTCGCTGTCGACCAGCAACTGACCGCGAATTTCACCACCCGGGAAGTCGGCTGTGTGGATGTTGAAGTACAGGTTCTCGGCAGCAGCCTGTTCGACAAAGGCAGCACCGTCCGCAATGGCCGACCCGAACTGACCGGACGCGGTCACCGCCTGATTGACAACACTCACGTTGAACCCGGTGTCGCGGGTTGCGGTGCCGTTGCCGTTGGCGTCCAGATTGACGGTGACAGCCACATCCAGATCCGAGAAATCGGCTGTGTCGAACCCGTCTCCACCCTCGATGAAGTCGTTTCCAAGCCCACCGACGATCACGTTGTCACCGTCGCCGGTGATCAGAACGTCATCTCCGGCTCCGCCGTTGACGACACCGTTGATCTGACCGAGGTCTACAACGATGTCGTCTCCGGCACCCAGCAACACGTTACCATTTACCAAACCTTCGTCATCGTTAACGAATGTCACTGAGCCTGCCTCGGTTGCGTCAATCGCGTTGACCTGACCCGAGATTTCACCTTCGTTGATGATGGCACCCAGCAGGTTCACACCACCATCGATGCGGATACCTGCCGCCGCGTCGCTGTCTTCCGACCCTGCGATCACACCGCTGTTCTGCACCAGACCGGCAAAGCTGGCGTCCTCGACACTGCTGAACAGGCGCAGGCCGTCGCCGACCTGATTGCCTTCGGTTGCGTCGCCGCGACCCTGAAAGGTGCCTTCGTTGAAGATCGCGGCCGAAACCACATCTCCGTCCACGTCACCGGTTTGCAGCGACACGGCCGAGCCGTTGAAACCTTCGCCTGCATCCACCAGACCGGTGTTGGTGAAGCTATAGTTGTCGGCAGTGCCATCGGCATAAACCGTGCCGTTGCGCTGGTTGCCGGTGCCCAGAATGTCGCCTTCGTTGCGCACCTCCAGACCGCCACCGTCGATATTCAGCGCGCGGCTGTCCGAGGTCACGGTGCCGGTGTTCAGGAACATCCCGCCCGCGTGGTCGCCGGTTCCGAAATAGACACCGTTCTGAATACCCTCGATCAGGCCCGCATTGGTCAGCGTCCCCTGGAAATTCACGCCATTTACGACCCGCAGACCGGCGACCGTGCCATTGGCGCCTTCGGACGAAATCGTGCCGGTGTTGGTGATCGTTGCATCGGTTGTGCCCGCGTTACCCACGTTGCCGATCCGCACGCCGTCACCGGCCAGACCCAGCGCAGCGCCCGCGTTGCCGCGACCCTGAATGACTCCGTCATTGTCCAGCGTGAAGGTGTTCGCGCCATCCTCGGCACCACCGATTTCAACGCCGAAACCCGAGCCCTGATTGTGCTCGCCCGCGTCGATCAGGCCATTGGCCAGATTGCTGACCGAGAAGTCATCTGCCGTGCCGTCGGCATAAACCGTACCGTTGCGCTGATCGCCGGTGCCCAGAATATCGCCCCCGTTGACGAGATTCACACCGGTTCCGTCGATATTCACCGCGCGGCTGTCGGATTGGATGGTGCCAAAATTCAGCACGTCCAGATCATGCTCGGCCTCACCAATGTACAGGCCGTTGCGCACCCCCTCGATCACACCGGTCGAGGTGTTGAGGATACGCCCTTCAGCCGCAGCACCATCGGCAATGCGGATGCCGCCTGCAGTGCCCTGATTGCTTTCGGACGAGATCAGGCCGCTGTTGACGATATCGGTTTCCGAGATCGTACCCTCGGCCCCGTTGTTGATGCGGATGCCGTCACCCGCGCCCGGCGAGATCGAGGCCTCTTGCCCGCGGCCCTGAATGGTCGCGCCGAAGCCGTTGAACAGGGTGTTGGACACGCGGTCGCCAACCTCATTGCCGACCTGAAGCGAGATACCGGCCCCGTTGTTGCCCTCGCCCGCATCGATGGTGCCGCCCGAGAAGTTCGAGATGCTGACATCTTCGGCGGTAGAGTTGGTGTAGATCGTACCATTGCGCTGATCGCCGGTGCCGACAATATCACCAAAGTTGCGAACGCTGACGCCTTCGCCCTGAATATCGACCGCCCGGCTGTCCGATGAAATCACGCCGCCCCGGAAGTTGTCGAGCGTGCCCGAGCTGCCTACACCTGCGAACTGAACGCCGTTAAATTCGCCTGCGATCTCACCAAAGTTGCGGATATCGGCGCTGCCCGAGACCTGAATGCCGGTGGCCAGCGCGTCGGGGCCCGAGTTCGCCTGAATGCTGCCCGAGCGGAAATTGAACACCTGCGCGTTCTCACCTTCGACCGACACGGCAGCGGCGGCGTTGTTGGTGGTGATCTGACCAAAGTTCAGAAGACGCGCGAAGTCATTGTCCAGCACAAAGGCCGGTGTGTTGTCGACCACGGTGTTTTGAAAAAAACCGTTGGACAGCGTTTGCCCGTCGCGGACGGTTTCCTGCGCCAGTGACGAGGTCGTCAGCAATCTGGAGCGCAAACTTGCAAGAAATTCGGATAGCATCGGGTGTCTCCCTGCATGAGTTGAATTCAGGCGGAGGTCCAACCGGCTGGCCGTCTTTCCGCTGTCTCAACAGGTGCAGAGGGCGCGCGTTATTGGAAATTTTTCCTTTGAATGGGGGGCATAACCAACGCAAATACTCACGCAGTTCGCGAGGTTATGAGGGATAATATTATCGCGATTATAATGGTTTAGAATCTTGGACTTGCGACGCTGACTCTATTCACTGACGCGTCTTCACAAAAAAGTACGGATTTTCGACCGTATTCAGCCCCTCGGGGGTCGGTCAAATTCAGGTTGCTGTCGGTGAAGGAACAATGTTGCGCGGGCAGGGATCGCCCGGGTCTGTTTCTCAGCCATCCGTCGAAACGGGTGTCTTCACAAGCCGCGTGTTGCGCGATGCGACGGTGCCGCGTGGGGGTGTTGCGCAGACATGGTTGTTCATCACTTCGATGATCTCGGGATTGGGATATTGCGGTCGGGTGATCGCCCCAAGTTCCCGCATGTTGCCCTTGTCATCGAAGGGGATAAAGCACAGCCCGAACCCGTCGCGCTTGAACTGTTCTGCCGCGATGGCATTCACCATGGTACAGGCATCGCTTTCCGCCACATATCGGCAGACCGTTTCGAACCGTGCGGTCGTCACGTCGATGCCGGTTTCCTCAGCCCCCGCGCTGGATGGCTCGGGCAGGTCGCGCTCCAGATCGTAGCCGAAGGAAATCGGGAACCGGATCAACTGCGATGCCGGAACCTCATGCGCCCAGATGCTGGTTTTTCGGCTCAGCGGATGGTCCGTGCGCACACCCAGAAACAGCGGCTCGAGCCATAAAGAGGTAAAATCCAGCGGCTGTTTGGACCCGCCATAGATGCTGTCGAAGCTCTTGCGCGCGATGAAGGCCATGTCGACCGCGCGATCCTCGACCATCTTGGCCAGCGCTATCGGGTATTCCTCGACGATGATGATCTTGCGGTCGGCGACCGCCGTCGCGAACAACTCGCGAAAGTATGAGGACAGATACGCGGCCAGGGTCGGGGTCATGCCCAGCCGGATCGGCGGCAACTCGGTCGTCTGGTGACGTTGCGCGAGATCGCCGATCGTATCGACAATCTCAACGATCTGCGCGGCATGGGTGATCAACTCCTCACCGAAGGCCGTCAGGGAAACCCCGTCTTTGCCGCGTTCGAAAATCGGAACACCCAGTTCGGCCTCAAGCTTCTTGATCTGGTTCGAGAGGGCCGGTTGGCTGACAGCAACATCCTGAGATGCGCGCGTGAAGTTCCGGTGGGCAGCAACAGCAAGGACGTATTGAAGGTCTCGTAGGTTCATTTTCAAGGCTATGATCGAATGGTGACGCGGCAAAGGTGCGCCCATCGCAGGCATTAGGCAATGCGTGGCCGCCCATGTCTCGCGTTCGTGAAAAGCCGTGTGTTTGAGGGGCGCGCTCAGAGGTCTGGTTCGGGCTGCGGATTTCCGGTTTGCCCCATGTTGCGCTCGGCAGGCGGCCCTAAAATGCCGCCGGATCGGTCGCGGTCAGGACTTGGCCGCATAAAACGTGCATCGATTGGAATCCCGGCCGCTCATGGTAAGTTTCTGGTCCGCAATGTACCCGACGACCTGAACCCGCCCAAGAAGCAGGCCCCAATTGATCTCGCCCGACATTTTGCGCCCGTTCAAACGCCCCGAAAACTGCCCGCGAAACCCCTGCGATTGCTGAACGGGCCCGCTGTATCTGTTTCCCCCGGCGTGACCGACATTCAGGACCCCGGTGATCGTGGTCCGCCCCAACGCGCTGTTGGCCCCGCATCTCGTGGTAAAGCGCCACGTTCCGGACAGGTTACGGGGACCCAGCGCGATGGGTGGCGGCGGTGTGTACAGACGTTCATTGTCCGGGTCTGCGCGCCACGCGCCCAGCGCCACCTCGGACGCGGCGCGAAGACGTTGGCGTTGATCTCCGCTCAGGTATCCGGTCGCCTCGATGCCCTGGCTTTGTTGCCAGGCCCTTAGGGCTGCACGTGTGCCGCGTCCGGCGACACCGTCGATCCCGTTTGGATCGTATCCCAGCACCAAAAGGCGGGCCTGCAAATCGCGAATGGCTTGTTTATCAAGCCCCAGTGCCGCTTCGGTCGCCTCTGTCCCGCGTGTTATTGGCACAGGCGCAGCTGCAGTTTGCCCCGAATGCAATGGCGGCAGCGCTTTCTTGGCCGGTTCCTCTGCGACCGTCTCTGGCACAGTTCCGCTGCCGTCCAGACGGGCATTCAGCGCCGCCACGTCAATCGCGCCGACGGGTTCCGCCAGCAGCACACTGACGGCAAGGTCCGATGCGGGGTATTCGTTTACGATCCGGTCCAGAAGCTCTTTCACAGGGGCCAGAGAGGAGGGCGAACCATCTGCTTGCTGATAAAGGCGCTCGGCCTCGGCCAGCAGCGCCTCGGGGCTTTGTTGTGCTGCGGGACTGGACGCAAAAGCGAGTAAGAACGCCATTATCAGCCCAAAACGACCCAGCCAGCCAACCATGCCAGTACCTCTTAAAACAATCACATTACGATAATTGGAAAGCTTGCCATCGGAGTCAATGCTCGCCTACCGTTCCAATATGAGACCCGAGAGGTGCCTATGTACGAGTTCAGAGCCACGGTTATGGCCGCCGCTGCGCTGGCCATTTTGGCCACAGACACACTTGCCCAGACCGACACGGAAACCACCAACCGCCTGCTTGTTGACGCGATAACAGGCAGCAATGGGGCGTCAGATCCACTGTATCGCCGACGGTTGTTGTCGGCCATCGCCGAAGAATTCCCCGGCAGTGCGGCGGCAGGGTCTATCGCTGCTGGTGTGGTGAGCGTCCCGGGTCTTCCCGATGGGCCGGACTGGCACCAATTGCTGATACCGGACAGCGAAGTGACCGGTTTCAGGCATGGCGCGTTCCCGTCTCTGGGTCGGCAGATCACCCACCCGGGCATTGATATCGGCTTTCCCGGTCAGTCTGATTGCGGCGTGCCGGTCCTGGCACCGCTAACCGGCGAAGTGGTGCGGGTCGTCTCGGCGGATGTCTCGGATGAGGATCTGGCCCGCACCGGGATCGACAGGGCGCGCAACACCCGCGATCTGGACGACGAATCCGGGATCAGAAACGCAGTGGTCCTGCGGCACGAAACCAACGAAGGGGCGGTGTTCACCCTTTATCTGCACCTGCAACAGGCCCCAACTGATGCGAGCGGTACGCCATGGCGCGTCGGGATGACGGTCGGGGCAGGACAGCAGATCGGGCTGGTCGGTGAAACCGGCGCCGCAAAAGGGTGCCATCTGCATTTCGAGGCCCGCCGGTTCGAGGGGCGGTACAAGTACCTGCATCCCGAGTTCAACAACATTTATCCGGACGGAGATGTCTCTCGAAGCGCTGTCTTCGTCCGGGATTGGATCGAGCCTGACACTTTCCTGCGCCGCGCCTTCATCGCGCGTCATTTAGGGGCTGGGGGAAGTGTTCCGAATGCAGATAAGCCTGAGACGGCCATTGCAGATACCTCATCCGCGACGGAGGGGGCGCAATCGGGTTCCGAGTCTGAAAGCTGGATCGTCAGTTATCAGGCGCGCAGAACGGTGCAGCGTGGCGAAACCGCCGGGGATATCGCGCTCTTGGCTGACGGTTCGGCCCGCTACCGGGATCAACCTTTGTTTCCTGCAACCCGGAACCCGGCAGACACGGAGCTACGCCTGTTTTTGTCCCCCAAGGCGCAGCATGGTTTCATAGTGCAGTGGGACCATGATGGCGGAGGGCTGCGTGCCGGGCTGATTGACCTGAAGGCGCGGCAGATCGTCCGCAATGACTTCATTCCTGAAACCTCGATCCGTGGGCTTGCCGCGCCTCAGAATGTCAGGATCTTTATGATGCCGGTGGCGTGGTCGCCTGACGGGCGGTATCTGGCTTTCCCGCTTTCAGCGTCGGACTGGCAGGCTGATCCTGTCTTTGCAGACACGGCAACCGGCCAGTCGCATACGGTTCTGACCGATGATCTTAAGCCGGGTCAGTGGGCCGTTCCCAAACTCGATACTCTGGCCTGGGACGGCGAAGACCGGGTCGCGCTGAGCTACGACATCCTGAAATGCGCGGATGCCGGTTGCACGTCGCCCGAGGTGGCAGGCTCGATTGACGGCACGCACCGCATCAGTTCATTCGGGTTTGACACCGGGCAGTCCAAGCCGGAACGAAGCCCGCAAGAGACAGCTTCGGCACCAAACGATTGGGGGCCGGGTCTTGTTGCGGGTGTCGAGGTTGGTTTTGCCCCCTGCCGCGACGCGGCCAAGCAAGATGAGGCCTGCCTGAAGGCGCTGGGTCTGTCGCCCGAGGCGATTGCGTTCTCGTTCGCATCTGACAAGGATTATTCGGGATCGAGTGTCGGCAATCAGTTTCGAGAACTCGGGGCCGTTGATCTGGCAATATCGCAGTTCATTGGCAACACGGTCTACCACACGCCGGTTCTGGTGAACGGTGCCGTCGGGTTTCAGATTGTGCAGTATTCCAGCGATTTGCAGCAAACGTTTCGGGATCAGACCAGCCAAACGATGCTGCGCCGTTTTCCAAAAGCCGGCAATCTGGGCGGGATGGCGATACAATCCC
This sequence comes from Ruegeria sp. F5, assembly GCF_056533845.1. Classification (NCBI taxonomy): domain Bacteria; kingdom Pseudomonadati; phylum Pseudomonadota; class Alphaproteobacteria; order Rhodobacterales; family Roseobacteraceae; genus Ruegeria; species Ruegeria sp. F5. Next base: position 54,777 of record NZ_JBQFOU010000007.1, on the reverse strand, counting down.
ATCGCCAACTTGAGGACGGAACGCAGCGATTCACCCTGATTGAATACGTGATTGACGGGTGCCGCGCCTGCGCCTTCCTTGGAAGCGCCGTTTCCTTTTTGGATATCGGCCCGGCAACCGGCAACCGGCTTGTGCGCCGTCCCATCGGGTTACTTCTGACGGACCCGAGCGATCCGCAGGAGAAAACGGCGGACGTTCTCAGCAAGCTGCCCGACCGGTTGCAATTCTCGCTGAACGCTTTGGGATATGACGCGGGCGAGATGGATGGATTTCCCGGTCCGCAGACCCGGCAGGCACTGATGCAGTTTCAGGCGGAACACTGCCTGCCGCCCACCGGGCAACCGGACCGGGCCACCGCCCAGGCGCTTGCGAAAGCAGACGGGTTCAGTGCGCCATGCGCAGGCACGCCGGTCCCCGATCAGATAGATGCCAACACACCTTTGCTCAACGGCGTTTATGTCGATGACCCGGCGCTTTGCGATACAGACAGCGTTCCGTACGAAACCGCCCATCTGCAGCAGCGGATTATCCGCGAAAACAACACTACGTGGGGGGTCGAAGGCCTTTGCACGACGCAACGGACTGACATTCGCGATGGAGTGACCCTGTTTCGCGGCACTTGTTCCGAAGGAGCGACCTCCAGCGAAGGCCGTTGGCGGTTCGACGTGCAATCGAACGAAAGTTTCGTCGATCTGGATATGCTGGCCGCCCTGCCACAGGATGCCGCGCCGCGCCGTTTCACTCGGTGTCCCGAGCAAAGCGCCTTGTACGCGGCCCATGGTTTTGACAGCGCCGCCGCATCTGGTAGCCAGCCCCGGTCAGAAGAACAGGCATCGAAGCTCGATGCTGAAAACCCGGATCTTGGCGCAATCGTCGCAGGTCTCGACTATCTGGGCGCAGCTGAAAAAGCCGCAACCACCGACGCGCTGCAAACGGCATTTATCCTCTTGCGGGGAATGGAGCCCGATGGAACCGCAGCGCGGCTTGGTCTAAGCGCGCAGGACTTTGCGACCCAACTTGCTCGCGACCCGCAAGGCATGCTGGCTGTCATCGGATCTGACGTCGTGATCAGCGCGGGCGAGGCGGTTCTGGCCGAAGCCGCGGGTGATCTGGTCTCGGGTTACATGTTCGGATCGGGTCCGTTGTCCGAGTTGCCAGATGAGTGGCGGGTTCCTCTGCAAGCTTTTGTCGATGCCACAATTGTCGAGGGCGCGGGGCTTGTCAGGGCTGGGACCGATCCCAGCGGCGCGTCCGTTGTGGGGCCTGTTGTCGACCGGCTTCACGACGTCCACGACATCTATCAGGCGACAAACGCGCTGTCGCGCACGCAGGCGACCGGTTTGTTTGCGGTTGCCAATGGGGCCGAGATATTAAGTCAGCTTGTCGAGGCGCATCCCGGTGATCGGACCGAGGCGCTGCGCGTGGACTGGTTCGCCTCGACCCGGGCAAACCTTGCCGACATTGTTGGCAAAGACGATGCCGTGGCGGCGTATCAGATAACCGTTCTGGGGTATCGCGCCCTGGAAGCCCTGGCCAGGGGGGATCAGGACACCGCACGTGTAGATATCGCACGGATGCGCGCGGCGGGGGATGCAGAACAGGGGCTGACCCCGCTATCTGCCGAAGGGCCGATCGACTTGTTGGTGAAGCTTGCCAGCGGAGGCAACGATGCGCCGAAAGTTCTGGTTGAAACATTCCTCAGATCGACCGCGCTGAGCACATTGGATGCGTCTGCCGACAGTGAACCCCAACAGGACACCGCCGAAGTTCCTGAAAGCTGGCAGACCGGGGCTGCGGTTGCGGCTGTTCTGCGCGATATCGCCCGGGCGTATCCGGCCCAAACGCTTGAAGGCTGTACACAGGCCCACGGCCCGATATCGGTCGATTTCCGCCGCAAGCTGTTCGGTGACGTTTCGATGGAGGTTGTCGATCCGCAGGGTCGCAGGTCTATGAAACCCGTAACGCAGCAAATGGTTGAGGGGGACCGCTTTTGTCTGAACCCGCGTGTGGCCTACTGCGCGATGCATGACTATCAGCTCTACTACTGCGGGTCGGGTGAGACGTTGTTCCTGAACCATGGCGGTGCGTTCTCTGGTTCATTTCAGGTGGCCAGTGTCGTGGAAAAGCCCCGGAACCCGATTGTGAGCGAGACTGTCACAGCCGAGATTTATGGCCGGAACATGCCCGATATCTTCTCGGAAAAGGGGCGCTGTGCGCTGTCGAACGGTTGGGCTGATGCGACCGGATTCCGCTGGAATGGGGCCTGCAACAACAACCGGGCGTCCGGGCCGGGAATGATCGAGTGGACGCGGGGCCCGGAAGTGATCTGGCGCACGCGTGTCGGTCCGAACTGGGGAATGGCGCTGTCGGACGGGGTATTGCGGTACGATGTTGACCTGAATGACTTCAAGTTCAGCCTTGTCAGCTGTGATCAGGCGTCATCGGGATACCGGGCCGTCAGCGTCGACACGCCGCGCGGAACGCCGGAGGTTTATTTTGAAAACAGTTGGGTGGTGCAGGAACTGATGGGACGGGGGGCCTTGTTCGCTCAGGCCGAATGCCCTGTGCGCGCGAAGGGGTTTGAGAACATTGTCGTCACTATCCAGCGGGACGGCGCGCAAGTTGTGCGGGGCCGAAATTATGACCGGGATACGCTGACCTGGCGCGAGTTTTACAACCCGGTTCAAACCGCGATGCAGAACACGTTGCGACAGCAGGAACAGACGCGTGTCGCAAACGAAAGGCAAGCGGCGGCGCAGGCCAAGGCGGACGCGCTCGCTGCCGAACTGCAGCGCCGCCGCGCGGCAATCGTCGCCCGGGCCGAGGGGTTTATCGCAACCGGGCGGGGCAGTCTGGACGACCTCGCCGCCGCGCTCGAGGTGGATCATATCGGGACATTGGATCGCCTCGAACGCGGTGCCAGGCTGTTGCTCGGGCCTGTCAACGGTTTGGCAACGGTCACGCATGACGGAGAGCGGCGCTATCAGGTGAAGCACGTCGCAGTGTCCCCGTTTGCGAGGCTGGAGCAGGAGTTCAGGTCGCAACAGGACTTCTCGTGGCAGAATTGGATGGAGACGACACAGGCTGCCGTACCAGCACGAACCGAAGTCGCCTGTCTGTTCAAGAACGTGGGCGATGTGCCGAGAGAGGTACGCGAGGTGAGAACCGCCCTGATATCCTTTTCCCGCGGCAGCAATGCGACCCTGATTTCCCTGTCCTGCGAATAGCAGCCGGGGTTCAGCCCAGCAGTTTGGCTGCTTGAGGCGGCGCTGCCGCTACAGGCGCGGCTGAGGGATCGTCGTTCTCTGGGCCGTTTTGCTCAACCGAAGCAGGACGGGCAGCGACCGCGCCTCTCACACCTGCTCAGGCAGCAATCCTGCGGGGATGTCCTGATAGCAGACCGGGCGCAGGAAGCGGCGGATTGACAGGGTTCCGACGGATGTTGCGCCGAAATTGGTCGATGCCGGATAGGGGCCGCCATGGACCATGCTGTCGCAGACCTCAACGCCCGTTGGGAAGCTGTTGGCCAGCAACCTGCCTGCCTTGCGTTCCAGCAATGGCAGCAGAGCCTGCGCGTCGGCAGTGTCGCCGTCGTCCAGATGCAGGGTGCAGGTAAGTTGCCCTTCGATGGCGCGGGCGATTTGTTGCATTTGGGCAGCATCGCGCACGCGCACTACGATACCCAGCGGGCCAAACACCTCTGCCTGCAGCTTGTGATCGGCCAGCCAGTCATCGCCGGAGACCGTGAACAGGTACGGCGCGGCCTCACGGGCCGCGCAGCTTGTGCCCATCACCTGCGTCACGCCGGTGCCAGCGGCCACGCGGGCGACGCCGTCGCGATAGGCGTCGGCAATGCCGTCGGTCAGCATCGTTTGGTTGGCGGTGGCGGACAGGCCTGCCTCGGCGGCGGTCTGGAAGGCATCGGCCTCGGGGCCGCCGATGATCACCGCGATGCCGGGGTTGGTGCAGAACTGACCTGCGCCCATGGTCAGCGAAGCCGCCCAACCGGTGCCGATCTCGGCCCCACGCTCGGCAGCGGCTTGCGGCAGGATGAACATCGGATTGACCGAGCCCAGTTCGCCAAAGAACGGGATGGGCTCATCGCGCTGGGCGTACAGGTCGAACAGCGCGCGGCCACCGCTCAGACTGCCGGTAAAGCCCACGGCCCGGATCAGCGGGTGCTGCACCAGACGGGTGCCCACATCGCGCTTGCCGCCCTGCACCAACGAGAACACGCCGGGGTGAACCCCTGTCGCCTTGATCGCGGCGTCGATGGCCTGCGCGACGATCTCGCCCGTGCCGGGATGGGCCGAATGGCCTTTGACGACAACGGGGCATCCTGCAGCCAGTGCCGCGGCGGTATCGCCCCCCGCAACCGAGAAGGCCAGCGGGAAGTTCGATGCACCAAACACCGCCAAGGGACCCAGAGGGCGCTGGATCATGCGCAAGTCGGGCCGGGGCAGGGGCGCGCGGTCGGGCATGGCCGGGTCGTGGCGCATGTCGAGATAATCGCCCTGTTCAACGTGGTCCGCGAACAGGCGCAGCTGGCCCACGGTGCGGCCACGTTCACCCTGCAGGCGCGCTTCGGGCAGGCCGGTTTCCTGCGTTCCGATCTCGGTGATGGTATCGCCGCGTGCGTCGATCTCATCCGCGATCTTGCGTAGAAGAGCGGCGCGCTCAGCGCGCGAGGACCACCCGAAAGTGGCAAACGCAGACTCGGCCGCTTCCACTGCGGTATCGACCAATGCCGCTGTTCCGACAGAAAAATCATGGCTTGGTCCATGCGCGGGTTCGGAAGCAAAAGTCGCATCTGCGCCGACCCTTTCTCCAGCGATCAGGTGTTTTCCAGTCAACATATTCGTTCTCTCTTACAGCAGGCCGCGATGGGCGAGGTTTCGCATCAGATGTGACGCCCCGAAGGTCCATTCGGCGCATTCGGTCGACAGGCGCACTGTGTTTGTCAGTGCCCCAAGTTGTGTATTGGCAATGGTGACGACGTCGCCGAGTTTGTGCGTGAACCCGCCGCCGGGGGTATCCCGGTCCTGGGTCGGGGCGAAAAGCGTGCCGAGAAACAGCATCAGTCCGTCAGGATATTGGTGGTGACGCCCGATTGTCTGCTTCACAAGATCCGCAGGATCGCGGCTGATCTGGGACATCGACGAGCTGCCGTTCAGAACAAATCCATCCGGTCCGGTGACGGTTAGCGTCAGTTCAGCCTGACGTACATCGTCCAGAGTGAACCCATCATCGAACAGCCGGATCATCGGTCCGATCGCGCAGGATGCGTTGTTGTCCTTGGCCTTGCTCAGCAACAGGGCCGAGCGTCCTTCGACATCGCGCAAGTTCACGTCATTGCCCAGCGTAGCGCCTTTGATGTCGCCTTTCGAGGTGACGGCCAGAACCACCTCGGGTTCGGGGTTGTTCCAGGTCGAGATCGGGTGCAGTCCGATTTCCGCCCCGAACCCGACCGAAGACAGAACCTGCGCTTTGGAAAACACTTCGGCATCGGGGCCGATGCCGACCTCAAGGTACTGGCTCCATAACCCTTCTTCGATCAGCGCCTGTTTCACATCCGCCGCCGCGTCCGAGCCGGGCACAATATTGGACAGGCTGTCGCCGATGCGCGCGCCGATGCGGGACCGGATGGCGTCGGCCTTTGCCGGATCGCCGGCGGCCTGTTCCTCGATCACGCGTTCGACCATCGAACCAGCGAAGGTCACGCCGCAGGCTTTGACCGGTTGCAGGTCGCAGGGGGCGAGCCAATGATGATCCGCACCCAACGGGCCCAGAATCTCACCCGGTGCGGAGCGCGTATAGGCGGCGGCATCGTCGCGTTCCAGAACATCCCGCACCGTCGGCGCTTGTTTCGAGGTGATGTCGAACACTTGCCCGTCGCGCACAGTCACCACGCAGGGGCCAACCCCCGGCCGCTCAACACGCCCAAGCCACAGCCCGGATGAGTCCAGTTTCGGAAAAGTCATCTTAATCCCTGAGATTGTAGGCTCGGGCGGCGTTGCCGCCCAGAACCGCATTGCGGTCGGCTTCGGTCAGCTCCTGCAACAGCAAGTTGGTCGTATTCAGCCAACGCTCATAACTGCTGGCCAGAGTGCTGACCGGCCAGTCACTGCCCCAGATCAGGCGCGACGGGCCAAAAGTATCCAGCAGATGCTCGACGTAAGGTTTAAGGCTGTCGACCGTCCAATCCGGCCCGGCTTCGGTGACCAGACCGGACAGCTTGCACCAGGCGTCCGTGTCGCGGGCGAGGGCGGCCATGTCTTCGGCCCAGCCTTCGATCACCCCATCGCGGATCAGCGGTTTGGACCCGTGATCAATCACCACACGCATCTTCGGAAAACGCTCCAGAAGCTGCCGCAAAGGGGGAAGGTGACGGGGCAGGGTCAGCGCATCGAAGGTCAGGTCGTGCTGTTGCAGGGCTTCGAAGGCCGGGGTCAAAGCGTCGTCAAGCATCCAGTACGGGTTCCCGATGTCCTGAATCATCGGTCGCAGCCCGACAAGGGCCGGATGGGCAGCCAGCGCGGCAATTCTTGCCGGGGCATCAGCCGCTTCGAAGTCGACCCAGCCGACAACGCCTTTGATAAATGGCGTGTCGTCGGCCAGGGACAGCATGTATTCCGTTTCGGCCACCGTTGGGGCGGCCTGCACCAGTACGGTGCCGGCGATGTCTGCCTTTACAAGCAAGGGCGCAAGATCATCCGGTGTGAAATCGCGGTAGATTGCGGCAAGGTCCGGTGTCAGCCAGCCATAATCGCCCCGCGCCAACACCCAGAAATGCTGGTGCGCGTCAATCCTCATCCGATCACGCCCTTTTTCAGGATGATATTGCCATAGAGCCTGCGCTCACCCGTCTGCACAATCGCAAAACCGCGGGCGGCGCGGTCGTAGAAGGCGAACCGCTCCAGTCCCTGAATCCGGACCGGGTTGTCGGCGACGGCGTTGATAATGGCCTGAAAATCGGTCACGGCGTCGGACACCGCGTCCGGGTCCCCGACCACCTGCATGGTCAGCGCCGGATCGGGGACGAAACTGTCCAGTGGCATGACAGAGAGCACCGCCTGAAGAATGTCACTGGCCGAGGACCCATCTGCCCGTATGCAGGCCGGGCCAATGCTGGAGCCCGGAAAGTTTGCATCCGCGATAACGATTTCGTCGCCATGCCCCATCGCGCGCAAGGCGTGCAGCAGGTCGGGTGACAAAAGTGGATCGATGTTACGCAGCATCGGCGGCCTCGCTCGGTAACGGTGCGTCCGGGCGGATCAGCGCCTCGGACCTCAGATCGGACCAGAGGCCCGGCGGAATCTCGTGGGCCATCAATGCGACGTTCGATTGCACTTCGGCGGCGTTAACAGCGCCGGGGATCACCGTTTTGACGCAGGGATGACCCAGAACAAATTGCAGCGCAGCCGCTATCAGCGGCGTGTTGTGCGCCGCGCAGACAGCTTCGATCTTGCGAACCCGGTCCAGAATGCCCTGCGGCGCGTCCGCGTAATTGTACTTTGCGCCGGGCACTGCACCAGTGGCGAGAATGCCCGAATTATACGGCCCGCCCAGAATGATCCCGACATCGCGCTCTTCACAAAGCGGCAGAAAGCTGTCGAGCGCCTCTTGCTCGAGCAACGTATAGCGTCCGGCCAGCAGGAAGCCGTCAAAATCGCCCAGCCCCAGCAGTTTTTCGCAGACCTGCCATTCGTTTACGCCCGCGCCGATTGCGGCGACCTCACCAGCGTCGCGCAGTTCGGTCAGCGCCTTGTAGCCGCCGCCATCGAACAGTTCGCGCACTTTGGCGTCCGACATTTCCTGGCTGCCCTGGCTGAAGACGCAGACATCGTGCACCAGCAGGATATCGGCGTTGGACACACCAATCCGCGCGCGGCTGGCCTCGTACGAGCGCATGACGCCGTCATAGGTATAGTCAAACACGATCCGTTTCTGGGGAACATCAACAAAGGCCTCGGGCGTCACCTCATGCGGTTCGCAATCCAGCAGCAAGCGCCCGATCTTGGTCGACAGCTGCATGTTTTCGCGGCCAAAACGGGCAATCGCTTCGCCAAAGCGATGTTCGGACCGGCCGAGCCCATATTGCGGCGCAGTATCGAAAAACCGGATGCCTGCATCATAGGCAGCCTGCAATGCTGCCTGGGCATCTTCGTCCGAAACCTTGCGGTACAGGTTCCCCAGCGGGGCGCCGCCAAACCCCATGCGGGTCAGGGGAACGGGTCGCGCCGTGCGGGTATTGAGCAATTCTGTCTGAGAAACGGTCATCCTGCCTCGCTATTGGTATGTGGGCTAAGGTTGAACAAATAGGGCTGCTGAACCTGCAGCTGTTCGATACGAGGCAACAACTGGCCAAGATGGGCGCGCATTGCGTCCTGCGCCGCCTGTTCGTCGCGGTTGCTGATGGCGTCGAAGATTGCCCGGTGTTCGGCCAGTGTTTCGGCAATCCGGCCGGCTGTCGGCAATAGCAGCATCCGGGCGCGGCTGACTTGCAGCGAAACGGTCTGAGCCACATCGGCGAGGCGGCGGAAGCCGGTGAATTCCATCAGCAGGCTGTGGAACTCTTCGTCTGCCTGGTAAAAACCGGCGATGTCCTCGTCTTCAATCAGCAACTCCTGCAGGCGCATGTTGCGGCTCAGCCGTTTGCGTTGATCATCGGTCAGGTCGCGGGCCACCTTGGCGACGGTGGCCAGTTCAAGCGCTTCGCGCAGAAAGACGCCCTCGCGGATTTCGTCCATCGAAAAATAAGATACGCGGGTGCCCGATTGCGGCACAACGTCCACCAACCCCTCTGATGACAACCGGGCAATCGCATCCGCAACAGGGGCGCGCGATACGCCCAGGCGTTCGCAAACGGGGGCCTTTCGCAGGATCGCGCCGGGCGGAAAATCCAACGCCAGAATCGCTTGTTTCAGCGAGTGGTGAACCCGTTGGGTCAGGGACCCTTCGGTCGTCGTGATCTCGGGCAACAGTGCGGCGTCAATGTCTTGGAACTTGTTCATTCTTGAGTAATTAGCATTCTAACATGTTAGTTGACAAGAGGGTATATTCAACGTAGCACTGCTGGCCAGACAAGCGAGAACCCAATGCAAGCACGTGATGACATCAACGCCACTAAGGACACCCGGCACGACGCGGTCATGCTGAACCCGAAAGACAATGTTATCATCGCGCTGCGTGATATGGTTCAGGGCGACCAGCCGGTCGGCTTGCAGGCCCCCCTGAAAAGTCAGATTTCGCGCGGTCACAAGATCGCCACCACTGCTATCGCAGCAGGCGGGAACGTGATTCGCTATGGCCAGATCATCGGTCAGGCAAAGACCGATATCGCCCCGGGTGAGCATGTGCATGTCCACAATCTTGGGATGGGCGATCACCAGCAGGACTATGCCCATGCCAGCGCCAACACGCCGCTGCCGGCGATTGCCGAAAACCGCACATTTCAGGGCTTTCACCGTGCCGACGGGAAGGTGGGAACGCGCAACTACATCGGTATCCTGACCACGGTGAACTGCTCGGGGTCGGTGGCGCGGTTCATTGCCGAGGCTGCGGAAAAGTCCGGATTGTTGGACGCGTATCCGAACGTGGACGGGATCGTCCCGATTGTGCACGGCACCGGTTGCGGCATGTCGGCAACGGACGATGGGTATGCGACCCTGTTTCGGACCCTGGCAGGCTATGCACAGCATCCGAATTTTGCCGGTATTCTGCTGATCGGCCTGGGCTGCGAGGTGATGCAGGTTGCCGATCTGGTGGGCGGGCGTCCGATCCGCCCGGACGGCGCGCTGCGTTACATGACGATCCAGAACGAAGGCGGCACCCGCCGCACGATCGAACGGGGGTTGGCAGAATTGCGCGGCATCGCGGAACTGGCCAATCAGGCCACGCGCGCAACCGCGCCAGTCAGTGCCATCACGGTGGGCATGCAATGCGGCGGATCGGATGGCTACTCCGGCATCACGGCCAACCCTGCGCTTGGCTATGCCTCCGATCTTCTGGTGCGCCATGGCGGCACGACAATTCTGTCGGAAACCTCCGAGGTCTATGGGGCAGAACACCTGCTGACCCGCCGGGCCGAGACGGTGGAGGTGGGTGAAAAACTCATCGAACGCATCCACTGGTGGGAGGATTACACGGCGCGCAACGGTGGCGAGATGGACAACAACCCCAGCCCCGGGAACAAGCGTGGCGGGTTGACGACCATTCTGGAAAAATCACTGGGCGCCGTAGCCAAGGGCGGCACCGCACCGCTGCGCGAAGTCTACAAGTTTGGCGAAATCGTCAACAAGAACGGCTTCGTCTTCATGGACAGCCCGGGGTTCGATCCATGCTCGGTCACCGGGCAGGTGGCGTCGGGGTCCAACCTGATCGTGTTCACCACCGGGCGCGGCTCGGTGTCAGGCTATCAGCCGACGCCCTGCATCAAGCTGGCCACGAATTCCGAGATGTATGCCCGGATGGGTGACGACATGGACCTGAACTGCGGGGACATCGTCACCGACGGGGTCAGTATCGAGGCGAAGGGCGAAGAACTCTTTGAAATTCTGATCCGCGTCGCATCCGGCGAGAAAACCAAAAGCGAGGAACTGGGCTTTGGGGGCGTTGAATTCGTCCCCTGGCAAATCGGCGCGGTGATGTAACCCGCGCGGCCCTTGGGGAGAGGGGCAAAATGGGAGGAGAAATGACAAAACTGGTCGACATGACGGGGATCGACAAACATTTCCCCGGTGTGCACGCGCTGAAAACCGTGCAGTTCGATCTGTTTCCGGGCGAGGTTCACGCGCTGATGGGCGAGAACGGCGCCGGGAAAAGCACGCTGATGAAAATCCTGTCTGGAATCTACCAGCGCGACGGCGGTGATCTGGTGATCGAAGGCAAATCGGTCAGCCCCACAACCCCGCGCGAGGCGCAGGATCTGGGCATCGGCATCATCCATCAGGAACTGAGCCTGATGAACGACCTGACCGTGGCGCAAAATATCTTTATCGGGCGCGAACCGCGCAAGAGCTTTGGCCGCCTGGACGAGGCCGCGCTGAACGCGCAGACGGCCGAGATTTTCGCCTCGATGAACCTGAACCTGGACCCCAAAACGCTGGTCGGCACGCTGACCATCGCAAGGCAGCAGATGGTCGAGATTGCCAAGGCGCTGTCCTACCGTTCGAAGGTTCTGATCATGGATGAACCGACAGCGGCGCTGAACGATGCCGAGATTGCCGAACTGTTCGTGATCATCCGCCGCCTCAAGGCCGAAGGGGTGGGGATCGTCTACATCAGCCACAAGATGGACGAGTTGAAACAGATCGCCGACCGGGTGACCGTGATGCGCGATGGCGAATACGTGGGCACGGTAGGTGCGGCGGAAACGCCGATCAGCCAGATCATCGCGATGATGGTGGGCCGCGAAGTGAACGAGGAACCTCTGGATGTGCCCGATCTGGGCGGTGCTGAAATCTCGCTGCAAATCTCGGGGCTGAGCCGGGGCAAGGACATTCAGGATGTCAGCTTCTCGGTCCAGAAGGGTGAGATTCTGGGTTTTGCCGGTCTGATGGGGGCAGGGCGAACGGAAGTGGCCCGCGCGATCTTCGGCGCCGATCCGAAGGACAGCGGCGAAATCCGCGTGCATGGCAAGCCGGTGTCGATCAAATCCCCGAAAGACGCGGTGAAAGCCGGGATCGGGTACCTGTCCGAGGACCGCAAGCATTTCGGCCTCGCCACCGGCATGAACGTGCGCGACAATATCGCACTGGCCTCGATGGACCTGTTTACTGCCACCGGCGGGGTGCTGAATGACAGCGAAATCAGCACCACGGCCAAGGGCTTTATCGCCCAGTTGGGTATCCGCACGCCCTCGGACGTGCAGGAAGTGCGGCTGCTGTCGGGGGGAAATCAGCAGAAGGTGGTCATCGCCAAATGGCTGCTGCGCGATTGCGACATTCTGATCTTTGACGAACCCACCCGCGGCATCGACGTGGGCGCAAAGTCGGAAATCTACAAACTGCTCGAAGAGCTGGCCGGGCAGGGCAAGACAATCATCGTGATCTCATCCGAACTGCCGGAAATAATGCGCCTCAGCCATCGCATCGCGGTGATGTGCGAAGGCCGCCTGACCGGCATTCTGCCCGGCGGGAAAGACACCACTCAGGAAGACATCATGCATCTGGCCACGCAACGCGCGGCGGCCATGCAGGTAACAGGGACAATGAAATGACCAGTGCGACGGATATCGACAAGAAGAAGCCCCTTGCGGGCCTGTCCGAAAGCGGCGCGTATCAAAAACTGCTGGCCTTCGCCAGCTTGATCGCCCTGCTGATCGGGTTCTCGATCGCCTCACCGAATTTCATGCAGACCTCGAACATGATCGCAATTCTGCAGGCGACCTCGGTCAATGGCGTTCTGGCCGTGGCGGCGACGCTAATCATAATCACCGGCGGGATTGACCTGTCATTGGGTACGCTGATGACCTTCTGCGCGGTGATCGCGGGCGTTGCGCTGACCTATCTCGGCCTGCCGCTGCTGGTCGGTGTTGCGGCTGCTATTGCGGCGGGGGCGCTCTGCGGCCTGTGCTCGGGCACGTTTGTGGCCAAGATGAAAATTCCGCCATTCATCGCGACGCTGGGCATGATGCTGATCCTGAAAGGACTGTCGCTGGTCATTTCCGGAACCCGTCCGATCTATTTCAACGACACGCCCGGCTTTGACCAGATCTCGCGCGGGTCGCTGATCGGAGAGGTTTTTCCAGCGCTGCCCATCCCCAACGGCGTGCTGATCCTGTTCCTAGTCGCCATCGCGGCCTCGTACATTCTGGGGCGTACGGTTCTGGGGCGGTACACCTTTGCGCTGGGATCGAATGAAGAGGCGGTGCGCCTGTCGGGTGTCAACACCGACATGTGGAAGATGCGCATCTATGCGCTGGCCGGGGCGATCTGCGGCATCGCCGGTATCCTGATTGCCTCGCGCCTGAATTCGGCCCAGCCCGCGCTGGGGCTTGGCTATGAACTGGAAGCCATCGCAGCCGTTGTCATCGGCGGCACGTCGCTGTCCGGCGGGCGGGGCACGATCCTTGGCACCCTGATCGGCGCGCTGATCATGGCGGTGCTGACAAACGGGCTGCGCGTGCTGTCCGTCGCGCAGGAATGGCAGACCGTCGTCACCGGCGCAATCATCATTCTGGCTGTCTATGCCGACATGGCGCGGCGCAAAAAGACAGGCTGAGCAATCCAACGACAATAACGACCAACTTTGGAGGAGAAGAACATGTTTACACGTCGTTTCATTCTGGGGGCGCTGAGTGCCGCGACCCTGGCCGCCCCGGCCTCGATGGCTGCAGCGGAAGAGATTTACATCCCGCTGGTGTCCAAGGGCTTCCAGCATCAGTTCTGGCAGGCCGTCAAGTCGGGCGCGGAACAGGCCGCGGACGAGTTCAACGTCATCATCACCTTTGAAGGACCGGACAATGAAACCATGGTCGACCGCCAGATCGACATGCTGGCCGCCGCCCTGGCCAATAACCCCAAGGCCATCGGCTTTGCCGCGCTGGACAGCCAGGCCGCGATCCCGTTGCTGAAACAAGCCGACGAAAAGGGGATACCGGTCATTGCCTTCGACAGCGGTGTGGACAGCGACATCCCGGTCTCGACAGCTACGACTGACAATCTTGCCGCAGCCGGATTGGCCGCCGACAAGATGGCAGAAAAGATCGGTGGCAAAGGCAAGGTTGCCGTGGTTGCCCATGACCAGACCAGCCGCACGGGCATCGACCGCCGCGACGGGTTCGTCAACCGCATCGCCGAAAAGTACCCGGATATCGAGGTCGTAACCGTTCAGTACGGCCAGGGCGACCACCTGAAATCGACCGAGGTGACCAAAGCGATCCTGACCGCGAACCCGGACCTGAACGGCATCTTCGGCACCAACGAAGGCTCGGCCATCGGCGTGGTGAACGGGGTACAGGAACTGGGCACCGAAGGCCTGGTCATCATTGGCTATGACAGCGGCAAGGCTCAGAAAGACGCGATCAAGAGCGGCCTGATGGCAGGTGCCATCACCCAGAACCCGGTTGGTATCGGATATGAGACAGTAAAAGCCGCGGTTTCGGCCATGAAAGGCGAAGAGGTCCCCGCGCTGATCGACACCGGCTTCTACTACTACGATGCCTCGAATATCGACGATCCCAAAATCTCGGCCGTCCTGTACGACTAAGACCTGACCACTCACGGAAACTGGCCCGCCTATTGGCGGGCCTTTTTTGTTGGGGCTTATGCCGCTGCCTGTCGCCGTTTTTGGGGTGACTTCAGACTGGTGTCTCGGAGATTGGCGGGTGGATGTTGAAAGGTTGATCCGAGCGCTCAGCCGTTTGGGTTGAGTTCGGAATGGCCGAAGCGTCAATCATGTTCGCAGGCTTGGATCGCGCAACAAGCGCCCGATCTGCCAACGATGAGAGGGCGATTCCAGACGTTTTGGGAGATTGCGCCAGAAGTTCTGCATGTTGATCGCCTGGGGTGATTTGGTACCTCAAAGCCATGCGGAAGGCACTGAGAAAGCCTGATTTTTAGCAATCTACTTCAATGTGCTATGATTGCTGTCTGGGGTGGTAGGATACCACGCTAAGTCATTGATATATATTGTTAATACATGTAAAATGGAGAGGGCATGGGGTCAAGTTCGAATTCTTGTATTCCGGTTTGTATCCGCAACAGAAAAATTGTCTTAGTAACTTGGCCAGTGTTGCAAACAGGGTGAGTGCTGGCGGTTTCTTAGACCAAACAGATGGGCCTGTCCTCTGCTAGCTCAGGCCGCCTACTATCCCAAAACTCCAGGCGACGGACATACTGGGTCGCCTCCGATTACGCGGCCCTTGGGGCGCAAACGACGAATTCCTCCTCGCCGTCACCGCTCAGAACCTCCGTAAAGTGGCCAAGATCTTTCCTGCACGGCAGCAACCACAAAAAGCCTGCGCAGGTACTCACGCTTGGTTCGCCGCCCCTCGTTTTGCGACAGAAATGCGTCGTTTTTCAACAGAATCGAGCGGGAAACTGACGTTCTCCGCAGGCGCAAATACGAGGGTCTTTTTGTCGCTGAGCGGTCATTTAACCTCCCAGCAGTTCACAAAGCGAACCGCCGCTCAACAAATTAATACGGATCATACTCATCATTGGCAAAAGGGGGTGGGTCGAACTAAGTCGGCCAAATACTCATTGCGTGGTATATAATTGATGAAAGAATGCGCCGACCAGTAGGTTCGCACGATCCGGTGGCAGAGCACGGCTTTCGAGCATAAGTTTCGAAGCTTCTTGAGCCAATCGGTGTTCATAATGCGCGGAAGCGCAAGGGGGAGTTTTGACGAAAGTTCTGTTGGTGGAAGACAATGAAATGAACAGCGATATGCTGTCGCGCCGGTTGGAACGCAAAGGGTTTCATGTTGTCGTCGCGAAGGACGGGCTGGAAGGCGTGTCCATGGCTGGTGAAGAAAGTCCCGACATCATTTTGATGGATATGAGCCTGCCCGAAATTGACGGGTGGGAAGCGACACGGCGTATCAAGGCAGCGCCCGGGACGGCGTCGATCCCGGTGGTGGCCCTGACCGCGCACGCGATGGCCAGTGATCGGGAAAAGGCGCTGGAAGCAGGTTGCGACGACTTCGATACCAAACCGGTCGAGCTGAGCCGTTTGCTGGAAAAGATGGGGAAACTTTTGCCCGCGACCTGAGGAAGAACCGCTCAATCCGCGGCCGTTTTGTGTCGGGTGACATAATAGGTTCTGACCCGACCCTTGCCTTTCACCCTTGTTTCGACAGGTTCAGAGATGTCAAAGCGATGTTCGACCTGTCTGGCGGTGGCCTCGGACACCTGCACCCGGCCCGGCGCACCGGTTGATTCAAGACGGCTGGCAAAATTAACGGTGTCCCCCCAGACATCGTAAAGGAAACGGTGCGATCCGATGATGCCAGCAACCACTGGCCCGGTATGCACGCCGACCCTGATATGCATCGGGTGGTCTGTTTCAAGGTTCAGCGCCTCGACCTGATCGAGCATCCGAAGCGCCATCTCGACGATCACCTCGGCATGATCTTCACGACCGTCCGGCACCCCGGCGGCAACCATATACGCATCGCCAATCGTCTTTATCTTTTCAACGCCAAGTTCCGTCGCCGTTTTGTCGAACCCCGAGAAAATCCGGTTCAGGTAGGACACCACCTGTGCCGGGGCCAGCCTGGCCGACATCTCGGTAAAGCCGACGATATCGGAAAAGAGCACGGTGACGTCGTTGTGGCGGTCGGCGATTGTGGCCTCGCCGTCGTTAAGGCGCGTCACGATCTGTTGCGGCAGAATGCTGAGCAGAAGGTCTTTGTACTTCTGCTTTTCCGCTTCCATCATCTCAAGGTACTGGCGTTCGCGCTTTCGCCAGCGGTTTTTTTCAAGCGCCGCGCTGATCCGGGCTTGCAACAGGATCGGGTTGAAGGGTTTGGGCAGGTAATCCTCGGCACCGGCCTCAATGCAGCGCGCAACGCTTTCGATCTCATCCAGGGCTGAAATCATAATGACGGGGATATCATGAAGGGTGTCATCCTGTTTCAGACGGGCCAGCACGTCGAAGCCGTTGATATCCGGCATCATCAGATCGAGCAGAACCAGGTCGAACGGCTGGCGGGACATCTTGTCCAGAGCGGAATAGCCGCCATCGGCAGTCCAGACGCGATGCCCGTCCCGCTTTAACCGGCGGGCCAGCAAGTCCCGGTTGGCCTCGGCATCATCGACGACAAGGATGTCGCCGGTTGATCCGGATGTATCGGCGATTGAAGGCAGGGGCTGCATGCTCTGGACCAGATTTGCAAACATCGCGACCGTCTCGCGCGGTGTGTCAGATATTTTGAGGCCATCACCAGACAAAACCGAGAGCGTGTCGATACGTTGCAGCAAGGTGCAGGTGTGGTCCAATAGCCCCAGCAAGTCCGGCTGCAGATGTTCTGCGTTCAGGTCCTCCAGATCCTCCAGCATCATCTCGCTGTAGCCTTTGATCGCATTCATCGGGGTACGCAGGTCGTGACGCAGCCGCTTCACGCCCTCATCGCCGCTGACCGTCAGCTTAATCGCCATCTCGGGGTGCAGAAGCTGATCCACCAAGGCGCTCAGCTCCGTCGTCGCCTGAGAAATCCGATCCAGATCCGAAGTGACTTCATCCAGATTCAGCCGCCTGGATTCGCTTTGAAGCAACTCGCAAAACCCGACAATGGCGCTGACCGGAGAGATGAGGTTTTGCCGCAAATTGGCCAGCCACACCGCCTGTGCGTTTTGTGCTTCGTTTTTGGGGCTGTCATTCACAACTTATGTGTCCCTTGCAGGGGCAGGCCGGTGTTTGACCAGAATGTCGTTCAACTGGTTAAGGATGGTTTCAATTTCATCCCCGTCCTTGCTGATCAGCGTCTCGACCGAACCGCTCAGCCGCGCGCGGTCATCGTTTGACAGGGTCTTCGCGGTGACAACGATGACGGGTATGTTCTTCCAGTCCGGGTTCTTCCTCATCCCCGCCAGAAATTCAAAACCGTCCATCTCGGGCATCATCAAATCCAGCAAAATGACGTCCGGAACGGATGCAGAAAGATGTTGAAGGGCGTCCAGCCCGTTGACGGCCTGCTCGATCTGCCAGCCTTCCTTGCCCAGAACCCGGCAGATCATTTCGCGGGTTGCAGCCTCGTCTTCCACGACAAGGGCGCGGGGTGCCGGCCGGGGCGGACAATGCTCTTTCAGCGCGTTCAGCAGTGCGACCGTGTCGATGGGCTTGCCCAGATACTCGCTGGCACCCAGCGACAACCCGCGCGTGCGGTCCTCTGCGAATGTCAGCATGATCACCGGGATGTCTGTCAGATCAGGGTCGTCTTTCAGCTTGGACAACACCGCCCAGCCGTCGATCTCGGGCATGAACACGTCCAGCGTGATCGCGTCAGGCCTGAATTTGCGCGCCAATTCCAAGGCTTCGCCACCCTTGGTCGAGGCAAGAACGCGGTAACCTTCCCTGCGCAGCCGCCGTCCCAAAAGGTCATGTACCGTCGGGTCGTCATCGACCAGCAGAACCAATGGCGCGTCTGAATCGCCACCTTGATCGTCCTCCGAATACCCTTTTCCCCGCAGCAGGTCTGTGGACGGATCTCTGCAGATACTCGGAAGACGAATGGTGAAGGTTGACCCCTGGCCGAGCGTGCTGGCGCAGTGAATGCTGCCGCCCAGCTGTTCGCAGAAGACCTTGGTGATCGACAGCCCCAGACCGGTACCCCCATAGTTGCGGGTGGTAGAGGAATCCGCCTGAGTGAATGCGTCGAACACCCTGTCGACTTGCCCGGGCGACATGCCGATGCCCTGATCGGCGACCGAAAATTCAAGCTGATCCTGTTCCCTGGATCGCAGAACGGACAGCGTGATTGTCGCGTTTTCAGTGAACTTGCAGGCGTTGGACAACAGGTTGAGCAGTGCCTGCCTCACCTTGGTCAGATCGCAGACCATATCCCCGATGTTCTCGGCACACACAATCTCAAGCGTGTTGCTGTTCTTTTCCGCCAGCGGTCGCACCGTCGTTCCGACGTCGTTGATCATCTGAAAAACGTCGAAAGGTTCCAGATTGAATTCCATCTTGCCGGCTTCGATCTTGGACAGGTCCAAAATGTCATTGATCAGCGCAAGCAGGTGTTTCCCGGCAGATTGAATTTTCCTGAGATCGCTCAGGTTAGCCTCGTCATTCTGGTCGATGGATTCCTCGAGCATCAGTTCGCTGTATCCAATGATCGCATTCAGCGGCGTGCGCAGCTCGTGACTCATGTTGGCGAGGAACGTGCTTTTGGTTTTGTTGGCGGTTTCTGCGATATCCTTCGCTACGCGCAGTTCGCTTTCAACTTGCTTCTGGGTGGTAATATCGCGGCCGTAGATATTCGCGTAACCGCCTTCCGGAACCGGCCACAGCAACAGGGCATAGATCAGACCACCGGCCTCATATTCGAAATCCTGCCGTTGATCTTCGCGCAAACCCTTGGCGACACGTTTGCGCCAACCTGTTCCCACACGGTCGCCGACCTTCAGCTGCAGCGCTTTGATCAAGGGCGCGCTTGCCCTGTTGGCATAGACAAGTTTGCCCTGACCGGTGATGCGCAAAACCGGGTTGGGATTCTCTTCGGGAATACGCGCCAATTCGCGCATCCGCATTTCCGCCTGCTTTAGCTGCGTGACGTCCCGCCCGTAGAGGTTGACGTGCCGGGCGTCCGGCACCGGCCAGAGCAGTAATGCGTAGACCATGCCATCGGCGTGACATTCAAAGTCCTGCCGCTTGTCTTCCTGCAATCCCTTCCTGACACGGGCCAGCCAGTCCTCGGTGACATCCGCCCCGACTTTCAGACCCAGGGCATCAAGCATGGGATCGCTGGCCTTATTCGCAAAGAGCAGCTTTCCGTCACTGCTGATACACATCACCGGATTGGGGTTTTCCTCGGGGATCTGGGCAAGCTCGGCGTTGCGGGCTTCGACCTTCTTCAGTTCGGTGACATCGCTGTAGATCGCAACGGTTCCGTTGTCACCGGTCTTGCGCTCGCTGATCTTGATCCACCCGCCGGATGTCCGGCTTTGCATCTGGGTGCCGTGGGGGTTTTCGTGGCGTTTCAGCCGTTGCGCCAACCATTCTTCTTCTCGTCCGATCGCATCTGCAATCACGTTCAGCGACAGCGCTTTGCGAACGACCTGTTCGAACGTCATCCCCGGTTTCACCAGATCTTCGTGCCCCGGATACAGCATCTTCCGATACGTCTCGTTCGCCAGAACCAAACGATCATCGGAATCATAAAGGGCAAAGCCTTCCGGGATTGTGTTTATGGCATCGACGATCCGGTCCAGCGCCCGGTTTGGTCCAACCGGCTTTGACACAGGGTGATCGTCGGATTGGTTCATTCTGCGCTCTCCATCTGACGAGACCGGCACGTCGGTAAGTCACTGTTTTCAGTTGAATTGAAATGCGGGACCAAAACAAGGCTGTTTCGGCCCGTCTGCATGTGCCTTTGGATTGATGTTGATAGAGCCGCCATTCACCCGGGTCCCGTGAGGCCATTGGAAATCGCCTGACGGCGGGCCGGGTCGTTCCTTCTGCTGCGCACCGCAGCCCGGCGATAACCATGGGATCGGCAGGATTGGGCCGTGTTCACCGGTTCAAACCCGCTGCGCGCAAACCCTGTTGATAGAACTCGTGATCCTCCGGTCGCGCGAAAGGATGTGTGCGTTCTGCCAGCTGGAGCGAGGCGCCGGGGTCCAGACGCTTTAGGTCAAGAACAGCCTGCCGCGCCTCATCCAGCTTGCCGCAAAGGGCATTGTTCACGGCAAGATCAAGATAAGAGCTGCCGCGGTTCGGCTGGGCCCGGATTGACGCCTCGGCCCACGCGATGGCTTCTTCGTGCCGGCCTGCCACAAACCCGCAGAGTGAGCGAATGGAGTACCACAAAGCCATCAAAGGATCGCGCGGGCTGAGCCTGATCGCGGCCATGATATTATCGAGCGCTTCCTTGCCGTCGCCCAGATACACCTGAGCTCTGGCAAGCAAAGCATAGGCATGGGGGTCGTTGGGGTTGAGGTCAGTGGCCTCCCGCAACTTTCTTACGGCGTCCTGATGATGGCCTGAAAACAAATCTGCCGCACCAAGTAGGGCCATGGCATACGCGTCGCGGTCGTTCATCGAAACCGCCCGCTGCGCCAGCCTCACCGCCTCGGCCTTGGAAGCGTCAGGATCAACACTCCAGCCGTTCACGCATTGCATCAGATGCGTAAATGACAAATCCGCCAGCCCGAATGAGCTTTGCGGGTCCAACTCGACGGCTTTCATGAGCAGGTTCTGGGCTTCGGCTACGTCTGCTTTAGTGAACTGCGAGATATGCCAATGGGCGCGCGCGGACAATTCCCAGGCATCCATCCGGGGGATCACCTTGCGCCTTGCGCGTTGCATTTCAGAAGTCAGGTATTCAGGTGCAACAGCGCCCACAATTTTCTGCGTGATCTCGTCCTGCAGATCGAAGATGTCTTCAATCACGCCGTCAAATCGATCGGTCCAGACATTGTAGTTTGCAATCGCGTCGATCAGTTGCACCGAGACGCGTACCCTGTTGCCGACCCTTCGAACGCTGCCCTCAAGTACGTACTGCACGCCCAGATCGCGGGCGATTTGCTCTGTCCCGATGGCGCGGCCCTGGTAGGAAAAGCTGGTATTTCGAGAGATCACGAAGAACCAGTGAAACCGGGACAGCGCGGAAATGACCTCTTCGGCGATACCTTCGGCAAAAAAGGTCTGATCCGCGTCGTCGGATAAATTGTCAAAGGCCAGAACCGCAATCGAAGGCCGTTCCGGCACCGCAAAAAGGTAGCTCTGGATGGCTGATGCGGACATTCCCCAACCATAGGCGACCAAAGGCTCTGCGATGTTTTTGAGTTTCTGGGAACCCAGACAGGTGAAGTGATCCGAAAGCCTGGCATCAAGGCTGCGCCGCGCGGTCTCTGAAATCACCAGTGAACCTGGCTCAGCCAGATTCTGAAGGCGAGCGGCCACGTTGACGCCGTCGCCATAGACGTCTTCATCGGCAAAACTCACATCGCCACTGTGCAATCCCATTCTCAAGGTGATCCGCGGATCATCGGTCAGTGCGTTTTGGACAGCCATCGCGCACTCGATACCATTGACCACGCTGGGAAATTCAACCAGCCAGCCGTCCCCCATGCTTTTTATCACCCTGCCGCGATGCGCACCAATTGCCGGAGTAAGAATGTCGTTCCGAAAACGGCGCAGCGCGGTCAATGTGGCAGCTTCATCCTCCCCCATGAGTTTGGAATAGTTTGCCACATCCGCAGCCAGAATAGCGGTCAGCCGTCGTTCAGAGGCGTTCGACATGGATGCAGCATAGCCCACGGCAGGCGAATGGGAAACTTCAGTAGCTTTGGGTAAAACGTTAATGCCTCCGCTCCAATTTCGGCTGTGAACGCCAAGGGTTCGATGACAGCGGCTGAAGATCGGAACCACTTCGCGCAACCGACCGTTTTTGTTGTTTAAGTATGTTTTCATCTATGGTGAGCGCACGCGATCTTTGGACCGGGGGACTGCCAAATGACAACGCACACAGGTTACCTGCTGATTGCCGACATTACCGGCCACACTCAGTTTCTGACATCTTCGGAAATGGATCATGCCAATCCCATTCTGCAATCCCTTCTGAGCGTTCTGCTTGAGCAGGTCGGAGACCCGCTGCACTTCTGGAAAACCGAAGGCGATGCCGTTCTGGCCTATTCGACACGACAGGATTTCCCGTCAGGAGAGACATTTCTGACCATTTGCGAAAATCTCTACAACGCGTTCACCCTCAGACGGCAGGATATAATCGCCAACACGACATGTCCGTGCCGGGCATGCGCCAATGTCGGCGGTCTGGACCTCAAGATCATCGCCCATCACGGTCAGTTCGATGAAATGCAACTGGGGCCAACCAAAGACATCTCTGGCGCTGATGTCATTCTTGTTCACCGATTGACCAAGACGGAAGTTGCCGAGCGCACCGGCATTCACAGCTACGCCTTGTTTAGCGAAGCGGCGGAAGAAGCCATGGATATCAGCGATATAATGGAGCCGTTTTCCCAGGAAATAGAACATTTTGGTGAAGTCGGAATGAAGGTCTACAATCTGGCCAAATCATGGGAAAAGATGCGCGCTGATCGCCCGCGCGATTTTCTCGAAGAAGAAGAAGGCGTGTGGACCCTGCGCTACCATTTCGATGCGCCCATGTGCCTCGTGTGGGAGGCCCTCGTCGTTCCTGAACACAAGCTGAAATGGATGAACAGTGTCAGCGACATCAAGATGGAGAACCCTTTGGGACGTCTTGGCCCGGGGTCAGGCTATCATTGCGCGCATGCAATGGCCCAGTTCTTTTATCGGGTCACGGATTGGGAACCCTTTGAGTACTTCTCGACCCGCATCCTGGACCCTGCGCGCCCCGATATCAGCTTTCCCGAGACTTATCATCTGACAGAAACAGATACAGGCACCGAACTGCGCTACACAATGGGTATGGCAACGGATGCAGATGGCATGCGTTCGGAAATTTCCGAGCAGGAATGTTCCGCGTTTTTGGCGGAATTCTGGGCGGTGTCTTTTGCGGATATGAATAAGCAACTCAGCCAGTCCAAATAGCACCGTGCGGCTTGAAGTCGGGCGACAGGTCTATCTGGCCCACGAAGTGGATTACGGCACGAAACAGCGGATTTGACCGTTGGACCATTCCCCAAACTTCAGGCGTCGAAGTTCCAGATGTCGCGCTGAACCTTCCAACCGTCGTCGCCTTTTCGGAAGTACAGAACATACTTTCCTGTAAGTTCCTGCCCTCCCATAGAACCCGTCAGGGTTCCAGTGGTAACGGCGCAATCTCCGGCGACATGGGCGTCGGTCAGATTGGCCACAACATCGCTCAGGCCACCATCAATGGCTGCCTGCCAATACTGCCGAATGGCTGCGTGACCCGTCATGATCGGCGCTCCCGGCGGCATGGCCGCACCATCTTCAGCATAGGGTGCCGTCGCCCGACTTGCGTCCTTTGCATTGATCCCTGCGATGATTGCCGCGTCGAGTGCTTTTACAGTATCAATATCCGACATTGTTTACACCCGAGTTTTTGCTGGTGCCGTCAGGTTATCACAGGAGTTCGGGTTGATGTTCGTCTCTGGTGTTCAACCTCGGGCGCCGCATCGCCGCAAGTCGGAACCGAGGCCTTTGAGGCTATCTGTTGTCCTCAGTTGAGAGAGCATTGGGCAGGATATGTTTCCGCTATCGCAGTTAGCAGTAAGTTCATTCAACGCCGCTTCCAGAACTGCCAACTCCTTGATTTTACGGCGCACATTGGAGACATGACGCTCTGCCATCTCCTTCACGGTTTGGCAGTCTGCACTGCTGCCTTCTGACAGGTCGAGCAGCGTCTTCGCGTCTGCAAGTGGGAATCCTAAATCCCGGCACTTTCTCAAAAAACGCAACCTTCCAACATCACGTTGTGAGTAGAGACGGCGATTGTTGGAGGCGCGCTCGGGTTTTGGCACAACTCCTTCGCGTTCATAATAGCGGATGGTTTCAATGCCGACTCCACTTTGCCGGGAAGCCTCTCCAATCGCAATCATATGAAATTGTCCTGCTTGATCCTGTAGTGGCTACAGGATTTATACACCGCTTGGGTCATCACTGCAAAGCCATGCCGTGAAGACCAGTGGAGAAAAAGGATGCAGAAATACCTTGGCCTCAGTTATTTAGGATCGGTTTCAGCGCTTGGCGTGGCGACCTGCTGTGTTCTACCCATGGCCATGATGTTGCTCGGGTTGGGTGGCAGTTGGCTGGCAATATTCGGGAAAATTGCGGCAGCAAGTTTTTATGTACTGACAATATCGACTGCGCTGGTCGCGTTGTCTTGGTCGGTATCGCATCGACGCGGATCAATTGGGCGGCTGAAATGGTGGCTTGCCGGAAGCACAGCTATGATCGGGCTAGCATGGGTCATCGTGTTCAATGAGGCTCGGATCAACGATTATCTGATTATGCAGATGTGAGACTATGACAAAACAAACCGTGGTGCTTGAAAGCACATTGACGTGTCCCAAATGCGGACATGCCGAGACAGAGGAAATGCCGACAAACGCCTGCCAGTGGTTCTATAAGTGCAACGCGTGCGAGACAATATTGAAGCCACTCGAGGGCGACTGCTGCGTATACTGCTCCTATGCCACCGTTCCGTGCCCGCCAATTCAGATGGGCGATAGTTGTTGCGGTTGAGTTAAAGGGCAGGTTTGTTGCGCGATGTGTGAGTTCATCAGCTGCAAAATCTCGCACCGGCGGCGAATGTCCGAATAGAGGGCTGCACTTGCAAAAATCTATTGGCGCGTTCACTGACAAATATGGGCCACTATTGATTGCCCTTTCATCAGCGATGACCCAGATGCTGCGCCGTCTCGGACGGCAGGTGCGAGCCAGAAGAAGATGATAAAACATCAACAACTAATGCCGATGTGGCGCCATTTCCGGGCATTCAGTTCCTGTTCCTGAGCTACGTTGCTCGGAACAAATTCGTTGTCTACCATATGTATTGACGCACGAAATTGGGATCTTTGTGACTATGTCTATTCAGTCAGGCTATCTGCTCATCGCCGATATCACCGGTTACACTGGATACTTGACCCGGTCAGAGTTGGAACACGCCAACCCGATCATCCATTCTTTGCTGGAGGCAATTGTGATGGAATTGAAGGACCCAATGAAGTTGCGGGGCCTCGAGGGTGACGCCGTTTTCGCGTATTCGAGTGGGCCATTCCCTTCTGGCGAAACTTTCCTCAATATTTGTGAAAGCCTTTATCGGGCGTTCGCCGAACGCCGTCGGAACATTGTGCAAAACACGACTTGCCCCTGCAACGCGTGTCGCAACGTAGCCGATCTCGATCTAAAGATCCTTGCGCATCACGGAAAATTTGAAGAACTGTCGATCGGACCGATGAAGGATATTTCCGGTGCTGACGTCATACTCGTGCATCGTATGGCGAAGACCGATGTGAAGGAGGATACTGGTATCCTCAGCTACGCACTGTTCTCGGAAGACGCGTTCCGGGCAATGGGCATTGAATCTGACCTCATGCAGTATAGCGCTCAATTCGAGCACTTTGGCGATGTGCCGATGCGGGTCTACGACCTTGCTGCGGCCTGGCAACGATACCGGGAAGTCGCCGGACCCGTCCGCATTACCGACGAGGATGCCGTGTTCACAACCCGGCACACACTAAACGCGCCACCGGTAGTGGTTTGGGAAATGCTCACAGATCCGCGGCTCAAGTTGCGCTGGATGATGTTGAAAGACGCCTATCGGGAAGGGGATGCATCGCGCACTTCGGCCGGCGTTCGTTTGCACTGCATTCATGAAGCCGCTCACTTTCAGATGCTGATCGTCGACTGGCATCCATTCGATTATGTGACGGATATTCTACACAATTCGTCTATTGAGGGTCTCACTAATTTGGAGACCTATGAGTTAGTCCCTGTAGCTGAAGGCACCGAGATCGTGTTTCGAATGGGGCGGCTTACTGATGCCGACGGAATACATCATCCCGAGGAGGAAGCAGCGGTGATCGAATTATTCGAGAATTTTTATCCAGTGGCTTTCGGTATTCTCGACGAGATGGCATTGGAGGCTCGTCAAAAGAGTCAGGAACAGTAAAGTTGGGTATTTAGGGGCGACACCGCCGCTAAATGGGCTGAGGGTGTGAGCGATACATCGAAGAAGGTGGGACCTTTACGATCGGGGTTGTTCGCTTCAAGCCAGAATGGGCTTGGAGTCATTTAGATGGCCGCAATGGCTTTCAAGCGAACCTCGCGGTAATGTGCAGCCACTTCCGCTTTGTTAGGCAGACCGTGATTTCGAGTTGCGTTCGGCTTTGCTCCTGCGGCGAATGGCGGCAATGCGGGCTGCGGCCGCAGCATTGCGACCTGCCGCTGGATGTCGGCAATGGGCCGTAGGCGATGGCAGCTAAGTACCGCATGGGCTTGCGGACTTGACCATAACGCGCTGTACTGCTTTGTGGTACTCTCCCCGAGATATGCGAGGCAAACTGTTTGCGCTCAAGCCCGAACCTTCCTCCGCTTCTATCGCTTCGTGCTTTTTCAGCCGTTGCGAGGCTCTTGAGTTTTCGAAAGGCCGCGGATGAATTGCTGATATCGCAAAGTACGGTCAGCCATCACATTCGGCAGCTTGAAACGATGCTCGGAACGCCGCTTTTCGCACGGCATGCCCGCAGCATCTCGTTAACTCCTAAAGGGGAGCGTTATCTCGTAGAAATCAATGCCGCATTCCGTACGATCACGGATGCGACCGCAGAACTTCGGGCCGAAGCTGGGCGGGAGACGCTTCGCGTCACGGCGCTGCCGTCCTTCTGTTCAATGTGGCTCATGTCGCGTCTTGCCTCATTTTCGGATGTGCATCCAGGGATTGACATTGAACTGGACCCGACACTCGAGATTGTCAGCTTTGCGCGCGACGAGGCTGATCTGGGCGTGAGGTTTGGAACCGGCCCTTGGAAGGGCGTGGATGCCCGGCTGCTGCATGTCGAAAAGATTGCCCCCGTTGCACATTCCGAGCAAACCTTCACGCTCACGGACCTGTCTGACGAACAACTTCTCATGAGCCGCAAGGAGCAGGAATGGCAGTCTTGGGCGGAGTCGCGGGGAATTGATATTGCGGGCGTGAAACGGATGCCGCTCAACGACTACAATGTGGTGATCCAGGCCGCAATCGATGGCGGAGGGGTGGCAATCGGTCGTCAGTTACTCGTTGAAACACTCGTGCGTGAAGGTCGCCTCACTTGGCTCGCTGAACCCGAGACAGTAGACGAAGACCTCGGCTATTGGCTGGTAAGCGCTGAAGGACGACCTTTCACCCGAGCAATGTCGCTATTCGCTGACTGGCTAACCGAGGCTCTCGCGGAAACCGGTTTTTGAGACCCATCACTTTTTGAGACCCATCACTAAGCGATCTAAAAAATAGATCACTCGTGCGCTTCCTTCGAATTGGTAGGGCTTCGAGCGCCAAATTAAATTCCTCCTTGTAACTGAAAGGAGGACACCATGACAAAAACGCGACCCGATAACCGCCAAGCGCATGGCCAAAACGACCTGTTTTCAAATTTCGTCTTTCGCGGGCCTGTCGCAGAAAAGTCTGGTACGCCTGTAAAACTCGGCCTGCTTCAACGCCTTGTCGTTGCGGGCTTCCACGCATTGACAACTCGTAAGACGCGACAGGCACTGGAAGGTCTCGAACGCTTTCGTTTGTGCGACATCGGCTTGGAATCGAGCGATATTGATCGCGCTGTACGAGATGCCGCTGACCAGGCGTCCGAAGCATTCGCGCGCCGGTTACACGGTCGCTGGCGTATCGCCGCTCAAAGCTCTGGAAGCCTCAACGCAGATAGCGAATGCCTTATGTGCGCCGGAAGGGGGCAGTGATGAGTATACGCGACCCTTCCGCTTACAAGAACCAGGTCACACGCCGCACAATGCTGCAATTGACCGTGGCGGGCGCGTTCAGCGCGGGCCTTCGACCATCCACGAGCTTTGGAGAACCCAACATGACCCACCCGACACCTGCAGTACCGGCCAATGCCACATTTGGCGGCACTTGGCCTTTTCCCGCACGCTACACCGACGCGCCCGGTTACGCCGCCCACTACGTTGATATCGGCGAGGGGCCCGAGACTCTGCTTCTGCTGCATGGCGAGCCCACCTGGAGCTATCTTTTCCGGCACCAGATCGCCACGTGGTCGCGCCATCATCGGGTCGTCGCGGTTGACCATATGGGTTTTGGCAAGAGCGCAACCCCAGGCGACCGGACCTATTGGCTGCAGGATCATATCGACAATTTGGAGGCGGTCGCTCTTGCCCTCGACCTGCGCGACGTGACCCTTGTGATGCATGACTTTGGCGGACCGGCGGGTATGGGCTTCGCAATCCGCCATCCGGACCGGATAAAGCGGATTGTCTCCGTCAACGGACCAACGCCGTTCGGTCAGGCCGATCTCGTTGACCGGCTGGTTGCGAATGCTGGCGAAGCCCCCTGGTTTCAGTGGATCCTGAAAGCGCAAGATGACGGCACTCTGGAACCGCTTCTGGGCCAGCTTGATTACACGATCCTGTCCACAATGAAGTTAAACGGTTTCGAAGACGCCTCAATCGTCACGGATGTTTGGCTCAACGCCTATCGGGCGCCATTCCCAACACCGGCAGAAGCTGCCGGCGCGATTGGATGGGCCAAGGGGTTTGCGACCGGGGCACATAAGTTTGAAGTACCGGACGCGGCGGCCCGACTGGCGATCAGTGCGAAACCAGCACTCGCGATCTGGGGGGAAGAAGACCGGACGCTGAATGCAAAGCACTTTCTTCCACTGTTCAAGGCGGTGTTTCCGAACGGTAGAATTCAGCGCCTGCCGGGGGCCGGCCATTACAGCCCTGAAGACGCACCGCGTGAAGTGACGGATCACGTGCTCTCTTTCATCGGCTAGGGGCCGACGCGAGCGCGACGCCTGGGTCGAAATCCGATCTTGGAGCGGCGAGCGTGTATCCCGCATTGTATCCCAACTTCGGAGGCATGGGATACATGTCGACTTGAAGGGGCGGAATTCCCCTTATTTTGTTGCTCTTTCGGAGAATGGTGGCTGTGCGGCCAGTCTCGAGCTATCCAGTCTCGCGCAGAAATCACTTTTTACAGGGAATTTACAGGGAAATTTCATGATTTCGGCCCGATTTGAGCCGGTTCTGCGGCTTCTGGCGCCGGTAGCGGACGTTATTTCAAGGCCTTAAAGTCGATTTCCCTGTTGCTGAAGAACAGGGAATTTCGTTCCCTTGAACAGGGAACCTTGCTTCAAGAAAACAAGGGATTTTTTGGGTCCTCAGGGATGTCAGAAAAGCTAATACGGAACGAGGCATTCAACGGAAGCGTGGCGTCCCAAGCTCAGGTGGACCATCGGCAATGTCGTCGTCTTCGACTAGTTCCGCCCACAGAAGTGTGACCGCATACCCGTTGCCTGAGATGCGCGATTGCTCTCGAAGCTCCAGGTTTGAATTCCCAGTCCATGGGTAGGGATCTGTGTCAACAAACTGCGTATACCCAGGGCGACCGCGCGTGATCGCGCGAAAAGCAGGCGTGGCTTGCGCAATGCGATCACCTCTGTTCAGTGCGATGAACGGAAAGCCGTCAGTCTTCACGAAGTAACGGACATGACCACGCAGTGTCCAAATCGCAGCCAATTCTTCGTGCCTTCGGGATATCATCCGTCTGATGCAAGCCTCAAGACTAATGTCGAGGTGATTACGGAGCCTTTGGGCATCGCGAAGGTCCGGTACGTTGGCCAGGATAGGTTTCACAAGATTATCTGGAGCCAAAAGCTCAATCGCAAATTGGTTGGCCTGCGTCTCTTGACGCACATGCTTGCGCCCCTCACGAGTCTCTCGCAAGTCTTGCTTCGTACAGGTGAACCCAGTTGAATTAGAAAGCTGGTGCTTTTCCATCAGGAAATGTCCCAGCTCGTGGGCGAGGGTGAAACGCGCTCGCTGGGTTCCCTTTGATGTATTTGCCAGAATGCAGCCGGTGCTGCGAGAAGCATCTGTTAGCAACATCCCTTCAAATCCATCAAATGTGTCGAGGCGCACCTCGGCCACATCAAGTTGATATGCGATTGCCTCAACTGGGATAGCGCAAGTGAAGTCACCAGTGAGCTTGTGAATTGTTTTTGCCAATACGACAGGGTGATGAAGATCCGCGAGGTCAAATCTATGCAGTGGCAAATCGATCATTCGCACCGTGGTGCGGATTGCTTCATCTTCTTGATCATCTCTTCGACAATCTCGCGGTCCCGATCTGTTAGATCATTCAAACCACGATGAATACGCTCGATCTGTAGGTCACCAGCGCCAGGTTCAACATCGTGCCCAGTAAGAACATCAATGCTGACGCCATAATGGTTCGCTAGCTTACGAACTAATTCAAAGGATGGGTTCCGACTACGACCTTTCTCCAATTCCCATATGTGAGGCTTGGAAACACCCACTTTGTCGGCGACATCTTGCAATGACTCGCCACTTTTCTGGCGCAGACTGAACAGCCGCTCTCCGATGTCCATTTAATTCTCCCGTTCGATATGTCGAACAGCACCATACGCCCTCGCTTTACATTTTGCTAGATGTTAGATAAATCTTACGATAGAGGCCGATGAATATGATTCTCGGCGAGCAGCAAAATGGGGGGTCGCAATGACCACGCAGAACATCATTCAGATCGCGATCCGCGATCTCAAACCCTGGGCCCGCAATGCCCGGACACATTCGAAGAAGCAGGTTGGTCAGATTGCCGACAGCATTGAGAGGTTTGGCTTCACCAACCCAGTGCTGATCGATGAACACAGAGTGATCCTGGCCGGGCATGGTCGTGTTGAAGCCGCCCAGACGTTGGGTCTTCGCGAGGTTCCGTGTTTGCGGCTTGATCACATGACGGATCAGGAAAAACGCGCCTATGTGCTGGCGGACAACAAGCTGGCCCTTAATGCCGGTTGGGATGAGGATCTGCTTGCTGCAGAACTCGGTGCGCTTATGTCCGATGATCTGGACTTCGATATCGGGCTGACCGGATTTTCGATCCCCGAGATCGACGGTCTGATGGAAGCTGTCGCGCCGGAAGAGCCTGGCAATCCGGAAGACGAAGCAGTTCCTGAAGAAGCGCCAGCGCGCGTGCGTCCAGGGGACATCTGGCAGCTCGGTCGTCACCGGTTGATCTGCGGTGACGCGTTGGACGGCGTAGTCATTGACGCTCTTATGGATGGTGCAGAGGCCAAGATGGTCTTTACGGATCCACCTTACAATGTTCCGATCGACGGACATGTCGGCAATTCCGGCAAAACACAGCATCGAGAATTTGCGATGGCCGCAGGTGAGATGTCGACGCGAGAGTTCACGCAATTCCTCACGGACGCCTTCCGCAACTTAGCAGATCGCAGTGTTGATGGGTCTATCCATTTTGTCTGTATGGACTGGCGCCACATGGGTGAGATGATCGAGGCGGGGCAGGGGGTTTATAACGAGCTCAAGAACCTGATTGTCTGGGTCAAGGACAACGGAGGAATGGGCACCTTCTACCGATCTCGCCATGAACTGATCTTCGTCTTCAAGAACGGCTCGGGCACTCATACCAATACATTCGAGCTGGGGCAGCATGGTCGGTACCGCACAAATGTTTGGGAGTATCGCGGGGTTAATACGATGCGGGCAGGGCGCATGGAGGAACTGGCTCTGCATCCCACCGTTAAGCCGGTTCAAATGATCGCGGATGCCATCCGGGATGTATCAGGACGCGGTGACATCGTCCTAGACGTGTTTGGCGGTTCAGGTTCCACTTTGATTGCCGCAGAGAAAACGGGTCGCCGCGCCTATCTGTGCGAGTTCGACGAAGTTTATTGTGATCGCATCCTGGCGCGTTGGGAAGTCTATGCCAAGGATGACGCACAACAAATTCTCTGTGGGTGGGTCCCGCCCTCGAATGCTCCGTCACTGGAGGCCGCAGAATGAAGCAGGTAACTCAAAAACTGCCAGCGGTCCGTCCTGATGCAGATTATGAAGTTGGCTATGCAAAGCCACCAAAGGCAACTCGGTTCAAACCGGGCCAGTCCGGCAATCCCAGGGGCCGTCCGAAGGGGGCCAAGAACAAGCGTCCCGGACTTCATGAAGAGCGGATGAAGGATATTATTCTTGATGAGGCCTATCGTGATATCACCGTGCGGGATGGTCATCGCGATGTGACCATCCCAATGGTGCAGGCCGTCATGCGGTCTTTGGCGGTTAATGCAGCGAAGGGACAGCATCGCGCTCAACGATTGTTCTCTCAACTCCTGGCCGAGGTGGAAAGCTCCCGGAAGCTTTTGCACGATGAGCATCTGGACAAGGCGCTCACCTACAAGATCGAGTGGGAAAAGGAGTTACGCCGGAGAGCGGAAATGGGCGTAACTGGTCAACCGGAGCCTGTTCCGCATCCGGATCACATCAAAATCGACTTCAGAACCGGAGTAGTCCGTATAGTTGGCCCGATGACCCGGGAAGAGAAGGAAGAGCTCGATTATTGGCGCAGCAGGCTTCCTGAAATAAAGGCGTCTATCAATGAGCTGCGCCAAGCATTGATCGACGAAACTGATCCGGACGAAATTGCCGACCTGGAGGCCAGTATCAGGACCAGTGAGGATCTCTGTGAACAAATCGAAACCGCCCTCAGCGTGGTCGACGGGGCGGGGCTGCGCAGATGAGTGGTGGGGGCGAACACTATGCTGTTCAGAGATCAAAATAAGCGAAGAGGCAATCTCGCCAGATGGCCAATGGGCATCAGCGGTGTGGAATACCCAAGTTGCCAATCGCCAGGGCTTCGCCAAGGTTTGTAAGAAAGCTGTTCACCTCTCGTGCAGAGGTGAAATGGTAGGTGATTTTGTCTGTCGGCGCGCTTTCAAAAAACGCGTGCATGTTTTGACGCCCTGTATGGCGGGTCCGCCAGATCCAGGACCAGAACTCCCAGTTGAGTTGTTCAGGACACCCGTCGGGAAGGTCCGGGCGCGTTCGACCGAAGTAAAGGAAAGTACGACGCAAAACGCGCCACGCCCGCAAGCTCAAGGGGATGTCGAGCCAAATCAGGGTGTCCGCCCGCTTCAGGCGTTCGGGCCAGGTGTAACTGTGACCCCCTTCAAATATCCACTGCGGTTTTTTGATCACCTCCAGCGTCATTAGCGACTTTTCCGCCCAGTCTCTCTCAACCCAGCCGGATTTCCAGTGGATGTGGTCGATATGGACAACTGGCAAGAATGTCAAAGTCCCTAAACGTCGTGCCAGAGTCGATTTTCCCGAGCCGGGTTGTCCAATGATCATTACACGCTGCATGACAGCATGGTGATCAAAGACAGTGACATGCGCAATGGGAATAGCTAGCTGTTCTTAGTTTGCAAGCTAACTGGCTGAAGTCGCACTCTGCTTCGGACAATTTCAGCGCTTTCGTTGTTAACGCCTAGCCGCCACCAACGACTGGAGGTTCAATTGGACCACTTCATTGGATGACGGACATGTCAGCTTTAGGGATCTGAGCGATCAATCACGGTTACCGCAGAGAACGGCAGCGCTGAGCCCAAACTGATTGATGCTGCGCTGAAGAACAATGTCCACTTATCGGTAATTCGGCAGAGGCTAATCTGAGACTTCTGCCTTGTTGGTTCACTTATTGAAGAACTCCGCCACAGCATCTGCCGACACCTTTACGGCCTCGAGCTTGTAGTAGGAGTCCACATGGGAGAACTCGTCAACGGCCAGTTCATCGTGCTTGTTTGTCTGCTTCTCGGCAAACTGGGTTGAACATGGTGAGGTAGTGTTGGAAAAGTCAGTTTTTGGCGAAAGTCAGTGAAAAAGCAGGCCATGGAACGACGCCACGAGATTTCGGCCAGGGGGTCGGCCAAATCATCAGTGCGGCGCTGTATGTGGCGCTCATGACCTGTTGAGCGCAAACCGACACGACTTTTCGCATGTTCTGAATTTTTGCGGAAAACTGAGAGCCAGGAAATTCTGACTTTTTCAACACTATCTCCGCAGAGCGGTCGTCCATTTGAGTGGGCCTTTTAGTTCCGCAAGATACCGAAATTCAAAACCCATCCATCTGTCAGTATCGTGACCGAACCAAAAGATTGAACAAGCGTTGGTGCAATTATCGATACAATTCTCAACGTTACTGTTTTCGTGCATATCGACTTTCTGATTTGGTTGGCGCTTTACCGCGTTTGACCAGGGATGGTCGGCAACACTCTGTCAGGTGCTTGTCGACGTCTGTCGTTTCTTTTCAGGCCAAAACTCATCCACCACGACATATGCAACGATCACGAAAATCGCAGCACTGGCGACTTGCAGAACGCGCGTGATGCTTTTGACGTCGGCCTCATCCGAAAACGGAGAAATCGATCCACCATAGACAATCAGCACCGTCGTCAGGGCCGAGCCGGCCGCCGCAGCGAACGAAGCCTGAGATTTTCCGAGTGCTCCAAGCGATATGCAAAAGAAAAAGCACAGCAGAATTGGCGTCAGAAAAATCGGGGCAATGACGTTAATTTCGTAGCAAAGAATCGACACTGCCGCACCAAGCAGGTTTGCCGTTAGCATTGCCTTGGCCACGGTCTTGCCCGCGGCAGGCATCGCCGCCAGCTGCTGGCTGAGAAGTGCCACAAAGAACAGAACCAGCAACGCCGATGCGCCGGATACGAAAAACGCCAAGGCAAATGGAACCGTGACAAGCGACATTCTGACGATCCGGCGATGCGGGTCAAAGTCTGTTGGCGATGCTGCCTTTTTCTCGGCCGCTGTCTGGGGTGCGGCTGGTATCACCACAAACATCAGTGTCGAAACGAACCCTGCAAACAGCAGGTTCAGTGGTATCCAGAAAACAAGCAACAAAGCCAGATCCTGCGATTGCAGCGCAAGGTTGGGGATCATCAATGCCCCCATCAGGGCGATGACTCCGGGTAAAACACCTGCGCCGGAAACCGACCAAATGAACGACAGGATAATCCCGAGGGCCACCAGAATGAGGAAAACCACCGGATAGGGCGCGAAGGTAGATGACAGCAGGAAGGAAATGAACATCATCCCAATCGAGAAGACAAACAGCTTCGCGAAGGCCGCCAGTGGCAATGCGGCTGGGGCCTGAAGAAACAGGGCCGAGAACACGGCCCCGACAACGGCCAGAGGCCAACCCAGAAACAGCCCCAGCGCGAAGACGCCAGTTACACCCAGCGCGAGTCTGTGTACTGCGCGCCGATCCTCAGTAGGCATAGGACAGGATCGAAACCACGCGAATGTAGGCGCGGCCCACCGCGTTCAGCAAAGAACTGTCGCTGAGGTACATGATCACGTCGGCTTGTCCGTTGAGCTGAAAGCGCAGGTCATCCTCGGTGCTTCCGGCCTCGTAACCCGGCAGCACGATACGTACCGGGAAACGCTCGGGTTCGCGCAGAAATCCTTTGGTGCTTGGAGGGCTGGCCAATTGGCCGGGTGTGTCGCCGCCGCTTAGGGAAACAGCTGCGCTAAAGCTTTCGATGACGCCAGGAACAATTTTGCCGGGATGCATGTCCAGCACCACATCCACGGGAGACCCAACCGACGCCCGGCCCAGGTTGTTTTCGGTGAAATACGCCTCGATCCAGACATCCGTCGCATCCAGGAAGGTCAGCAGGTCCTGCCCGGACCGGGCATAAGTTCCGGGTGCGATCAGCAGGTTAGAGATCACACCCGTCGCCGGGGCGCGCAGTTCCGTCCATTCAAGGTTAAGCTCTGCATCCGCCAACGCTGCCAACGCGCGTTGAATTTTCGGGTTTTCAATTCCCTCGTTGCCCAGCCTCTGCTTGGCTTTTTTCAGATCTGCTTTGGCGTTTTCAAAATTCGCTTCAGATTCGGCCAGTTGACCCCGCGCATCGTCTGCTTTCGAGACGGCAATCAATCCTTTCTTTTCGAGTGCAAAAACGCGTTCTGTTTGGATGCGCATGGTGTCCAGATCACTTTGCGCCCTTGCCAGTCTGGCCTGAGCGGCGCTTACTTCTGCCGACGAGGCGCCAACCTCTTGTGTTGCTGCTTCCAGGTCCGCTTCGGCTTTGTCGCGATCAATTTCGTAGGGTCTGGGGTCAATCCGAACCAGTAAATCACCGGCCGATACGACCTGACCATTTTCGACCAAAACCTCGATCACAGTTCCGGTGACTTGCGGGACGATCTGGGTTGCCACGGCCTTGACCCTGGCATTTCCTGTAAATGGCGTTTTTCGATCAGCAACCAGATACCAGACGAGAAGAACCAAAATAACGGCTAGGGTAGCCCATATCGTCTTCCTCATTGCGCCGCTCCGTCCGCAGCGTCATTGCCTTCCGGCGTGGCATCGATCCAAACCTTGAACAGCTCGTAGAAAACCGCAAATAGAACTGGTCCCATGAAAATGCCGATCAATCCATAGGCCATCATACCGCCGAGAACGCCGATCAGGATCACCAGCATAGGCGTTTCTAGGCCTTTTGAGATGAAGACGGGCCGCAGGAAGCTGTCCATTATCGTTGTAGGAATGGCCAGAATGGTAAATACCAGGGCCGCGCCGCCTGACATCGAACTCCACGCGTAAATGATAACCGGTAACAGAACCAATCCCGGTCCGATCTGGATGATCGAGAGGATCAGGCAGATGAACGCCAGTGTCGCAGCGGATGAAATCCCGAACAGCGCCAGCAAAATCCAGACAACCACGGCTTGAATGGCTGCTACACCGATGACACCTTTGGTCACATTCCGGATCGTCGCACCCGCTAGTGTAACGAACTCGCCACCTCGCGGCGCGAAAACCCGGTTGGCAAAGCGCTGAAGACCTTGCACCAGCGACGGGCCGGGGCTGAACAAACCCCCCATGATCAAAACAGAAAGGGCAAGTCCCAATAGTCCGATTCCGATGCCCAGAACCTTTCCGAATAACGACTTGGTGATCTCAAGAATCTGCGCCCCGTATTTTGCAAGCGCACCATCCAGATTCCTTTCAAACATTCCCCAGACCTCGGCAATTCTTTCTCCGACCAGGGGCAAGTCCTTGATGCTGTCCGGGGCAGGTGGAATCTCCAATTCGCCGCCGTCAGCCTGTTCGGCAAACTCGGACCCAAGTTCAGCAGCCCCCGACACCGCAGTGGCAATCGGTCCCAAGGTCAACAAAAGGCCCAGCAAAACCAGTATCGTTGCGGCAAGCGACTTTCGTCCGCCCAGCTTGGACTGCAGCCAATCGAATACTGGATAAAGCGCCACACAAAGGATCGTGGCCCAGATCACCACACTCGCCAGCGGGGCGACCATTACCAATGCGCTGTAAAGGAATAGCCCGAGAAAGAGCAAACGTATCGCGAGGTCGACGATCTTGGCGTCCTGTGTCTTTTCCATTCCATCCCTCCGTTACTATGTTAACAATACACTCAAAAAACTTAATATGAATATCTTTTGTGAGTTCCGGGCTTTGGCCGTAGTTTGGACCTTTGCACCGCCTTGGACGGCGATTTGCTCAATCACTTAGAACCCAACCTTCAGGCGACCTTGCTGCGCTTGTTTCCTTTGGCGCTTTTGTGGGTGACTATTCGTCGTCCTGAGACAGGATCGTGTTTGCGATTGTCGTCGCCGCAGCCACAAAGATGCCCAGACCCACGATGATGTAGGCCATCGTAAAGATCTTCCCCGCTGCAGTCTGAGGGGAAAAATCACCAAATCCTACGGTCGAGATTGTCACGACAGAAAAGTAGATGGAATCCAGCCAACTCCAGCCTTCAACATAGTGATAGAAAACAGATGCCCAGAGGATCATTCCAAGTGTGAAAGCAAGCAGGCTTTTGACCCGGCCGTCCCGAAAGGCGACACCTATTCCCCGCGTAATTCTTGTCAGTGAGTTCATTGGTCTCTCATATATTGGAAATCGTATATATCATTAATTTGATGATATGAGAAACCGGGACGGGTTCGTCGTCAGAACCGTCAGAAAGATTGCGCATAAAATGACTGTTCGTTTTCAAAAAATCCCAAAAGGGCGGGTGTTCCCGTTTTTTTGTACTGGGCTGCACGGCATCACGACAGCGCAGGTGTTCACGCGGACCGAAGTTGATTCCTGTTTGATTAAGTTACTGGAAATTGGCAACTTATCCCTCAGGTGCACCCAGTGCTCAGGGCGTCAGCAGAGCCGCGTATTCAAGTGTCGCACGTGGAATTGGCCCAACCACACAGTGCATCGAAACCAAAGGAGTAGAACGTGCGTTTGATTTTCAAAGGCGTTTTGATTTGCTGCGCGATCGCGGTTGTTGCTGTTTTGGCGGCTTGGCTGTTCCTGTCCTCGGCGCTGTTCTCTTCGCTTAGGACCGGTTTCGTTGAAAACCTGATCTCCAAAAAACTTGGTCAGGACGTCTTGGTAGAGGACGAGGTGCGTTTGGGCCTTGGTCGGCAACTGCAGGTCTCGGCGGCGGGGCTGGTGCTTCCCGGTTCGTCTGGAGCTGACGCGAATTTGGCGGCTATCGACGCGATTGAGTTCGAAATCTCTGCCCGCGATCTTTGGAACAGCAAGCTGTCGCTCAGCAACCTTGCCATATCGGGTGTTCACCTGAACCTGATCACCGACAAAGACGGAAATGAGAACTGGCAGTCGCTTTCTACAGTGGAAACCGAAAAGCCTGAGAATTCTCAGAAACCCTCTGTCGGCGGAATTCTGGCGGATAGTCGAGTTGACCTGACCGACGTCACCATTCTGTACCAGAACGGCCTGAACGGACTTGATCTGAATCTTCAGCTTAAGGATCTGGTGCTGGCGCGTGATGAGGGAACGAGCACCGCGTCTGCCGTTGGGACAGGTTCGCTAAATGGCGAGCCGTTTGACCTGAATGGGTCATTCCCAGCGGAAGACCCGTTTCAGATGGCGATGGACTTCGAACAGATATCGATTGCGGCTGAACAGATCCCCCAAGAGAACGGGTTACAGGTTAGGGCGGCTGTGGAGATTGCAGAACTTGGACAGCTTCAGGACGTACTCAAACTTAATCGCGTGCTGGAAGGGTCGGGCAATGTGGCGGCGACCTTCAAATCGGCCGATGGCGTCGCCCGGATTGATGATCTGAGCGTATTGGTTGAATTGGATAGCGGGCAGAGCCTTTCGCTGACGGGCCAAATCGGAGAGTTGGGGAACCCCGCAGATGTGTCGCTGACAACCCGCATTCGACTTTACCCCGAAGATGCGGAACCGGCCCCCGCGGCATCTCGCTATGACCTCAAGCTTATTGCGGTTGATATGGTTATGGACAGCGTGCCGGGGCAGGTGCCTCAGCGGCAAATGGTCATTAAAACCAACGGGTTCACATTGGACACCGCCGGTGAAGGGCCGCCGCCGGTCAAATTTTCGGAACTTTCCAGAACACCGGACGATGCATTGCGGATCGGAAACATCAATCTGCGGATCGGGAACCCGGCTGATCCGTTTGTCATTTTGAATGGATCAGTTGATGACGCGCTGCAATTGCAAGGTGTATCAGCCGAAGGTCTGATGGATATTCCCGCCAGCAGCTTGATTTCGCCCGAACTCATGGGGCCAGACGATCAGCTTGGCCGGTTTTCGGGTGACTTTCATTTGAACGGGGACATTAATCAACTTTCACTGACCAACCTTGATGGCAAGACGAGCGAAACGGATGTCTGGTCCCTTGAGGTCCACGGCACGGTCAAGAATGTCCTCAAGTTCGAAAACCTGGATCTGGCAATCGATGTTGATGTTCCATCCGGTGCAGACCTGATGTCTGCATTGTCGCTGGACACCGTTGAAACCGGGAGCGCGCGCTTTGGGATCGAATTGGTGAGTGAAGGCACCGATTGGAACGCAAACGCCAGCGTCGAACTCGCCGAGTCCGTACTGCTCGTAAAGGCAGATCTTGATGACGCGACAAGCGATCCTGTGCTGCGGGGCACGATTGAAAGTGACCTGATTAAGATCGATCAACTTCGGGATATCGTTCATGCCGCAGCGCAGTTGAGAAAGCTTGGCAGTGCAGCGCAGGATGTCGAAGACGCCAGCGCCGAAGCCGATGAACCCGGCGCATTGAGGGATATGACGCTGAAACCCATCGGACGTTCCGTTCTTCTGTCGGGTATTGATGTCGATGTTGATATTGACCTTCGGCACATCGAAGGCGCCAAAGGCGTCAGCAGCTTGCAAAGCGAACTGACGCTCGACGAAAACGAGCTCCGCGCCGGTCCGCTGGCATTTGAATATGGCGGGGCCCAGTTCGAGGTAAGTGGGCAGATGGATCTTTCTGATGAGGCGCATCTGCTGACCCTTTCCGGCAAGGCCGGTGGTTGGCAGTTGGACGACATCCTTCACAACCTGAACTTCAAAAAGGGTGCAAGTGGAACGATCTATGCGGATTTTTCGGTGACCGGAGGAACCAATTCCGCCAAACACTTTACCAGTACCATGAGCGGCAGTGCCACGGTTTCTATGCGCGACGGGTCAATCGAAACGCAGTTGTTGGATCTGGCGGGGCTGGGCGTTTTGCCTTGGGTTTTTTCCAAGGAAAAGCAGAAGGTTGCCCCAATCGCATGTATACGGGCACCCCTTAGCATTTCCAACGGCAACATTACGACCAAGCAAACCGCATTGGAAACGGATCAGGTGCAGGTTGTCGTCTTTGGCGGTGTTAACATAGCCGAAAAGGCCGTGGACCTAAACCTGCAACCGCGCAAGATCGGTAAGCCGCTTTCGCGCAGCCCGTGGCCGGTCACGTTAAAAGGCCCGCTGACTAAGCCGAACGTCAAGGTAAAGGAAGGGCCAAAACGGCTCAAGCGTTCGGACGGTGCGGATCAAATGCCAGCACAGCGGAAGCTGTGCATTCCGGATATCCTGCAATTAAAGTAGCAGTGCGGTCGAAACATCAGCTGAGAGAGGACGCGGTCGAAATCAAACGATTTCCCCATATTGCCTTAGGTTCTGGATCCAAAAATTGTTGCCGCTGTCCCGGTCGCATACTTCGAACCCCTGAGGCTCAGAGGTGTAACACAAACAATCTATTCTGGCAGACTTACGAACAGATGAAGCTCTCCAGCCTTACTTTCCGAAGAGCCATGGCAAGCCCAGGGTTGACGACCGACGTGTTCTGGGTGGGATTATTTTCATCAATTGCAATGGGTTGCGGTGGTCCGACGCCCATCGTGAATGTGGGCACCCAAAGACGCTTAACAAACGTCGACTTCTTCAACACTATCCGGACAACCC
The DNA here is from genome assembly GCF_056533845.1 of Ruegeria sp. F5. Lineage (NCBI taxonomy): Bacteria > Pseudomonadati > Pseudomonadota > Alphaproteobacteria > Rhodobacterales > Roseobacteraceae > Ruegeria > Ruegeria sp. F5. The sequence goes on along the minus strand of NZ_JBQFOU010000007.1, from coordinate 13,376 downwards.
CACCTTTTGCTCACGCGGCTATTGCTGATGCAGCATCCGCTTGCAAGCGCCGCACGTTGATCATTGCGATTTAGCACAAGTCAGCAGTAATTGGACGGCGCGGAGTTTGCCGGTCACCCAATCGGTAAACAATAATGAGCACATCTGCCAATCAATCAAAAGCCGCTTATGCGCTCAATTAGCCAGTACATCGACACTGAACCGATGCCATATGCGGCAATCACTGTCGCATTTTGGCTGATCGGGCGTGCCATCAGCCGCCAGATTGCAAGCAACAGAGCCAATGCTCCAATAAAACTCAATTGTCCGGCTTCAACACCAAGGTTAAATGCAAGCAAGGCTGCTGGAATATCATTCTCGGGCAGACCAATGTCAGCCAAGGCACCTGCGAAGCCAAGGCCATGCAATAGCCCAAATCCAAAACATACGATCCAGGGCTTTTGTTTCGAAAGCCGGAACCGACCTTCTTCATCCTTCACAATCTCCGTGGCCAGAAAAACGATGGACAGCGCGATGACGGCCTCGACCGGCGGACCAGGAACATTCAAGACACCAAACGTCGCCAGCGCCAGAGTGAAGGAATGTGCGAGTGTGAAGGCCGTCACAGCGCCGACCAGTCTCCAGGGTTCGCGCACCAGAATGAAAAGCGCAAAAACGAACAGAAGGTGATCCCAGCCTTCCAGTATGTGCTCGAAACCCAATAAGGCATAAGCAGCAAAAACTGACCATGTCGTCTGCTCAGAAGGTATGTTCTGGACGGCCATCTCAGGCGTGAAGCGGAGCGTGGTCGGCTCAACGTTTAGTGGGTGCAATCGAACCAATACGTCGTTCTTTTGAGCCTCCAAGCCGTCAATTACGATCGGCCGCCCCGTGATATCCGCGTGGCACTCGACGATCCAAGATGAAACCCATGCTCGACCGTCTGAGATTGGAGAAGGCCCGCGAATCGGCGTACACTCTTCTGGCAACACCGCGTCAATAGCCATTGGCTGGCCATTCACATCAGGCTTTCGCCAGTGGACGCTCCAGGTGCCAGGGGAGATTTGACGTATCTCCAAGTATCCGGGATCAAGTGCGTGGGCATTTGCCTTGGCTGCGGGCCAAGCGTACAGCACAAAAACCAAAAGGCAGATCAGCCATCTCATTCGGCGGGACCTGATGAATCGGGGCTTACAATCTCGTAGTTTTGGACCAAGCTATCGTATTGCGCCTGGACCAGTTCTTCGCTCGCGGCGCGACGCCAGTCGCCCAAGACATCACTGTGAATTTCGGACAAAGGCGGTGTACGGCTAGGCTCAAAGGTGCGCACTTGAACAAGATGTACACCGTAGCCCGATTGGATCGGCCCTGCCCAAAGACCTGTTTCAACCTCTCTGAGACCTTTTGAAAAGCCAGTGCCAAAGACCGAGTCAATTACTCTGGTCGCGGTTAATGGCATTGAAGCAGGCAACAGTGTTGAAGCGGCTAAATCTGTAGCATCTTGCCCTCCTCTCAGTGCGGCCAGTGCTGCCTCAATTTGGGCCTCGCTGGGGTCTTCACCCAGGAAAATCTGGGTAAACGCCACCTTGTCAGGCGTTGCATACCTTGCGGGGTTTTGATTGAGAAACGCCTCTAGCTCTTCATCCTCCGGAATCATTGACGTGGCTATTGCTTCTGTCAGAAAGTCCATTTTCTGACTCAGCCGAGACCTGATCACGGTATCTCCGCGATCCAGGCCAAGTTTTCTTGCTTCTCTGACCAGAACCTCTTCACGAATTGACGCGTCGACCAAGGCTATTAGTTCGGCATCTCTTGGTCGACGGTTCCACCTGGCTTCAAACTGATCTGCCAAACGGGCGACGTCGTCCTCGTCCACCGTGATGACTTCCAAAGTCTCGACCGTCTCGTTCTCCGGCGCAACAATATGGAACCAAATGAAAATAGCCGTCCCAATCAAAAAGAAATGGCACAGAGGTTCTTTCAGAATTCTCATGAGGGCTCCTGCAAAACCCGAGCTTGAGCTCTCATTTCAGTTGTTTTTTGCAAAGGGTCCCACACCACGCAATCTTCATACCTATGGTGACTGCCCCGAGGTGAGTTCACCGTCTCGCTGTCTAAGTCCATACCTAAATCATGTTACTCCGCGGGGGTGTACCAAATCGGGGAGGAATACGCGCGCTCCTGGTGCGTTAGAACGGCATCCTGCGGCAACTCTGCACCGAACCTCAGCTTGTCATAGAGAACCCAACGAGGAGTTGGGATTTCGATTGCCCGAACGTAGTAAAACGCCCTTGCGTTGGGGTCGAAATCCGGGTCGGACCAAACCTTCACCAACTCGGCGGTGCCGATTGTGTTGGTCCAACTTGCTGTCTCCAGATCTACGGTGTTTCCTACAGCTGGAAGCTTGCCATTTTCGTCAGCCACGCGGTCATCTGACCACGCGACATCGTAAACTTTTTCCTGCAAGCCACCGTCCGAGTCGAGCCATCCCTTCACAACCTGAACGCGGTCTAGATTTGCCCCAACCGGGTCGCGCAGGGCAGCAATCAGGAAGGACGGTGCCCCATCACCTTCGCGGGGGCGCAAATCCGACCCCATGGGAACACCTTTGGTATAGCCAACATCTGCAAGGAACCGGGTTTCTACGTCTGCATCGCTAAAGTCCCATCCGCCAAAGAACCTCAACCCGATCCGAGGTCCGGTCGTCGCGTAGGTTTCGCGCCGCTTGAATGCGTCGAAGATCGCCGCGCGAGTGTTCTCGGTCGCCCAAACAGCTGTGTACCCAGACGCGACCAGAAGATCGCCGGGTATTTCACCAAGATCGTTGGCGATGAATGGGTGCTTGATACGAGAGGCCGATGGCTCAACGCTGACCGACTTGCCAAAAAAGTTGTCCTCTTCAGCCGTCGCCAACGATGTATGGCTGTCCGTAGCGCCACCCATGCCGAACTTGTAGGGGTTCACGCCGAACTTTTCTTCCAGCATCAAGCCGCGTTTCAGCGCTTCTCTAGCGTATTCTCCGGCCAGCATATCCTCTGTCTTGAGCTCGGTGATATCGAGATTGCCGACGTCCCAGTTTTCGTAGTCTGCAAATTCATCATCCGGGCTCAGGAACGGGTGCGCTTCGCCGTCGCCCTTGATCTGCGTAACTTCATAGTGCGGTTCCCATTTAGCGCGCGCAGCTACGTATTCTTCGTCCACCTCACCGCCGTGGTATGTGTCTTCAGTTGGAAACATCCATCCATTTGACAAGTTTCCGTTATGGGCAAAGGCGACAGCACGACCGCCGGTCTTCTCCTGATACTCTTCAAGCCAAGCATAAAGCGATTTTGGGTCTGTGTCGCCGTAAGGCGGTTGCGTGACTGGGGGGACCATCTGAAGCGCTCTGATCGGCCCGTCCCGCAACATAACGTTCCGGTGAAGGTTAAACCCCTTCGGGACAGAGGTCCACTCGAACCCGATAAAGGCTGTAAAATTCCCAGGGTCGTTGTGCCGCTCGGCCGCGAGAACAATGTGTTCCCAGGTAAACGCAAAGGCGTCCGCACCAGGGCTGTAGGACTCAAGCAGGATTTCCGGCAAGGTCATTTGAGAGAAATTTGTAATGATATCAAAGGCGGTCTTTCCGGCTTCTTCACCGCCAGCTTTATACCCTTCGTACCACTCCAGACCTTTTGGGTCGGAAATAACGCCTGGCTTGCCGGCTTGCAGATCCGGAGCGAACCCCATCAGATCAGTGTGATCCGTCAAGACCATCCAGTCCAATGGTCGCCCCAGTCTGACGGGTTGGCCTGTCGAGGAGATGACCTGTTCACCCTTTGCAAAGCGCCACGCATCGTCTGGCAGCAACGTGTTTCCAAAAGCGCCCGCGTCCAGAGAAAGCCCCGTGTGAAGATGGGTATCACCCCATAAGGGCCGCTCTGGAAAACTGCGTTGTGCATATGGGGAGTAGGGTTGTTCCAGGAACAAGCTTTCAGCTGCCTCTTCGCTTGGTACGGCGTCTGAAAAAGCGGAAGCTGGCGCAATCGCCAGCGAGAGAACAAGGGTGGAAACCCGGTACATATTGACCTCCCAAATCAACAATACGGTTCGAAACAGGGCTCTTGTCGGCCCGCTAATATTCGATTTTGTTTATATCATAAGGTTTCAATTTCAGTTAAATAGTTTTCTCCGACGATGTTCATTAAGCCATCGTGTTACGCAATTCCTTTCCAACACGAGCTTTTCGGCGGCGAATTCCAGGCCTCGGCGTAGTCATAGGCGATGACTAATCGTATGGGCGAGGGGTCCGAAAACAAGGCCCGCCAATTGGAATTTACTGTCGCAAAACATGTCCAAACTCGACTTATTCGGGTGCGATTTCGTCCTGTAGAACCATGTTTAGAAAAAACTGCGTTGCGGGGTCCGTTTCTTCATGCTCAACCAAGGCCTCAAACTTTTGGTGCAGCGCAGTTTTGCCCCAATTTCGGGCTGCAACAGCGATTTGCAGGGTCAATTCTGGATCTCTATCCAGAACATCTGCAAAAACCCGTATGATCTCATCCTGGAACTGCGTTTGCGACGAACCAGCGTCGGACAATGCCCGAACCAGAGCCTTCTTGTCATCCCGCGTCTTCCTGCGGTCCTGGAGCGCGAGGCCAATTGCGTTGATCGCATGTAGCCTGTCCGCCTCTATGCCGGCGAGCGCCCACTCATGAGAATGCAAACCACCGGATCTCAAGGATCTGGCAAAGTGCGAGCGGGCAATAGAACGTGCCTGTGGATCGGTTTGTAGTCCCAATAGTCGAATAGCAACGGGCCAGTAGGCAAAGCGGTTCAAGTTATGCAACTCTTCCAAGATCTGGCTGGTTGAAACCCTGCCGCCAACCGGGCGCAAATATGCATAATCTACCCGCCCGATTTCCACCATGGCCATGTCATGCAGAACTTGATCCGGGTGCCAAAAATAGTCAGAAAAGAACGAAACGCGTGCGGCGTTGTCAGTTTCTCCCAAACGCCAAAGCCCACCATTGGTTTTTAGTTTTTCAAGAAACTCGCTTCTATCCGAATTCATAACAAAGATGCGGCGCCAAGCCCGCGAAGAATCGCGCCCAGCCTTGTCGTTGAATTCTGGTCCATATGTCAGCAGAACCGTTGTCGTTGGATCAGCCCGGAATGCCCGCCGTGTAACGCTGTCTATGAGAAATGGAATATTGGGTGCGTTACTAAGCTTTTGGTCGCTCCCCTTAAAGACGCGTCGAGTCGAATACTCGAATGGATTTTCTAGTGCTGGACCTGCAAATACAACGACTTCTGCAGCCAGAATTTGATCAGAAATGGATGCCTCCGGCAGTTCAGCACAAACCACGCAAGCATGCACAGCAAGCGGCGCCGCAAACCCGAGAATGCATATGAAAGCTGCAATAGTGCTTCGCATCGTTGGCTCACAGACCCAAAATTCAATTCGCAAGCGTTACTGGTGCATTGAATGTACCAAAAATACACTGCTTTGCGAAACCGCGTTGATACTTGAAGGTCTCTCTTCGACCCTGAGGCTTTGAACAACAGCCTGAAAATGAGAAGAAGACTCGATGTACAAGCTACCAATTCGTTACACTTTATGGCTTGAAGAATGAAGAAGGCAATGCGACGTACTCGTCGCTTGTCGACCAGTTGCAACCTCGAATGAACGTCGACCGTGTCCGCGGCCTGTGAAACGTCTGGTCCAGCTTCGCTGCGCCAAACATCGATGACCAGTTTGCCCGCCGCACAGCAGCGTCCGCAACTTCGTAAATGCAGCAATTTTCATGCGGCGGGCGCGCGCACGAAAAATCGCAAAGACCACCTTGGGCTCGGAGCAGACGTTCACTCAGTCTAACCGAACATCTGCTCAGCGGACAAAACTGACCTTGGAAATTAGGTGGCGATTAATACTTCTCCCTCTATTTCCATTGCAAACCCAAGAGGTAACCCAGACACACCAATCGCAGAGCGAGCATGACGGCCTATATCTTGACCGAAAATTTCGATCACAAGGTCGCTGAAGCCATTCACAACAACATGCTGCTCCGAATATCCCGGTGCAGAAGTTACCATTCCGAAAACACGGAGCCATCCTGTTATTCGCGACAATTCGCCGATTTCCGTCTTGATATTCGCGAGCACAGTCAGCGCCACTTCGCGAGCTTCTCTATATGCTTGTTCTGTTGTTAAATCAGCCCCTACTGTTCCGAATGGGCCGCTCAGACTGCCATCTACTGCGCTTTTGGGGTGCCCCGAAAAAAGGAGACGATTTCCTCTGATGTTCACAAAATCAAATGGCAGGACCAAGCCCTTGGGCAGCTTGGTAGGCTGCGGCAGTTTTAAACCTAATTTTTCTAACCTATCTTCTGGTGTCGACATACTTACTCCTCAACTCAATGAACTACTTAAGCTCAATTCAATATGAAATAGTATGTCTTCTTTGACGTAAACGCAGCACACTATTGCTCGGCGGTCGAGCCAGCGTCCGCAGAGCGCTCATAGTGAATGCGAAAGAAATTTTCCGTGCGTTGTGCTAGAATAAACCTGAAAAACTTGCGAGGGGGGCAACGTGGAGCAACGGTTGCGTGTCTGGCTGAGCCGCCTTGGATTAGAAAGTTATGCTTCGTTGTTGGAAGAAAACGACGTCGACCTTGAGACTCTGCGCCATTTGAATGATGAGGATTTGAAAGAGCTTGGTTTCAGCCTTGGGCACCGGCGTCGCCTGCTTGCAGCGGTTTCGCCAGCGATAACGCCCGTAAAGAAAGGCGCGATTGACAATGCAGCACCGGAACGTCGGCTGCTCACTGTACTTTTCGTTGATATTGTGGACTCCGTTGTTCTCTCCAGACAGCTAGATCCTGAAGAGATGCGAAACTTGGTCACAAAATACCAGTCGGCAGTCGTCTCAGCTGTTCTTCGGTATCAAGGCTATGTTGCCAAGTTTCTCGGCGATGGTGTTTTGGCGTACTTTGGGTGGCCCGAAGCGCATGAAGACGAAGCCGAGCGAGCAGTTAGGGCAGCAAAAGACGCCTTTGCTGCGATACGGGAAATTCAATCGCAAGACGGACGACAACTCCAAGCTCGCGCTGGTGCAGCAAGTGGGGAAGTCGTTATTGGCACGATAGTAGGCGACGTCATGAATGATGACGCCGCAATTATCGGTGCAACGCCGGGTTTGGCTGACAGGCTTCAACGTTTGGCGCGGCCAAACGAAATTGTTGTTGGCCCACTAACCCGCCAACTCTTGGGGCGCCGCTTCGAAGTGGAAGACATTGGTCAGCATGAATTGAAAGGGTTTGACGAGCCTGTTCAAGCTTGGCGCGTAGGCGCAGAAACAACGGTCGAGACGCGTTTTGAAGCATCTAGGTTCCAAGGGTCCACACCATTGGTTGGCCGAGCTGCGGATCTGCAAAGTATTCGTGATGCATGGCAGAAAGCAAAAGCAGGATCCGGTCAGGTGGTTTCTTTAACCGGAGATCCGGGCATCGGCAAGTCGCGACTGGTAGAAGAAATGCGGCGCGAAATCTCTGGAGACAGGCGTTTCGGCTATCGTTATCAATGCTCTCCTCATCACACCAACGATGCCTTTTTTCCATTGATCACTGGAATGCGGAGAGCTGCCGGGATCGCAGAACAGGACACGGTAGCGGCACAACTTGAAAAACTAGAGATCATACTGGGGCTGACGGATGTCCCGTTGGTCGAAAGCGTACCTCTGATCGCGTCGCTTTTAAGGGTTGAAACTGAAGGTCGCTACGATGACCCGAATCTCCCTCCGGTGCAGTTGCGCCGCGCGATAATTAGGTGCCTGATAGATCAAGTACTTCGTATGAGCGCGCAGCACCCGATCATCATAGTTATCGAAGACATCCATTGGGCCGATCCGTCGACTCTTGAACTGCTGCAAGACATGATTTCTGAGGCCACCAAAGCACCAATCATGCTATTGCTAACGTACCGACCGGAGTTTCAACCTAATTGGAGCGACTGCGGCTATTGGCGTGAGATTGTCCTTAGTCGGGTCGGTCGTCGGCAATCTTTGCGGATTCTAAACTCCGTTTCTGGGGGAGACGTGAGTGAGGAAGCGGCCGCGCAAATTGTTAAGCGCGCCGATGGCGTGCCGCTCTACATTGAGGAACTGACCAAGGCATTTCAAGAGGCGGGGTTGAGTAGTGGGGATGTTGTTCCCGCCACTCTTCACACATCTCTTTCAGCACGCCTCGATAGGCTTGGGTCGGCAAAGTCGATTGCTCAGATTGGGTCCGTTATTGGACGGGAGTTCGAGCACGAAGATATTGTGGACTTGTCGAGAGAAGTAGACTTGGATTGCTTGCAGGCGCTTGAGAAGCTCGTTGACTCGGGATTAATACTCCGCAGGGGCGTTCCGCCAACGGCAAGCTACATGTTCAAGCACGCCCTCGTCCAAGATGCCGCCTATTCGACCCTACTAAAAAGTCGACGCCAAGAGCTACACTCAGCATTTGCCGATTTACTTGAAAGCAAAAGTGATAGCAGAGCCGACGAGGCCGCAGGAATCGTGGCGCATCACGCTTTTCATGGCGAAGATTGGCCGCGTGCTTTCCGGGAGTTTCGCAGAGCAGGCGAAGACGCGGTTAATCGCTCGGCGCTGCGCGAAGCGGCAGGCCAGTTTCGTAGGGCACTTGACGCTCGTAAAAAAATTGAACTGGACGCTGAAACCGCGAGAGCAGCAATCGATACGAAATTTGCGCTTCGGAATGTTCTGTGGGCGCTGGGCCAATTTGCCGCTATATTGGAGCCACTAGACGAGGCTGAGAAGTTGTCGCTGACCTTGCAAGACGATGTGCGTCTCGGTTGGGTTTCTGTTTATCGTGGAGCAAGTTTGTGGCAAGTCGGACGTTCGGCGGAATCCAAGGCGGCCGCTGAACGCGGGCGAGACATTGCTCGGAATTCTGGTGATCGGTCGCTAGAAGTTGCGGCTGATTTCTACCTTGGTTGTACATTCGTAACCTCCGGTGAACTGCGCACAGCCGAGAGATACTTCGAACGTGTCGTTTCAAATCTGCCTGGTGATGCTGCGCTTGAAAAGTGCGGACTGCCTTTTGCACCTGCGATTATCGCCCGGTCTTGGCTGGTATGGTCTTATGCCGAGCGTGGCGAATTTGAACATTCTTCGCACCACGCAGAGCAAGCCGTCGCGCTCGCGAACCTTCAAGACAACCCTTTCAACCGCGCGCATATTGGTTACGATATTGGCTATTTTCAGATTGTACGGGGAGAGATCGCTGCTGCGCTTGCAACTCTTGGCAACGCGAGTTCAACCATCGACACGTGGGGGCTTACTTACTTATCCCCTTTCACGAACGGTTTTTTTGGTTTTGCTGAAATCTTGGCTGGAGAGGTAGAGAAAGGTCTGGCTAGGCTCGAACAGGCTTGCCATTTGTATGATGACATTGGGCTTGGTTTGTTTAAGTCATTGGTGTTTTCCCAGCTTGCCTTCGGATACCTTAAAGCTGGGCGTATCGAAGACGCATCCAAACGTCTCGGTCGCGCACTCGATATAGCGCGCAGCCGTGGTGAACGTGGTCACGAAGCTTTTGGTTTGTTTGTTATGGGTGAAGTTTTAAGCAATTCAGGCGCCGGTGAAGAATATGACGGGATGAAATGCTTTGAGCGTGCCTTGGAGATTTCCAATGAGTTAGAAATGCGCCCATTGGCAGAACAGTGCGAAAGCGGGCTCAACAAAATTAAATCTAGGTGGGGGCATAACGATGCCGGAGATCATATGAGCCGAGACAACCAAATTTTTGATAAGCTTGGCCATCCAAGTAACAAACGATCCTAGGCGAAGTTACAACCAATCGGTCTTGTCGTGATGTGCGTGTAGTCGCTGCACAATCCGCCGCAAGTGATTGTTTCATTACTGGTCATATTGGGCTTAAGGCCGAAACCACTCCTGTGAGGGTGGTTTCGCTGTCCGCATGTTCGCTTAGGAGTCGGCAATAATACTTAAACTGTGGACGTTAGCATTCCGACTAGGTCGTCAGGCCTATCAACCATTACGTAGTGCCCGCATGGCACCGAAACCACCTTCCACCCCGACTGATGCTGATACCGCTCGAAAAACGGTCGGCCTAACCCTGGACTCCAGCCAGTGGCATAGATGTAGGTCCGCTTTATCATCTCCGCTCCGCCGCTTACCAATTGCATCGGTTGCTCAAATGTCTTGAGCGGTTGCGCGACACTCCGACGATCCACCCACGCACAGTCTGCTCCGTTCACCGAAAAAGCCTCCGCCGGGCCTGGCGCAACTTTGCCATCGACGGCACCAGCTCGAAGCCCTGCCGCGATCTCCGCAGGCAATACGTCCAAGGCCGTCTGCCCATCGCTCGGCACAAGCGCATCGAGATACACAAGCGAATGAATAAGGTCAGGCACCCTGTCTGCGACACCGGTAACAACCATGCCGCCATAGCTGTGACCGCATAAAACAATGTCGGAGAGTTCCTCGCACGCGATTACCGCCAGAACATCCTCGATATGCAAGGCAAGATCGGTTTCGTCACTCACGAGATGAGCGCGCTCGCCCAGGCCTGTCAGTGTCGGGGTGAAAACGTTGTGACCCAACCCGCGTAAAATATTGGCTACGCGTACCCAACACCATCCCCCCTGCCACGCTCCATGGATCAATACAAATGTCGCCACAGCCCGCCCCAGCATCGTCGAAACAAGATAACAGTAGATTTAGAAGGGCCGCTCCGTCCACAACATCGTTTGGTCGGATTTCCTTCCCAATAGTCGCTGTCACCTTAAACGCGCCATAAAATCGGCCTAATGCCTCTACTCTTAATCAACGCTGTACAATCCCCGCTCTCAAAGTGATGGTCTGGCTATTTCGTTGATCTCTATACTGCTCCGACCAACTTAGCTGTATCAGGATCAAATGGTTGGTTCTCATGTCGCTTCGCGAGACAGGGTTTTAGGCTCGTACAGCATGTCTAACACTGCGGGCGCACACAGCATAAAACTGAAATAGCTAGGATGGGTTCAGAGCAATCGTCCGCCAACGTCTGTCGGGCATGCGGCCAGGAAAAACACCACCAACAGAAGTTGCGAGGGAAAAAACCGCCGTTCGATGCTTTCAAAAATGAAATGTGCTACCATGAGAGGATTGGGAGGAGATGTTGGATGCTCGATTTCCCTATGCGCATAGCATTTTTTCTATGGCGTTCGCTTTACCGTCGAACGTCTTTGGCCAGGAACTTGATCCACAAACCGCAGCTGGGAAAGCACTATACGAAGCTGAAACCCATAGAGTTGGCTGCAGGCGATGCCACGCAGCCGATGGAACGGCTGAGGAAGAAGGCAAGTCCTTCATGGCGGAAAGGAGCATTCAAGGAAAATCTGCGGAGGAAATCAGGATCGCAATTATGGCCACGCCAATGATGTGGACAATCAAACTTAGTGAAGAAGAGCTGGTGCAGCTTGCAGCTTACCTTAAGCATCTCCAGGCGGTGGCTAACTTGGAAGACCCGTCGAAGTAATGGATAAAGAGACCTCCCAAAAGTGGATGAGAAGCGGGCCGTATCCAGTTGTCCATTTAGGGTTCGCTGCAAGTGGCATCTGAGATTTTGGGCATGTCTGCTTCGCGGACTTCCCTGTCGTTCACTAACAATGCCTCCAAAGTACAAGAACTCCAGGCCGGCCCGACCCAATAAAAGCAAAATACCTCCCGGCGACGCCACTCACTTACGTCTCCGGGAGGTAACCAGACAGGTCTGGTGGATGCGTGGGCAACAGAGGTAATACAAGATTGCCACGCATTCGAATACTTGAATCCAAAATGCAACATTTCAAGTTTTTTACGCGTGTAAAGTTACAATTGTCGCGCAATTGGCGTTTGTTCTTGTATTCAGTCTTTCAGACCGTTTCCAAAGCCAGGACAACATGGTCCAACACCTGCTTACATTTTGTGGCTAGTGTTGTGAATTGCATTCATACAAATCTAGCCATAATGCGCATCTGAACACGCTGTTCAGATAGTCTGGACATTCCCGTGTCCAGACTTTGGCCCGCGTCGGCGATCATCCCAGATAAGGCGGCGCGGGCCGTTTAGCGTCCACTGGGACAAGCTGCCCGTTTCTCGAGCGACCACATTGGGCTCGGAGCGGCCAATCATCGCGGTCGGTGCAAGCGACTGCTATGCAGGACAAACCGGGCTTTCATCCGAGTTGAAGTTTCATCCCATTATGACTTGGCACAAAACCCAATGCCTCATAAAAGCGCAATGCATCGTCCCGCCGTTTGTCTGTAGTTAGCTGTACAAGACTGCATTTGCGCTCTTCACATTGTTCAATGGCCCACTGGAAAAACAGACGTCCAATACCGCGTCCACGCAAATCTGATGAGATACGCACACTTTCTATTTGTCCGCGCCATGCGCCTTTTCTTGACAGCCCCGGTATAAAGCTAATCTGCATATAGCCGATGACTTCGCCATTGATCTCTGCAACCGCCATCATCTGGTTGTGGTCTATGGTAATCGCTTCGAATGCCGCCAGATAATCTGGTCCGACTATTTCACTTTCACGCCCTCTCCCAAGACCATCGTCAGCAATCAGAGATACAATGACGCTCAAATCTTCACGCTTTGCGGTTCGGAAAACTACTTGATTGTCCGTCATTTGGACCGCGCTCCATCATCATTCAAATCATTCGACAACGGGTATCAGAGTATTCAGAAATTTGAGAATCGGTAAATATGGGCTCGGAGCGGTCACTCGTTAAGTCGTGACGGATTAGTACTTTGCGGACAATTCGGAAGTAAACTGTATTTGAAAGTAAGGTACATCTTTCAGCGGAGTAGGTTTTTACGATGAACATTTTTCGGCGGACTGATTGGGCCTCAGGCGAAGGTTGGAACGGAAAACTCGAAGGGCACAACGCCGGTACGGGTATTTCATTTCTTTTTTATGAAGTGACCGAATCCGGGAAAGGACCGCCATCGCACAAACATCCCTACGATGAAGTGTATCTGGTACGTCAGGGGCAAGCCAAGGTTACTGTTGGAGACGAAGAGGCAGTTGTGAACGAAGGCGATATCTTGGTCATTCCAGCTAATACGCCACATAAGGTTTTGACATCAGCTACAGGACCCATTGAGATTATCAGCATCCATGTGTCTGGCAAGTTTATGATGGAAATCCGGAAATAGGCTACGTCCCATTCCGAAAAGTGGGTCTAGGGCTCGGAGCGGACTTCCAACGTGCGCGCTGTGAGCGACTGCTTGGCAGTCTCTCCGGCCGCTCGTGTACAAGTTAACCGGAGGCTGGTCTCATAAATTGGAGGTAGGTTTGCCGCAGCGCGACCGCCCATGGCGGCGATTCTCGTGCTATAATAGGGAAGGATGGGTACCGGAA